>NZ_CP011924.1:3325000-3397500 GCF_000238315.3 Pseudoalteromonas piscicida
CTCGGACGAATACTTACGGGGGTAGAGCACTGTTAAGGCTAGGGGGTCATCCCGACTTACCAACCCTTTGCAAACTCCGAATACCGTAAAGTAATATCCGGGAGACACACGGCGGGTGCTAACGTCCGTCGTGGAGAGGGAAACAACCCAGACCGTCAGCTAAGGTCCCAAAGTGTATGTTAAGTGGGAAACGATGTGGGAAGGCTAAAACAGCTAGGAGGTTGGCTTAGAAGCAGCCACCCTTTAAAGAAAGCGTAATAGCTCACTAGTCGAGTCGGCCTGCGCGGAAGATGTAACGGGGCTAAACATACCACCGAAGCTACGGCTGCGAACTTTGTTCGCGGGGTAGGGGAGCGTTCTGTAAGTGGCTGAAGGTGTGCCGGGAGGCATGCTGGACATATCAGAAGTGCGAATGCTGACATGAGTAACGACAAGAGGAGTGAAAAACTCCTCCGCCGGAAGACCAAGGGTTCCTATCCCATGTTAATCAGGGTAGGGTGAGTCGACCCCTAAGGCGAGGCTGAAGAGCGTAGTCGATGGGAAACGGGTTAATATTCCCGTACTCGGTATGAATGCGATGGGGGGACGGAGCAGGCTAGGCAAGCATGGCGTTGGTTGTCCATGTGAAAGGCTGTAGGCTGGTGACTTAGGAAAATCCGGGTTGCCAAGGCTGAGAGTCGAGACGAGCCACTAAGGTGGTGAAGTTGTTGATGCCCTACTTCCAGGAAAAGCCTCTAAGCTTCAGTTCATACTGAATCGTACCCTAAACCGACACAGGTGGTCAGGTAGAGAATACTAAGGCGCTTGAGAGAACTCGGGTGAAGGAACTAGGCAAAATTGTACCGTAACTTCGGGAGAAGGTACGCTCTTGTTTGTGAAGGACTTGCTCTGTAAGCAAACGAGAGCCGCAGTGACCAGGTGGCTGGGACTGTTTATTAAAAACACAGCACTGTGCAAAATCGTAAGATGACGTATACGGTGTGACACCTGCCCGGTGCCGGAAGGTTAATTGATGGGGTTAGCTTAGGCGAAGCTCTTGATCGAAGCCCCGGTAAACGGCGGCCGTAACTATAACGGTCCTAAGGTAGCGAAATTCCTTGTCGGGTAAGTTCCGACCTGCACGAATGGTGTAACCATGGCCACGCTGTCTCCACCCGAGACTCAGTGAAATTGAAATCGCAGTGAAGATGCTGTGTACCCGCGGCTAGACGGAAAGACCCCGTGAACCTTTACTACAGCTTGGCACTGAACATTGACCCTACATGTGTAGGATAGGTGGGAGGCTTTGAAGCAGAGACGCTAGTTTCTGTGGAGCCGACCTTGAAATACCACCCTTGTAGTGTTGATGTTCTAACTTAGGCCCCTGAATCGGGGTTGAGGACAGTGCCTGGTGGGTAGTTTGACTGGGGCGGTCTCCTCCCAAAGAGTAACGGAGGAGCACGAAGGTTTGCTAAGTACGGTCGGACATCGTACGGTTAGTGTAATGGTAGAAGCAAGCTTAACTGCGAGACAGACACGTCGAGCAGGTACGAAAGTAGGTCATAGTGATCCGGTGGTTCTGAATGGAAGGGCCATCGCTCAACGGATAAAAGGTACTCCGGGGATAACAGGCTGATACCGCCCAAGAGTTCATATCGACGGCGGTGTTTGGCACCTCGATGTCGGCTCATCACATCCTGGGGCTGAAGTCGGTCCCAAGGGTATGGCTGTTCGCCATTTAAAGTGGTACGCGAGCTGGGTTTAGAACGTCGTGAGACAGTTCGGTCCCTATCTGCCGTGGGCGTTTGAGAATTGAGAGGGGCTGCTCCTAGTACGAGAGGACCGGAGTGGACGAACCGCTGGTGTTCGGGTTGTGATGCCAATTGCATTGCCCGGTAGCTACGTTCGGAACTGATAACCGCTGAAAGCATCTAAGCGGGAAGCAGGCCTCGAGATGAGTTCTCACTTTGACTTAGAGTCAACTGAAGGGCCGTTGAAGACTACAACGTTGATAGGCGAGATGTGGAAGTGCTGTGAGGCATTAAGCTAACTCGTACTAATTACCCGTGAGGCTTAACCATACAACGCCAAAGTGGTTTACTAGAATTGTTCCAGACAATTCCTAGCATGACCTCCATCCATGGAGGCCTTAGCTAACAGAAGTTAATAGACTAAAGTAGACAAAGAATTTAATAGCTTTTTCCGGATTTACATTAATGAGGGAGACTTCATTGATGAACAGAATTTCCTGGTGACTATAGCGTTTTGGACCCACCTGACCCCATGCCGAACTCAGAAGTGAAACAAAACAGCGTCGATGATAGTGTGGATTACCCATGTGAAAGTAGAACATCGCCAGGGCCAAATAAGAGAAACCCGTTGCAGCAATGCGACGGGTTTTTTGCTGTTTGGGGTATAGAAAACCTCGCAAGCCAATCAACACATCGCGAGGTAAACTCGCTCCTACCACAGTATCAGCAAAGGGCAGCATGGTGGGGGGTGGTTTACCCGCCGATGGTTTGCAATGAAAATTTCGACCTAAAAATAGTATGGAACACCCATGTATAACAAAACCCGTTGCAGCAATGCGACGGATTTTATGTTGTTTGGGATATAGAAACCTCACGAGGTGAAATCGCTCCCACCACAGTATCAGCACAGTGAAATATGGTGCGAGGTGGTTTATCCGCCGAGCATTTACAAGCAAGGAGCAGCTATATGGTTTTATGCAATAAGGGCTATAAGGAAGGGTCAATTAACGATATGATGGGCTAAAAAAAGGGGATTTAGCGTGTCATTTCATTTAATTGCACTGTTGGTAATATTTGCATTGTTTGGTACTTCAGCCACTTACCTAATTCGCTTTATGTATAGCTATTGGATTAAGAAGCAGCTTGAAGTGAAGTACATTATTAATGCGAGTATTTGTGCGCTGTTAGTGATGGTGATCTCAGTGATCAATGAGCTTATCCGATAACCTGAGTGCTCATCAGCCTATAGAGGCACAGCCTGACAGGTATGGGCAATACATAGTGTTTGTATTGGCATCACAGGTTCACAATTAACCGCTGGCGCTTTTCCTTTGTTACTCAGCTTTTCTTGCTCTGTAATAGCGCTAACTACTGCTTCTACATCTTGCTCATCAGTATGCTTCGTTGAATAGATCAGGTATTCTCTTGGTCCACCACAGGTTAATCGCTCACCTACTCCAATTACTTTACACTGATAGCTTGCATCACATCCTATATTTGCTCTTATATCGCTGAGTGTATGTGTAGCATTCGAGCGACTTGTTGCATCGCTTGGTGTCATTTCACAGCCAGATAACGCCGCAATTAGTGTGCCGATGCAAGCGAGAGAAATAGCTAACTTCATTATTGCCTCTAGTATGTAGGACGACTATTTTCTAGTTTAACACACTTATTTTCAACGCATTGTGTTGCGGGTTCAATTAAATGCTGACAGATACTCATCATCTGATTTTGCATATTATAGGCGCGCTCTAATGTAGTAATTTGCTCCGCTAGCTGCTTAACTTGGGCCTCATCTGCTGATCTTGTTGAATACACTAGATAAGAAGAAGGGCCACCACAGGCACGATCGCCAACGGCAATGACTTTACAATGGGTATCGTTATCACAGCTTTTGTCGGCCACGATGTTTTCCAATGATTGTTTATGGGTTTTGATATCAGAGGTATCGAGCTTTTTACCATCTTGTTGAATAGGCAAGCTTGCTTCTTTTGATTCTTTAATTTCGGTGTGCTTTTCGCTTACAGTTCTGGTTTCCTGTGCTTTTTGTTCTGTGGTTTCTTTTTTAGTTACTTCTTCTTGGCAACCAAACAGCAAAAAGGTTGTCAGTAAAGTGGGGATCATCTTGTTCATTATATGCTCTCCTAATGTTTGCTAATTAAACTACGCAAGTCCTTAAGGAATAGCAAGCTCTGCAGCCTGCATACACTATATGTGATTGCAGGCTTTGAAGGACGGCGCTATAGACCGCCTTTGGTGAGTTTTTGCGGATCGAGTAATGATTGAAGTTCGTCTTCACTCAGATCGGTTTGCTCAGCAGCGACCTCAATGATTGGACGTCCTTCTTTGTAGGCAAGCTTGGCAATTTGTGCTGCTTTTTCATACCCGATCACAGGATTTAACGCGGTAACTAAAATCGGGTTTTTAGCCAGTGCCTTTTGAATATTCTGCTCATTTACTTTAAAGCTTGAGATAGCTTTGTCCGCAAGTAGCCTCGCGGTATTTGAGAGGATCTCAATGCTTTGCAAAATATTTAATGCAATCACCGGCAACATAACATTCAGCTCAAAATTGCCAGACTGGCCTGCAACACTAATCGTTGCATCATTACCTATCACTTGAGCACTGGCCATTGCAGCCGCTTCTGGAATAACAGGGTTTACTTTACCTGGCATGATTGAAGAGCCTGGTTGTAGCGCCTCAAGTTCGATTTCACCTAGGCCAGCAAGCGGTCCTGAATTCATCCAGCGTAAGTCATTGGCTATCTTCATTTGTGCTACTGCAAAGGTTTTAAGTTGGCCTGAAAGTCCCACAATCGCGTCTTGTGAACCGATATGATAGAAAAAGTTATTGCCTTTACTGAAGCGGATCCCGATGTTAGTGCTCAGGTTTTGGCTAAATAACTTAGCGAACTGTGGATCGGCATTAATACCTGTGCCGACCGCTGTTCCACCTTGACCTAACTCGTAGACTTTTTCTAAGGAATGAACAATGCCCTGACAGGCGTTATCTACTTGCGCTTGCCAGCCACTTAATGTTTGTGCAAAGGTCACCGGCATTGCATCCATCAAGTGCGTACGGCCAGTTTTGACGTGATGGCCAACTTGCTCTGCTTTTTGTTCAATACTACTAGATAAGTGTTTTAGTGCAGGCAGAAGGTCATACACTGCTGTGATTGCACTACTCACGTGAATCGCTGTTGGGATCACATCGTTTGAGCTTTGGCCCATGTTAACGTCATCATTAGGATGAATTGCGACACCGCTTAATTCAGTCGCTAGAGTAGCTATCACTTCGTTGGCATTCATGTTTGAACTGGTACCAGAGCCAGTCTGAAAGACATCCACTGGAAATTGATCTAAGTGTTTGCCATCAATTAGCTGCTGACAGGCACTCACGATTGCTTTTGCTTTATCACTTGATAGATGACCAAGGGATTGATTGGTTTCTGCTGCGGCTTGTTTGATGTAGGCCAATGCTTTGATAAAGCTACCAGGCATTGTGATCCCGCTAATAGGAAAGTTATTTACAGCGCGCTGTGTTTGCGCCTTGTAGAGCGCATGCTCAGGAACATCTAATGTTCCCATACTATCGGATTCTTGACGAAATGTAGTCATCGTTGCTCCTAATAAAAAGGGTTAAACTGCTGGCAGGTTTGGCACGCATCTCGCTGGAGCTTCAAAAATTGCTGTGACGAAGTATGGTGATGTTTATAAAACCGTTTTAGTGCCAACAAAGGCTTAAATAATTGATCCATGCATTGTTTACGTATGGCGGTATCAACGAGTGGATCGGCAATCTGTTCTAACAGTTCGGACAATGTATTTTTAAGATAAAGCTCTTGCAGCAGCGGGTTATTATGGCGCTCGTACCATTTTGCCATGCTTATGCCTGCCGAAATATATTCCGCAACCAAGAGCGGCGCCTCGAGTTGTGGTCGCTGGCAGTGGCGATTAAGCTTCGCACGATAAGTTTGTAATAAAGTAGCTAGCTGCATAAATACAAAACCAAACGATGTAATGATAATGGTTATCATTACATCGTTTGGTTGGCAATTCAAGCTTTAGTATTCGCACTGCCAAACAATTTGTTTAGCATTCACCATAGCAGCTCACTATGAGTCTGAAATGAATTTAAGAAAGTGTGATTGAGCTTAATTATAGCCGAGGAGATATTGCTGTTCTGAATGCTCTTTCTCTTGTTCTTCGAGTTGCATCAGGTTGGCGACTTCTTGTCGGTAAGCGCGACTTTTCGTGAAGGTATTTTTACGCTTCTTCAGAACAAGTCCTTCGCTTTTAAGTTGGCTTGGCATTTGGGTGATCTCTGAAATTTTCATGCTCGCTTCTCCTCTTAGTACTCTTTAAACTTAGCAGAAGTTGTACCAAAATAAATTTCTTTTCTAATTTTAATTGCTTAGTAGAAGTTTTAGCTATTTGCCTTGCAATTGAGATAAATTCTTGCCTCAATGAGGCGCATAAATCGATCAAAATAGTGCAAACGAAATGACAAAACCTTACTCTCAAGCGTGTGAAAACAATAAACGGCCAATATTAGAAAAGCTCACTCCCTATCTAAATAAACCGTTGAAAGTGCTAGAGGTAGGCTCTGGTACGGGTCAGCATGCTGTGCACTTTGCTGCGGCGTTACCGCATTTAACGTGGCAGACGGCGGACAGGGAGATTAATCACGCAGGTATTCAAGCGTGGCTTGATGATTCAGAATTAGAAAATACTTTACCGCCATTGGCGCTAGACTTACACCATGCGTGGCCTGTTAATCAGCGTTATGATGTGATCTATACCGCTAATACCTTGCACATTGTGTCATCAACGCTCGTTGAGCGCTTAATCACAGGAGTAGGACGACATCTTGAAGAAAGCGGCTATCTGATAGTTTATGGGCCGTTTAATTATCAAGGTGAATTTACCAGCGAGAGTAACCGAGAGTTTGATGCGTATTTAAAATCGCAAGACAAAGAGAGTGGCATTCGCGATCAAGAATGGGTATTGGCGCTTGCGGCAGAGCAAGGACTTACACTACAGCAAGACTATGCGATGCCGGCTAATAATCGCTTATTGGTGTTTAAACGGTAGTTTTGCTTGGCACTCGGTAAAGTAATGCCCGAGTGCGTCAGCTTCGCGCTTGGTAAAATCCTCAAGGGCTTGTTGAAAGTCAGGTTGAAATAAGCGGTGATACGATTGCCTCCACACCGGCTCAAAACCCCTCACTAACTTGTGCTCACCTTGAGCGCCCGCGTCAAAGACTGCAAGCTGATTAGCAATGGCGTACTCTATGCCTTGATAGTAACACAGCTCAAAATGCAAAAAGTCGTAACTATCCTCAATTGCGCCCCAATAGCGACCATACAAGGTATCGCCATCCACAAGATATAAACTGGTGGCGATAATTTCGTGGTTTAAGTAAGCGCAGCAAAGACGAAGCTTATCTGGCATCGAGGTGATAACTTGCTGAAAAAAATCGCGAGAGAGATAGCCGTGGTGTCGCGAACGTTTAAGGTAGGTGAGTTGGTAGCTGAGAAAAAACGCATCAAGTTGTGCTGTGCTTATTTCTCTGCCAACAGTCCAGCTTATGTTAATACCTTGGGCGGTCACAGCTTGGCGTTCTTTCATGACCATTTTACGCTTTCTTGATGTGAGTCGTGCGAGAAAATCATCGAACTCGGCGTAACCTCTATTATGCCAATGAAATTGCACATTGCGGCGCATCGTTAAATGACTTTGAGTGAGAAAATCGCTTTCACGACAAAAATTAATATGGACTCCACTAATGCCTAGTTGGGCGAGGCTCGTGAGCGTAGCGTCAATATATTCAAGCAAGCAAGAAGATAGACGTTTAGTTAATATTCTTGGCCCTTGAGTTGGCGTAAAGGGGACGCCACACAGCCATTTCGGATAGTAATCAAATCCATGGCGCTCGTAGGCTTCAGCAAAAGCCCAATCAAAAACGTACTCGCCATAAGAATGCGATTTAATATAGCCTGGTAAAATTGCAATCAACTCGCCCTGGCGTTCAATCATTAAGTGATGCGGTATCCAGCCAGTCTCTTTGCTGGTGCAGCCGCTCAACTCTAATGCAAGCAGCCACGCGTAGCTCGTAAATACATGTGATGGTGAAACACAGTCCCACTGTGCTGCTGTCACTTCAGTCAGAGAATGAATAAACCTGTGTTGGTACTCAGTCATTGTGGCGGTCAAAAAATGTGAGCAGTGCTTGCTCAAAGTTGCCGTAATCAGGGTTAAACGTGATCCGCGCAAGAGCGGTGTATTGCATCATGCTTTTCTCGTGACGCTCGCCAAAATGAACGGTTTTACCTGTGCGGCAGTTGATGAAGGCTTGGTCTTCTAAGTGGTAACTGGTGCAATTACGATAAGGCCCTTTGCGGCCGTAAAAAATATGTTCAGGCGGCTGCAAAATACCAATATGAGACATATCGACAATGTTGTCGGCTTTCACGCTCCGATAATTCACACCTTGCTTAGTCGATGGCGTTTCCGAATAGATAAATTGGGTCAACGTTGACTTAGGTTGCCACTTTTCTAGCAGCTTTGCCGTTGCATGATTGTCTATGGTGGTATCGACATCGCTATAGCTGATAAACATCGGTACATCTGGCAAAGTGGTGAGTGATTTGAGTGGCGCCATAGCCTGATGGGCTAACGTTGCGCCATGCCATGGGAAAGATTCATATTTGGCGAAATCCAAATCTGCGTCTTCATCTATCCAATTGACAAATGGCACGTAATCAATCCATTTGGCTAGCCAACCGTTCTTATTATGTGGCTCCGTAGCGGGTGAGATAAGTGCAACAGAGCCTAAATTATTGGGCTTGTGCTTCGCTATGCTACTCAGCACTATGGCGGCACCAGTGGAATAACCAAGTACGGAAAAATGCTTAAAATCTTGGCTCGTCTGTGCGATGGCATAATCCGTATGAGTTTGCCAATCGTCAATATCAACTTCGGTTAAATCGCTTGGTGCAGTCGCGTGGCCTGGCAGTAACATGGTTCTGACATTGTATCCCGCTTCATAGAGCGCTGCCGCAAGGTAGTGAAAAGTAAAAGGAGAATCGGTCAGACCATGGATAAGTAAAATGGCGTGATCTCTGTTGTCATGCTCAAGTGAAAATGGCGCAATTAAGTCACTTACCTTAGGGGTTGTCAGGTTGAGTAATGTTGCAGTGGGCGTCATTAACGGGCACGGCAGTGTTGCGCGGGGATTGCGGCTTTCAATAATTTGCTTAGTCGAACGAATATAATCGTTATAGTTTTTTATATTCGCTATATCGACGGTGACAGGGCCTTTATCGATTGCTTTGCGGAATAATCCCGATGCTTTGCTCTCGGTGAATAGCGACATATCACTCACTTGGGTAACACAGTCTTGTGCGATGATCAAAGGTGAGCCAAGCAGGCTAAAAGCAAGTACTGTGGAGGTAAGGTAGTGGCGCATAGTCGGTCCTTATGAGCATAAAATCACATGCAGTATAGCGAGAACAGGTGACGATAAAAATGGTTAGCGGATCGGTAATATGCGTTTCGCAAAAGTTTGCTTGAGGACAATCGTTGATTCAATCCCGCTAATCACCTTACAGGCGCCCAGTTGATGTTTGGCAAATTGTTCATAGCTGGGCAAATCCTTTGCTACGATTTCCAATAGGTAATCATGACTTCCGGAGATCACCGAACAACTGATCACCTGATCTTCAGATTCCACGTGTTGTTCAAATAAATGCGCTGCGGTTGCGGTATTTTCACTGAGTTTTATAAATGCATAAACAAGAATACTTAGGTCAACTTGCGCTCTATCCAGTGCCGCATGATAGCCTGAAATTACTCCTGTATCTTGCAAGCGTTTTACGCGTCGAAGACAGGGAGTATCGGAAAGGTTTGCCTTTTCGGCGAGTGAGGCATTACTCAACCGTGCATTATGTTGCAAGGCGTTAAGGAGCAATTTGTCCTTGGCATCTAGATTTACCGACATAAACCAAATAAAAGAGTGATTCTTGCTAATCAGTATTAAACTTTTAGAGAAAATTGGCAAATTATGCTCGTGGTGATTTGCTAGCCTTAACTGTGGAATAATCACGAGAAGTAATAATGAGTCCATTAGCCGTACAATTTGACGCTTGGATTAGAGGCCCGTTTGTTGACCTTAACGACAAGCTTGAACATCTTTATTGGCAGCAACAGGATAAAGCAAACGTTGAAGGCGTTGGTGAAACGCTAAAAGCACAGTTATTAGAAGAAGGTAATCAACTGATCCAAGCCTTGCTAGAAGAAGGTAATACCGACGAAGGCTTTGAGCAAGCATTCGACTTACTCGGTAACGTTGGTCTATTTATGGCTGCATGCAGACGCCACGAAATTACCGAGCCAAGCCGTGAAAGGGTGTCTCCACTAACACAAGCATCGGCACTGGCCATGCACATCGGTGCCTCTTTGGGAGTTACGCCGCGCTTCGCAACGGCTCATCTCACCACACACAACCGCGCAATCAACGGCGTGTATAAGCGCTTTACCTCTCATCCGGCAGAGCGCTTATTCATCGACTACAATACTCAGGCCATTCTTGCCTATAAACGAGCGTCCGAATCGCTAATGAAGGTACATCATTTGGGAATTTCTCATCCCATGTCATTGGTGCTACTCAAACAAGTTAAGCAAGCGCTGCTTGAGGTGATAGAGTCTAATCGAGAGTTATTTAAGGAACTGGATACCGAGGCATTCTTTTACGTTGTACGACCCTATTACAAACCTTACCGAGTTGGTAAAGAGGTCTATCGTGGTGCAAACGCTGGAGATTTTGCGGGTATCAATGTTATCGATATGATGTTGGGGTTATGCCCGGCTAATGATATTAGTTACGGTCAAATGCTGGTGGAAAAATTCCTCTATATGATGCCAGAAGACCAAGCAACCCTGCGTGAATGTATGCGTACGCCTAATTTAATGGATGCGTTTCTGAGAGCATTGAAAGGGCCGAAAAGTGATTGGTTTGGCCCTGCCTGTAGCTTGTTTATACAAGTGTGTAAGCTGCATGGAGATACGGCCATACAACATCACAATCAACTCGTCGAAAAGTATATCGCCAAACCTTCGCAGGCAATGCAGCAACAGCACTTAAGCAAAGTGACCGCCAGTGGTCCACCGATTGAAGTCTTACTCAAAGAACTCGCGGACTTAAGAGATAGGCGAGCCGCTGCCGAGCGCGATGATATCTTCACTCGGCATCATGACTTAAAACGAATACGCCAAGCAATAGGGGTTAAGCATGAAGCAGTATAGGGATGATTTTCACCTGCCTACGGGTCACTATTTATTGAGCCATTCCGTTGGTCGTGTGTTGAAATCTGCAGCGGAAGATTTTCATCAGCAATTTATGGTGCCGTGGCAACAACAAAATCAAGAGCCTTGGCAGCAGTGGCTAAGTGGAATTGATCGCTTTACTTCAGCCCTAGCTTCCCTATTACACACAGATGCGCGCCTGTTTTGTCCGCAAACAAACCTTTCCAGTGGTTTAACGAAATGGACGATGAGTTTGCCCGAAAGTGGCATTCGCAAAGTACGCGTATTGATGAGTGAGCAAGACTTCCCCAGTATGGGATTTGCGTTACAAAACGCGCTGGACAATATTGAGATTGTTTATATTCCCGAAGCGATGAATATGCACGACCTAAGTGTGTGGCAGCAATATATTGACGAGCAAATTGACTGGGTATTTGTCAGTCATGTTTATTCGAACAGCGGTCAGCAGGCGCCTGTCGCTGACATCATTAGCCTTGCTAACCAATATGGCTGTCGAAGCATTATTGATATTGCTCAGTCACTTAGTGTATTACCAATAAATTTAAGCGAGTGGGGCGCGGATTGCGTTATCGGCTCTTGTGTGAAATGGAGCTGCGGTGGCCCTGGCGCCGGTTTTATTTGGGTGAATGAAGATGTCTTGCCTTATTGCGAGCCAAAAGATGTTGGCTGGTTTTCGCATCAAAATCCATTCGAGTTTGATATTCATCATTTTGCGCTGAGTGAAAGTGCGCTGCGTTTTTGGGGCGGTACACCAAGTGTGGCACCTTATATCTATGCGGGGCACAGCCTTGGCTATTTTGCCGAGCTTGGGATTGAGCAAGTAAGAGCGTACAACTTTGCTTTGTTATCTGAGTTACAAGCGGCATTGCCTGAATTTTATCGCTCTCCTACAGCACAGAGTGCTTGCTCGGGGACCGCTATTTTGCATTTTGGCTCGCGGCATGAGGCAGTGATGGAGCAGCTTAAGCGAGCAGGCATTGCTGTGGATAATCGTCGCTACGGTATTCGTGTCTCACCACATATTTATAATAGTCAGGAGGACATCGCGCAGTTGGTGCAGGTTATCAACGAAAGCTAGTTTCCTAATCCTAGTGCTTTTTTGGTCTTCTTCTTCACCGAGCGCCAATGTGTCATTGGCTGCTTGGGCGCGCGCGCTATCAGTGCGTTGAAATCAATTTCTTCTGCAAGTACCTCTCCTTGATGCGCCAAGAGCACGGAGTTGGGTTGTAGTGCCTTTACTTTGGCAAGAGATTGGCGATACAAGCGTGGATAGAATACCGGAAAAGGCGCAACAAATTGCCCTTTCACTTTTACCGTCAAATCCGCCACATAGATGCGCTTACTGGGGAGATGATACAAGCTCAAATCTCTATCCGTATGACCGGGTGTGTGTATCGCTTGCCATTCGTTAAAGTGGGGCAAGCTATCACCATCGGCTAGGTAAAAGTCTGGTGATAATTGTCTTGGGTACCAAAGATTGCGTTTGGCCTTGCGCTTTCTCCCTGCAACCCAAAGTGCCAGTGCCATATCGGAGAGGTGCATCATGACCCCATCAATACCACGATACCACTGACTGGGGGCATTTGCGGCCGCAATCTTTGCGCCCGTGAGTTTTTTGAGTTTGTGCGCGCCACCGGCATGATCTGGGTGCATATGCGTGACCACAATCAGCTTGAGTGCGCTTAGTGGCTTTTGCAGTTGTTGGATGTAGTTGCAGACCAACTCAACATCGGCACGACAGCAACCATCGAGTAACAGCAGGCCCGTTTCGTGTTCAACCAGATAAATATGTTGAATATAGCCTTCTAAGACATGGATTTTCATTAGTCACACTCATTTCCCCAATCAGATCTCAACATAGCATAGGTTAAAGACATCTGACCAGTTGTGTGTGGAAGTGATAAATCGCAGACATAAAAAAACCGCAATTAAGCGGTTTTCTTATAAGTGATGGCGGAGAAGGAGGGATTCGAACCCTCGATAGGGCTACAAACCCTATACTCCCTTAGCAGGGGAGCGCCTTCAGCCACTCGGCCACCTCTCCGGCGCAATACTTTAAAAACAGGCATTGCTGTGGATAATCGTCGCTACGGTATTCGTGTCTCACCACATATTTATAATAGTCAGGAGGACATCGCGCAGTTGGTGCAGGTTATCAACGAAAGCTAGTTTCCTAATCCTAGTGCTTTTTTGGTCTTCTTCTTCACCGAGCGCCAATGTGTCATTGGCTGCTTGGGCGCGCGCGCTATCAGTGCGTTGAAATCAATTTCTTCTGCAAGTACCTCTCCTTGATGCGCCAAGAGCACGGAGTTGGGTTGTAGTGCCTTTACTTTGGCAAGAGATTGGCGATACAAGCGTGGATAGAATACCGGAAAAGGCGCAACAAATTGCCCTTTCACTTTTACCGTCAAATCCGCCACATAGATGCGCTTACTGGGGAGATGATACAAGCTCAAATCTCTATCCGTATGACCGGGTGTGTGTATCGCTTGCCATTCGTTAAAGTGGGGCAAGCTATCACCATCGGCTAGGTAAAAGTCTGGTGATAATTGTCTTGGGTACCAAAGATTGCGTTTGGCCTTGCGCTTTCTCCCTGCAACCCAAAGTGCCAGTGCCATATCGGAGAGGTGCATCATGACCCCATCAATACCACGATACCACTGACTGGGGGCATTTGCGGCCGCAATCTTTGCGCCCGTGAGTTTTTTGAGTTTGTGCGCGCCACCGGCATGATCTGGGTGCATATGCGTGACCACAATCAGCTTGAGTGCGCTTAGTGGCTTTTGCAGTTGTTGGATGTAGTTGCAGACCAACTCAACATCGGCACGACAGCAACCATCGAGTAACAGCAGGCCCGTTTCGTGTTCAACCAGATAAATATGTTGAATATAGCCTTCTAAGACATGGATTTTCATTAGTCACACTCATTTCCCCAATCAGATCTCAACATAGCATAGGTTAAAGACATCTGACCAGTTGTGTGTGGAAGTGATAAATCGCAGACATAAAAAAACCGCAATTAAGCGGTTTTCTTATAAGTGATGGCGGAGAAGGAGGGATTCGAACCCTCGATAGGGCTACAAACCCTATACTCCCTTAGCAGGGGAGCGCCTTCAGCCACTCGGCCACCTCTCCGGCGCAATACTTTAAAAATGGCGGAGAGATAGGGATTTGAACCCTAGATACGCTATTAACGTATGCCGGTTTTCAAGACCGGTGCTTTCAACCACTCAGCCATCTCTCCATGGGCAAAGATAATACTTAGCGATTTAGGCGCTGTAAACCGTTTTTAAACTGTTTGCTTAAAAAATGTGCTAAAAGTGAGGTTTTTTTAAAATTGTGCTAGAAATTAGCGGTTTGACGAAGAGGTTTTGTACAAAAATGCTGGTTGAAGTGGTGCTTTTATGGTCTATTGAAACAAATGCTGACGAGAGCATGGCGGGTTGGGGCGCCATGCTCTGTGCAGACTTACTTATACATAATCACGTCTTTTAACGCTAAGTGTTGACCACATACTGCCAACCACTTCGTCCAATTGATACGACGTTGTTTAGTTGGTTGTGTTTGGTTAAACGTGTTTTGTGATGGGCTGCAAGGTGCAGCTGAATTAAGCATGTCTGGCTCCTAATAAGCTATGATTGAAAACAAGGCTATTTTGCACGCAATTTGTTTAAATTTAAAACGATAAAAATTGATGTTTTCGGATAAAAATAACTAATGAATTAATGGTTTGTTCATTTTTGTTTTAATGGGTTCTTTGCATGTTTATGCATGGTTGCGATTGTCTTGATTAGGCTGTAGCCCAATTAATATGTGTGTTTGTGGTTTTTGTTTTTGATTTTTGGTTTTAGTTTTGGTTTTTTATTCATATAAGTTGAGTTTTTGTATTTAAGGGTTTTTATGCTGGTGGTGGTCAACCCTTTAGCGGGTGCTGAGGGGAAAGCGCAAATTGCATGGTTAAAGCAACAATTAACACAACAACAGTTGACGGCAACTTGGTTTAATACCACTGGAAACTTTGTCGCAGATAGGGACGCAATTGCTCAAGCTGCTACGGCGGGAGTTAGCGTGGTGGTGATTGGGGGGGATGGCACGTTGCACCTAGTCGCCAATGCCATTGCTGAACGGGATAACACGCTTGCGCTGCTGCCAGCGGGGACTGGCAACGATTTTGCTCGGCAGTTTCATTATTCCAAAGCACAGTGGCGAGCAGCTGTATTTGCAGATCAGGTCACAACTATTGATTTGGGTAAAGTGGACGGGCGCTGGTTTGTCAATGTTGCTGGGATTGGCTTTAACGCGCATGTCATGAATAACTTAGGACAAACCAAACGGCTAGGAAAGCTGAGCTATACCTATGCGGGATTAATGTCGCTATTTACTGCCAAACTCATTCGCTATCACAGCAATACGTGGCCTGAGCAGGGTATGATGTTGTTACTTGCGAATGGCAAACACTTTGGGGCAGGGTTAACTCCTGCTCCTATGGCTTGCCTTGATGACGGTCAGCTGGAGCTACTATGGTTCACGCCGCAAACGCATTGGCAGCGGATGGTATTGTTTGTCAATATGCTACTTAAACGTCATATGGGTACAAGAAATGTGCACCACGGCCGCATTGCAGAGCTTTTTATCGAACAAGAGGGTTATGACATTGAGGCTGATGGTGAGATTGTTGGGCGCACGCCTGCGACGATAACCTGCTGCCGCCAAGCTCTGAGCATAAAAAAAGCGCCATTATAAAATGGCGCTGAAAAGTAAGAAGCTAAAGCATTGGTAAGACTTCAACTTCTAACTGGGGACCGAATGGACAACCAAGCGTAGATGCGATCTAAAGGCGTGAGTACAATCGCATTACCTAGGGTGACCAAAATAAACCCAATAAATGTATTTTGCTGCCACTCAAAGCCTTCAAATAAGGTACTCAAGACCACGGCAACAAAAGGAAATAACACTATCAAATAACTCGCTTTCTCAGGCCCAATATTCTTGAGTAGTGAGAAATAACAACCAAAGGCAATGACGGTGCCAAACACGCTGAGATAAATCAGAGACCACCAATATGATGCCGGCGCTTGGTTGATAAACTGATGTTCACTAAAGGCGACATAGGTTGCTAACATGACAGCGCTGTAAAGCATGCCCCACGCATTTCCCGCCATAACATCAATTTGCTGATTGGAATTGCGTACGCTCACCATATTACCGAGTGACGCGACCACTGTTCCTAATAGAGCTAATGATAATCCCAAGAAGGCCTCGCTTTGCAAATCAAATGCGACCAAATCGTGCCAAAACAAGCTGACTATCCCAAGCGTGCCCAGTGATGCACCAAAGTAAATTCGCTTTGCAATAGGTTTGGCAAAAAACAACTTAGTGTTGACGATGTTAACGACCAATAATAATGAAAACGCAATTGATGCCATCGCTGACGTTAAATGTGCCTGAGCCCAATACAAGAAGAGATAGTTAGCACCAAAATTACACAGCGCTAAGAGGATGAAAAAGCCGTGATCTCGGCGAGAAAATCGCATTGGCACACGCTTATAGATGACAAACGCCCACATACAAACCGCGGCGAGGCCAAAGCGGTAAAACAGCGACACAAACTCGTTGATGCTGCCAAGTTGGTATTCAATGGCAAGCCATGTTGATCCCCAAATCAACACAGTGATGGCGTAAAGAAATAGATTTTTCATGATCGGCTCTAGATTCAAACAGCAGTGGAAGTATGTAGTTTACGCTGTTATTCTGTATAAGCTATATACAGAATTTACTAATTTATACCTATACAGATTATTGCTTATGAGTACCGTTATTCAACGCCAACATTCCGCCTTTCTCTATCAGCAGGTGATCCAAATGATCTTGTCGATGGCAGAACAAGAGTCCATTTTACCGGGCGAAAAGCTTCCCTCATTGCGTGTTATGGCGCAAAACTTAAATGTCAGTATCCCAACGGTAAAGCAGGCCTATCAAGCACTTGAAGATCAAGGAAAAGTCATTGCCAAAGAGAAATCCGGCTACTTTTTATGCCACAGAGCTTCGCACAACGACTCTCCGAAGCGTGCACGATTGCCCGCCAAACCTGTAGTGGTTAACAAGCAGGCGCTGATTGAACAAGTGTATAAGGGGATCCATCAGCCGCATGCAATCCCCTTAGGTATCGCTAACCCCATCGCCATTGCTGGTACTGAGCAGGTTCTTGCCAAAATTATGCGCCGCGCAATGAAAGAAGCAGGGAATGAACTCATTAATTATGGCCCTATGGACGGTTTAGATAGTTTAAAAAAGCAAATCGTGCGGCGTTATTTGGATATGGGCTTAGCAATAGACATGGATGAAGTGGTGATCACCAATGGCGCGCAAGAAGCATTGGCGATTGCGTTACAAGCGGTAACCAAGCCCGGAGACGTGATAGCGATTGAATCTCCCTGTTATTTTGGCATTGTTGAACTGGCTGAAAACTTAGGGTTAAAGGCCATTGAAATACCTGTTTGCCCGGATGATGGCATTTGGCTGAGCGACCTTGAACGGGCACTTGAAAAGCATGATATTCGAGCGTGTGTGTTTTCTACCAGTATTAGTAACCCGCTTGGTAGCTTTATGCCAGATACGAGACGTGCGCAGCTGGTGGCGCTATTAGAGCAACGTGACGTGGTGTTGATAGAAGACGATGTGTATGGTGATTTATATTTTACCGAGCAGCGCGGCATACCGGCACAAGCATTTAGCCAAAAGGGCTTAGTGATCACATGTGCGTCATTTTCAAAAACCGCAGCGCCCAGCTATCGAGTGGGTTGGATGGTCGCCAGTCAATTTAGTGCAAAAGCAAAGCGCATAAAACGTGCGTTGAGTTGTTCGTCATCTTTAATGAATCAATGGGCTCTGGCGGACTTTCTCAGCTCCGGAGGCTACGAGCGCCATTTAAAGTTGGTCCGTAAACGGTTAATTGAGAATCGAGATCGTATGATCCAAGCGGTGAATGTTGCATTTGGTAGTGAGGTAAGAGTCAGTCGCCCGCAAGGCGGTTGTGTGCTGTGGCTAGACTTAGGTAAGCACGTTGATGGTGCCTTGTTGTTCCAAAAAGCCTTGGAGTGCGGGATCAGTATTACGCCTGGTACGTTATTTAGTGCCAGCAAAAAGTATCAAAATTGTATACGTATCAGTTATGGTTTGCCGTGGGATGCGTCGGTAGAGCAAGCGATTAAAACGCTGGGGGAGTTGGCTGATGCACAAAGGAAAGGGTTGGCATAACGTATCCTGAATTAAAAGTAAGTTATGCCAACGTCAGATTATTTAAATTTAAACAGTTGGTACTCTGACATTGCGGGAATAGACTTTGCGACAATGGCTTCGTTTTTCGCTATTTGTTCAAAGTCGCCACACAGTGCGTCTGCTTTTTTCTCAATAGATTCTGCCTGTTGTTCAACTTTGGTTTCGATTTGTGTTGCGAAGTTTTCCATACGCTGTTCAAAGCTGCTCATATCACCGTTTGCATCTGACATTTCGTTGCCAATCGCAACCAGTAAGCTACCTATCGATTGCATCATGGCACCTTGTACTGCAGTCTCGATTTTTTCTTCAAACTGATTATCGAAATTTTGGCCAAACTCATCAAAGGTTTGCTTGCCCATCACAAACGCACCTTGCTGATAAAACGTATTTTGCACTTCTGTTTCGAGGTCATCGATCACAGCATGGATGCTATCTAAACTGGTTAAATTAAAGGTTTGCGCCACTTCATTAAGGGCAACGCCCGCTAGTTTTATGCCTTCAAAAGCAATATCAGCCACTTGTGGTAGGCGGCCTCTTAGTTCATCACCGTATTGCGTGAGCATCGTTTTTTGCTGTGTATTAAGTGCGATGCGCTCGCCATTGAGTGTCAGTTCGCCAAGGTTGTTGATCTCAGCTGTTTTGTTTTTGGCTGTTGTGATCACCAAGTTATCAGGCGTGATCCTAACGTCATTTTGAAATTCTACTTCACAATTGTCACCGCTAAACGTGATGTTATTTTTTTCGTGTGCAGCGACGGTGGTTGTCATCATTGTTGCTGCTGTTAGTAGTAAAATTTTATTCATGGTCGATCCTTATTGGCTCAGTTGCATGATTATTGTTACAAGAACAATGCCAAATATAAACTCAAATAAAATCAATATATTGTATTTTATTGTTGAAAGTTAATGTGCTCTAAAAGTGATGAAATTGACTAAAATATAGTTGTTTTTGTCAAAATGAATTAGGCAATAAAAAATTTTTATTGTAAGGATAAGAAACTCTCACTTTTCAGAATGACAATTTAGCGCTAAATAGTGATCTTGAGAGACGGCTCTCATTTTATTAATGACTATTTTATTTTGGAGTTAGTTGTGGGTAAGACATTCTCTTACGATGCGCTTGATGATGATTTTGCAGACGATGAATTCGAAAAGTTGGGTCGTAACCAACATGACAAGCAAAAGCGTAAAGTCAAAAGAAAGCTAGACGACTACTTAGAGCAAAAACGCCTACGTAGAAATCTAGGCGATGATGATTTCGACTATATTGATGATTGATCACTAGAGGTCATCTACGAGTCTAGCACTGACAGTAATTCAATTTGGCTGTGTGATTAAGCAGGGCTGTGGGTTACTCAGTGCGATGTCTGAATTACTGTGTCGTTGGTGATAGCCAAGCAAGTGACGAGATATTCAGATAGTAAGCAGCCGCAAATATGCGGCTGTTTTGTTTTTATACGATTGGTATTAATCTTTAAAAGATTTATGGCAGTCTTTACAGCCTTTTGCCCAATCTTTAAATGCAGAAGCAATCAGCTTTTTGTCGCCAGAGTCAGCTGCAACAGCCAGTGCTTGAGCATACTCGGCAAATTGCTTGGCTTTACCATCGAACTCAGCTCTGTTTGACCAAACGGCTGGTAGGGCATCAGTATTGCCTTTGTCAGAACCGTCGATAAATGCTTCCCAAGGCATTTGCGATAATTGCGCAGCATTGTGAGCACGTTGCTTAAATACTTCAGCATCAAATGGTACTTTGCCTTTTAGCATATCGCCCATATTGCCAATCTGGAAACGGATCAATTGGAAAGACGCTTGGCGGTATTCAATTGCATCTTCAGCCGATTCAAACATAGTGTTAGCTTGCGCTGTTGCTGCAAGACAGCTAAATAGTGTGACGGTAAGTAGTTTCTTCATAGTAAACCCCTAATATTTTTCCCTATTTTCAATGTAAATTACAAATATAATCAAACAATTGCGATAAGTGCCCTGTGACGGAAGCAACTAGTTTTAAATAATCAACTCTCGATGTCTTTGAATATCATGCCCCTGCGCATACTGCGGGTGGCCAGAAAAATTTCTCCAAGCAAAGAGACAAACGCGCCAATAAGCAGCACCATAGCGGCGATAAAACAAGACGATAACGTAATGCCCAATGGCATACTGTACAAGTGTGACATGAACAGCAGTATAACCACTGCACACACAAGCAACGCACTGAGTACACTCATGCTAAATGCAACGTGAATAAAACGAGACCGTTTTAATAGTGCGCGCATTTCACGGCTAAAGTGCATTTTGAGCTCTTCATCTTGCGTAGTATTGATCTTGCGATCAAGTAAACGCGCCCTATCCGTGATCCGTGCTAAGCGGTTTGATAGTACCCCTAAGGTCGCAGCAATACCCGTAATTAAAAATACAGGGGCAACGGCGGTTTGGATAACTTTGGCCATCGTGAGAATGCTAACGACTTCTGGATTCATATAGTTACCTCGTTAATTCCAGTTTAGTTTTGATAAGGTGTTGGGTTGCTCACCGATGAGGGTTTGCATCACTCGGTTGCGTTCATCAAGCAAGATGACTCTAGGAATGCCTTTATTGGCATACGTGTTGTAAATATCTCGATTGGGATCGGCAACAAAATGGATGGGCAATTGCATGGTTTCGTTGAACTGCTCAAGCGTAGTGTTAGTTTCTTCTCGACCAATGGCAACGATGGTTAACTCGGCTTGGGTGAGTAATTCTGATTGTTTTAGTTCACTTAATAAACGTTGTGAATCAGAGCACCACGTCGCGAATAAAATCACCAGCTTTTTGTGATTAGCATCGAACCTAACGGCTTGGTTTTTGATATCCGTAAATTGCAAATGTTTAAAGGAGTCGCCGGTGTGGATATAGGTCTGATAGCCATCGTCTGCTTGTGGTAGCGCTTCGTTAGAGGCCTTGCAGCCGCTTAATCCGGTGGTGAGTACGGTGCTAAGTAGTAACATTTTTATTGTTGTTTTCATGCCTATCCCTTGATTCCATGTCAGTGTTTTTGAAGTCTTGCGCGCATTTCAGTATATTGCCCCACTTAGATGATTTCTTAAAGTCCAATTTCTTATAGCCGTTGATATGATTTACCTTTCTTTATTTGGGCTTGCTTTTATTGCCGCAACCTTATTACCTGCGTCGTCGGAACTGGCGCTGAGTGGGCTCGTTGTGAAACAACAAGGCGAATTAGTTTGGTTATGGCTGGCTGCGACAACGGGTAATTTACTTGGTAGCTGTGTCAACTATTATCTTGGCTGGTTTATCGCTAAGTGGCGGGATAAGCGCTGGTTTCCGGTTTCTCAACAGCAATATGATAAGGCTTGTGGACTATTTAATCGTTACGGCAAGTTTTCATTGCTATTTGCTTGGCTCCCCATAGTTGGAGATCCTTTGACCGTGGTAGCGGGATCTCTACGGACCTCTTTTGGGTGGTTTTTTGTGTTAGTCGCGCTCGGTAAAGGCGCTCGTTATGCACTGGTGATTTACCTTGCCTTACAGGTGATTTCTTAACACCAGAAGGCAAGGAAGTGAATATCAGAGTCTTATCTCTTAGTTTAGCTTCTGTACCAATCAAGCGTGAGTGACACTGAGTCAGCAAACCGTAAAGCGTGCGGTTTATCTACGGTGACTTTTGCATACGTCACGTCTTGATGTTGATGACATTCAGCAAGTATGTCAGCCACTAATTTCTCAAGTAACAAAAAATGCCCTTCTTCTACCAGTGTGATGACAGCTTTGGTCACTGTTTTGTAATTGAGCGCGTGAGCCACGTTATCATGATCTAAACATGCCGTATCCGCTGGGTAGTGAATTTCAATATTGATCACGACATCTTGCTTTTTTTCCCGCTCCTCGGGATTAAAACCAATAAAGGTACGTAGTCTTAAATTCGTCACCTTAATAATGGCATTCGACATAGCGTGCTTATCCTTTCACTAACTGTAAAAATTCGTTGCGGGTTTTGGGGTCGCTTCTGAAGTTACCAAGCATCACAGAAGTTCGCATACTAGAGTTTTGTTTTTCAACCCCACGCATCATCATACACATATGTTTGGCTTCAACGATCACGCCAACGCCTTTTGCGCCGGTGACTTCCTCAACGGCCTTGGCGATTTGATGAGTTAGCTGCTCTTGGATTTGAAAACGTCGGGCAAACATATCAACAATGCGGGCAAATTTAGACAAGCCAAGCACTTTACCATTAGGTATATAAGCGATGTGACAACGACCAACGAAAGGTAGAAGGTGATGCTCACACATAGAGTACAACTCTATATCTTGGACCAGCACCATATCATCGGCATCCGAGCTGAATACCGCGTTATTGGTGATTTCATCCAGTGTTTGACGGTAGCCCTGAGTCAGATATTCCATCGCTTTCGCTGCGCGCTTTGGCGTATCTAATAATCCTTCGCGGTCTGCATCTTCACCCACGGCTTCAATAATCGTTTTATAACTCTGTTGTAATTTGTCTTGCATAATGCGTTACCTCAAATGGCGGCCACCGTCGATTTGTACCGTGCGTCCTGTCATATAGTTGCTAGAGAGTATCATGTCGACACTATTGATAACTTCTTTGCTACCAGGCTCAATTCCCATAATAGACTTTTTCAAGGTTTTTGCCTTGTACTCGTCACTATCGTCTTGATTAAAGATGATAAGAGAAGGTGCAATGCTATTCACTTTGATGTTAGGTGCAAACTTAGCGGCAAATGACCGTGTTAAGTTATCTAATGCAGCTTTACTTGCGGCATAGGCAATGTGTTTTGGACTGCCTTTTTCTACTACATAGTCAGTAATATGGATCACATCGCTGACGTTATTGCTAGCTGTCAATAAGTCGCTCAAGGCATGATTGATCAAATAAGGGACTTTAGCGTGGATCCGCATCATATTGTCGAATAATGCTGAAAAGTCAGGGTTGTTGGCTTCACAATCCCAGCTCGATGCATTGTGGATGATGGCACTGAGTGCGTCGGTATGGGCACGAATTTGGTTGTTGAGTTGCGTGATTGCTTCTGGCTCGTCAAAATCAGCCTTGATACAAATAGCACCTTGCGATTCGAGTTCATTGATAACTTGGTGTTTGGTGCGATACGTCAATATGACGGCTTGCTGTTTAGCGAGAAAGTGTTTCACCAAAGCAAGTCCAATGCGCTGTGCGCCACCAGTAATTAAAATAGGTGCGGCTGCTGGGCTCATAAGTTCATCACCTTGTGAATTGAGAGATTAGGGGGCAGGGTGAATAATTAATTATCTCCTGCCAACAATATTATTGTTCGTCGTATACCGTAGGAATTGGCTGACGCTTGTGTTGGGTGCGCTGATAGATGGTAATAAGTTTGTCGTTCACTTCACTGCTAACAGGCTTACCCTCAAGGAAGTCATCAATATTGTCATAGCTTAGTCCCAGCGCCTCTTCATCGGAAAGGCCTGGACGGTCGCATTCAAGATCGGCTGTCGGTACTTTA
Organism: Pseudoalteromonas piscicida; assembly: GCF_000238315.3. NCBI lineage: Bacteria > Pseudomonadati > Pseudomonadota > Gammaproteobacteria > Alteromonadales > Pseudoalteromonadaceae > Pseudoalteromonas > Pseudoalteromonas piscicida. The sequence continues at coordinate 3,348,835 of NZ_CP011924.1, forward strand.
TGTACTAGTCCGGCAGGTGCCCCGAGAAAAGCCGCTAGTGCGCGAACTTGGCGTTTTGATAAGCCAAACAAGGGCGTTAAGTCGCAGGCGCCGTCACCAAACTTGGTATAAAAGCCCGTGATGTTTTCAGCGCTGTGATCGGTGCCGACTACTAAACCGCGAGTCAGGCCTGCTATTTCGTACTGTGCTACCATGCGCTGGCGTGCTTTTACGTTTCCTTTAATAAAATCCACGCTGGCTTGTGAAGGCAGTGGCACGCTTCCACCCGCCATGGCAGCAAGTGCTTGCTCGTGCATGGCATCGGCCGCAGGCTTGATGTTGACTGTTAAGCGCTGACTAGGTTGGATAAACTCGAGTGCAAGTTGTGCTTCATCTTCATCAGCTTGAACGCCATACGGCAAGCGCATGGCAATAAATTTATAAGCCCCAGTACCATGTTCAGCATTGAGTTCATTGATAGCTAGCTGGCATAGGCGTCCACAGGTTGACGAATCAACTCCTCCGCTTATGCCAAGCACAAGGGTGAAGCAGCCAGAGGCTTGTAATCGTGCTTTTAAAAATGAGACACGTCGTTTGACTTCAAATTCTGGGTCAATAATTGGCTGAACTTTCATTTCAGCCATGATTGCTTCACGCATACTGGTTCCTCAATACTATCGGGGCGATAAACTTCTATTATGTTGGTGCTGACGCGCTTTTTAAAGCCCTAAATGTGCTTTGATGGTGGCGAGCTCTTGCTTTAATTGCTTAATCTCGGCAATTAAGCTTTCGATTTCGCTGTCATTTTGGGTGCAGGTTATGGGTTCTGCAGGCGCTGTTGGTTCAACGACTTGGTCACCAAACAAGTGTTGATAACGACTTTCTCGTTTTCCAGGTTCTCTGGCAAGCTTAACTACATAATCATGTTCTTGCATCGCACTTAATGTCGATTCAACATCCTGTACGGAGCTGAACTCTGCGAGGCGGCTGCTACGGGTACGCAGTTCACCTGGCGTTTGTGGTCCACGTAGTAACAACAAACAGATTATCGCTTTTTGTTTCGCGTTGACTTTAAGGTGGCCAAAATCACTGTTACAAAAACGCTGGCTGTACTTGTCGACGCGACCAGAGAGTGCTTCGTCGCAGGTAATTAAGCGTTTTTCTTGTAGGCGAGTCAGTGTGTCTAACACATCATTTTGAGAGAGTTCCATCACCGGCTCGCGATTCGACTTTTGATTACACGCATTGGTGAGGCCGTTGAGTGACATGGGGTATTGTTCTGGGGTGGTGACTTGCTTTTCGATTAAGCTACCCAGTACGCGTTGCTCTTGAGTATCTAATTGCATCACTTTCCTTATTTTTGTTGTTGCTGATGAGATGTATAACATCATCTTGATAGTAGCAATATAATACCAATATTTACTGTAGCAAAGTGTGCGAGCTAACTTTGTTGGGCCGTAGACGAAGGTGCTTGCATTGTTTGCTGCGGTTTTATTTGCAGAAGTTTGGCTTTTAGCTCATCAAAGTCAATGGGTTTGGTGAGGTAATCATCCATTCCAGCATCAAGGCATTTTTCTCTATCACCTTGCATCGCGTTGGCGGTGAGTGCAACGATCACGCTATGCTGATGGATTTTTCCGGCAACACCTTGGCGGATCTGCTGTGCTGCCTGATAACCGTCCATTACTGGCATTTGACAATCCATTAGAATTACATCGTAAGGTTTGTTAGTTGATTGTAAGTGTGTAAGTGCTAACTCGCCATTTTCTTGGCAGACTACTTTTGCACCTAAACGCTCTAACATCGTCATCGCAACGGTTTGGTTTATCCGATTATCTTCCACCAATAAGATTGAGCATGCTAACAGAGGATCAGCACTGACCTGTGAGTTGGTTTTGACTGATTTCGGCTTGTCTGGGTCTTGATAATCAGAGTTGAACACCTGAAGTGCTGCATATGGCGTGATGGGATAGTACACCCGCTCGCAAGAGGAAAATAGCGAGAGCGTTTCGCTACTTTGTTCTTCAACGGCAAGCACATGAACGATCTGTTGTTGTGTTAGCTGCGTTTTGAGGGCTTGTTGCTTTTTCCGCGGGGCGGCATTGAGTAATTTGGCATCCAAAATAACAGCAAGATGTGAGGACGGTTGTTGCAGTTGTGTCATGAGCATATCAAGTTGCTGCACGTGTAAGCACGTGATATGCCAAGGCTTCAGTAGTTTACCGTAGTCTTCATTGATTTCGCTTAATATATATAACGTTGAGTTATCAGACTTTTCATGTACGGTAATGGGTTTAGCTGCTGTTAGTAGTACATTACAGGAAAACGTGCTGCCAACGTGTTCTTTACTAAATGCTTGTAGGTCACCACCGAGCAACTGAGACAATTGCTTTGCAATGGTGAGACCAAGCCCAGTACCACCATATTGTCGAGTGGTTGATAAATCTGCTTGGGTAAATGAATCAAAAACTTTATTGAGCTTTTCTTTTGAAATACCAATACCGGTATCTTCTACACTGCACCATAACCGAGTTTGATCGCCCGTTTGTTCGGTATGGCAGCTTAATGTCACTGAACCATCATGGGTGAACTTAATCGCATTGCTTAGCAAATTATTAAGGATTTGTTTGAGGCGATTTGGATCCGTTTGCGCGGTATGGACTTTCATGCCCGATAAATCGATATGTAGCCGGTTATTGTTGGCATCAGCGGCGCGCACAAACGCTGACAGCATATTGCTTAGCATTTCGATAAGATCGAACTCAACAAATTCTATCGTTAGCTTACCAGCCTCAATTTTGGAAAAGTCGAGAATGTCATTAATGATGGTGAGCAAGGATTTCGCTGAACTATGTGCCAAAGAGAGCTGGTGGTGTTGGGTCGAAGTGAGTTGTGAGTGCATTACAAGCTCAACCATGCCCATTACGCCATTGAGTGGAGTGCGTATTTCATGACTCATACTGGCTAAAAACTCTGCTTTCATTTTAGCGGATTGTTCTGCTAAGTCTTTATCAATGATGGCTTGATTTTTTGCCTTTTGATGGGCTTTATTAATAAAAAGGCTTCCTAATATGGCGGCGATAGATTTCATTAAACGGAGATCGCTTTGACCCCAAACTGGACTTACAACATCGTACTCTGCACAAAGAACGCCTAGGGATTGGTTTTTATGACTGATAGGGCAGCAAAGCATCGCCTTAATTTCAAAAGGCTCAAGGTACGTTGTGGTGAGAGCCATTGTTGCAGGGTGGTTTTCAGCTTGTTCCGCCGCAATTATTTGGCCACTCTCAATTTCACTAAAGAATGCCGGCGCTATTGCTTTTCGCCAAGGAGGAAAGTGCTCTAAGTTATCCATCGCTGCATTTGAAAAACACACTGGGATCAGCTGGTTTTTATCCTCATTAAATTGCCAAATACTCACTTTATTCACCTCCACTCCTTTTCTACAGGTATCTGCACAGAGTGTGAGTGCTTTGTTGAGATGGTTATTTAAGATGGCTTCGTGAGAGCTCAAATGGGCAAGGAGCTCATTATTTTTGGCGAATTTATCATGTTCCATTTCCATGATTTTGCGTTTATGGATGTTTTGAATGGAACCAAAAATGTGGCTAGTGCGTTTGCCACTGCGAATAGAGCGTGCTTTCACTAGCACCCATAAGTCATCCAGATTTTGAGTTTGGATAATAAATTCTTCTTCGAACTCATGTCCTGTTTTTATAAGTTCATCAACACAGTCTTGCAAACGCTTTCTGTGCAAACCTGCTTTGAAAAACTCTGTTGTATTCATCCAAGTGGGCTGAAATTGTCTCGGTACGCAGAAAATGCTACGAGTGACGTCCGACCAAATAATATCGCGTGTTTTGACGTTAATTTCCCATGCACCAACTTCTGCGAGTATGCCCATATTGGTCAGTGACAAAGCATTACGTTGCAGTTGCGATAGCAGTCGAGTGATGAAGATAAATGCGGCAATAAAGATGATAATCAACGCGATGATAGCTAAGCGAAAAGGCCACACTGCAGTTGCCGCTGGTTGCCAACCAATGCGAGGCACAGCGTAGAGTTCCCATTCACCTGAGGGCACGTTGACACTAAATGCGATGGGGGCAAGCGAATGAATATTACTATTGCCATAAAAGTAATCTCCGTCTTGGCCTTTACCATCAACGCCTTGAATCGCGATCAGATATTGACTTTCTAATGCGGTAAAGTCTGCTTGTTGATACAGACTATCCATATCGAGCACGACAGAGAGTAAACCCCAGAAATGAGTTTTGTCTGTGTAAACGGGAACTCTTGCGATTAAACCTGTGCCTCCTTGCAGCAACTCCAGTGGACCTGCCATCACGATTTCGCGACTTTCTTTGGCGAGTAATGCGCCGTATTTTTGCGTCGGATGGGTTTGGTAGTCCAAGCCTATGGCTTTTTCATTGCCCTTCAATGGGTAAATATAGTCGAGCCGCATATCTGGAGCTGCTCCGATATTACGAAGGATTTGGCTACTATCGAATAGGGGTTTTGCGAGCTGTTCGAAGCGAGCTTGAGAGAGCTCGGATTGACCAGAAAGGGCAACGCCTAGCCCTCTGACAAGTTGTACATTTTTTGCCAGAATACCTTCTATTTTAGTGCGGTAGACATTCACTTCCTCGGTCGAGCGGCTTTTTTCTATCGCGATTAAGCGGCGATAGTTTACTTGATCAACATACCATGCCACTGCGATGATCACGACTAGCAAAAGCCAGAAGCTATATTTCACAAAGCGAAATTTAAGTGGTGATGTCGATAGTTCAGAGATCATGGTGCTTCTGTGTTGAAGACGATGATTTAACTATAGTTCAGTCCTCGCAAAGCGAAATCTAATTAACCAAAATAAAATGCTTTAACTTGATTGTCTTATAACTGTGACAAAGTCGAGAATATTGGTTTATTAGCCAATGACATGCTATATCTTCTAGGCATAAATTAGCGCTAGATACATTGTTAAGGGATGGTCATGCTTACTTGGATTAAACGAATTGTTGTCGCTCTGCTGTTACTGGTATTGCTTGGTACTGCAAGTATATATGGCTTACTTGCGCTAAGTTTGCCCGCACTGGATGGTAAAGGTAGTACATCGGAGATCGATAATACAGTAACGGTAGCACGCGATGCCATGGGGCAAGCTGTGGTGTCGGCTGACACCCGAGCAGATGCGTCGTATGGATTGGGTTTTGCACATGGTCAGGACCGTTTTTTTCAAATGGATCTGCTGCGTCGCAATGCCGCAGGTGAATTGAGTGAGTTATTTGGCTCGGCGGCCATTGGCCTTGATGAAAGCATGCGTTTCCATCAATTCAGAAAACGAGCAAAGCTTATCGTGATGTCCTTACCTGAAGCGCATAGACAAATCCTTGAGCGTTATACACAAGGGGTGAACGATGGGCGAGTACAATCTGGCTTCACCAGTTTTGAATACCTGCTTCTAGGTGCAACTCCTGCACCATGGCAGCCAGAAGACAGCTTACTCACTATTTTTAGCATGTATCTAGACTTGCAAGCAGGTACTTATGAGCGCGATGAAACCCTAATTGCGCTTAAGCAGCAATATGGTCAAGATATGCTCGATTTTATCTTGCAGCCTAGTCAATATCAGGCTGCTTTGGATAACAGTGTACTTACGGCATCGCCAGTTACTATTCCTGCATTACAGCAACAAATCGTGCAAGCTCAGCCATCACATATTGCTGATGTGCCGCTTTACGGCAGTAATAATTGGGCCGTAAATGGTGCGCTTACAAAGACAGGATCGGCAATGTTATCCGACGATATGCACCTTGGCTTAAATGTGCCGTCAATTTGGTATCGTGCCCAGCTTAATTATCAGGATCAGGGCCATGCAATTCAGGTAACTGGGGTGTCGTTACCAGGCGCTCCAGCCATTGTGGTTGGAAGCAATAATCGCATAGCGTGGGGATTCACCAATGGTTATTTAGATACAGCCGATTGGATTGAGCTTGACGCAGACACCAAGACGCAGTTCATTGCTGAAGAAATTAAATTGCCTGATGGCAAAAGTCATACCTATCAATTAGAAATGAGTACATTTGGTCCCGTTAAACAACTTGGAGATAAGAAGCTAGCGCTGAGTTGGGTTGCTCATCAACCCTATGCCGTAAACCTAGAGCTTGTGCAACTTGAGTGCTTAACCGAAGTTCAGCAAGCAACAGAGCATGCCAAAAAGGTAGGGATCCCTGTACAAAATTTGATGGTGGTAGACAGTAAAGGAGCAGCTGCTTGGACGCCGATGGGGGCTATTCCTGCACGTAAAATGACTCATAACACGGCGTTGAATACAGAGCAATATGAGCAAGCGTGGCAGAACAACGAACAAGTTCGCCCGGTTGTGCAAAACCCTGAAAACGGTAAATTGTGGACGGCTAACTCTCGCGTGGTTTCAGTTGCAGATAATCAAAGGTTTGGTGATGGCGGCTATGCGTTAGGTGCACGTGCCGTGCAGATCCGCGATGGACTTTTAGCTCAGCAGCAGTTTACGGAAGCGGATTTCTATCAGCTGCAATTGGACAATCGCGCTAAGTTTTTAGCGCCGTGGCACGAGCACTTAGTATCCCTATTGCAAAACCAACATTCCGCATCTTTTGAAAATGATATTTCGCTCCTTAATGACTGGCAGGGCTGTGCGTGTGCCGATTCAGTCGGTTACACCTTAGTGAAAGCCTACCGCAATGCACTGATCGACACTCTTTTCGCACCCTTGGAGCAGCACTTAAACACGCAAAAATTGTCGCTAAAGCCGGTTAAGCGTTATCTTGAACCCGGACTCTGGCAGCTCTTAACCGAGCAGCCAAATAGCTGGTTGGGCGAGCATGGCTCTTGGGTTGAGTTAGAGTTGGCTGCTTACAAGCTTGCCAAGCAGCAACTTAGCGAAAGATATGGCAGTAATATGGCTGCTTGGCGCTGGGGGGATGTCAATGCACTTAAGGTGCAGCATCCTTTTTCAAAACAAATGCCAATGCTGAGTGGTTTGTTAGATATGCCAACCGCACAAGCTTTTGGTGATACCTTTATGCCTGCGGTGCAGGGTAAATCTTTCGGCGCATCGCAGCGCTTTATCGCACAACCGGGTCATTTACAAAATGCAATTTTAACGGTTGCTGGTGGCCAAAGTGGACATCCGTTATCGCCGTTTTATCGGTCTGGATTTGCTGATTATGCCGAAGGGGAGAATACCCCCTTGCTACCTGGTGAATTAACTCACCAGATAGTCATTTCACCTAAGTAATGCTTTGCACTGGACGTATCGGAAGGGTTAACTTACACCCTCCGATACACGCAAAATCGGTGCAGCGGTAACACGGTTCCGACCTGAATGTTTGCTGTCGTAAAGTGCGGCATCCGCGTGTTGAATGACGACCTCAAAAGTTTGGCTAGGATCCCAATTTGCAACGCCAAAACTCATAGTGACTTTAAGAATGTCGTTTTCAAAACTGGTGGTCTCTACGGCTCGTCGTAATTTTTCCATGCGCTGTATTGCTTCTCCAATTGAACAAGGCGCCAGCACGATTAAAAATTCTTCACCACCCCAACGAACTGCAATGTCTGCAGGGTGAATATGTGCTTTGATTGTTTCGGCCACACTTTTTAAAATTTGATCTCCTTTGTCATGGCCAAAGGTGTCATTGATTTTTTTAAAGTGGTCGATATCCGCCATTACCAAACATAAAGGAGAGTGAGTAGAGATACAGTTTTCTTTAGCATGGGTGATTAACTCGCGCGCATAGCGACGGTTGAACATTTGTGTGAGCGGGTCGTGTGCAGCGAGCTCTTCTAATTTGTCTCTTTGTTGCACCGTCATTTTACGTATGTGGCTGATCGTGTAGATCATCGGAATACCACATATGAGCACATTGGCAAAATGCACATAGGGAATTAACTGTTGATAGCGATATTGATAGGCAATATCACCAAACAATAATTCTAAGACTGCGAATAGCGTGATTAACACAACGGAATAAATTACGGCATTACGTAATCTGAGTTGGTAATCTAGCAGTATGAGGCAAGACACTGTCCAGAGATAGTACTGAAATCCAAGTGACATGCCGAGATAGGCACACACCAGCGTCGCATGTATGGCGACTTCAAGGCAGAAAACCCGCAGTGCAATAGAGGGTTTACTCGCATCAATGAGTTTAATGCCAGCGTACCACATCAGTACACTACCCACGTTTACCAAAGCAAGCATGTTCACCTCTAAATGCCAAAAGACAACAATGAGGCCGGCGTGTAACCACATGCAATACGCGGCCACGCGTCGTAATAATGCAAATTTTAATGCTTCTACTTGGTCTGGTTTGCTATAAGGGTGGTATTTAGTCAAACGTAAGCTCTTGTGGTATTCACAATAAAATAAGTATAGAAGCTCTATTGTGATTTGCCGTCTATTTGACCTAAGCTCTGGTTATTCGCTCAGCATCCAGCAAGGTTCGCTGTAGTAGAGTGAGAGATAGGTAGATAATAAAAGCTTTGGAGTTGATATGTCTGTAGAAAAAGCGCGGATCACGCTATGTAACCTAGAAAAGTCTGACTACGATCAGGTTAAATCTTTAATGGATGAAGCCTACCCTGATCTCGGTGGTGCGTGGCCTAGTCATACGATATTTAGGTTGATTGACCAGTTTCCTGAGGGACAGATCGGTGTCAAAGACGGTGAGCGTCTTGTCGGTATTGCGCTGAGTGTTCAAGTTGACTATCAAACCTTTTCTAACCCGCATACCTATGAAGACATTGTCGACGCGCATAGCCGAATTTTTAGTGATAGTAATGCAGATGCGCTGTACGGGCTGGACGTAGTGATAGCCAAAAGCCATCGTGGTCTACGTCTTGGTCGACGACTGTATGATGCCCGTAAAGAGCTTTGTCGTCAGTACAACTTACGTGCGATTTTAGCAGGTGGTCGTATCCCGCTTTATAAGCAATTCCGTGGCAGTATGTCGCCAATGGAATATATAAACAAAGTCGATCATAAAGAATTACACGACCCCATTCTAAGCTTCCAACTTGCCAACGACTTCCAAGTAAAGCGACTGCTTAAACAATATCTGCCGGAAGATCAGGACTCAGAAGGCTATGCGACCCTACTTGAGTGGAATAACATTCTCTTCGAGCCTACCGATACCGTGATCGAAAGTAAGAAAACCATCGTCAGAGTGGGGGCCGTGCAGTGGCAGATGCGCCGGGTGGAATCGGTAGAGGAGTTAATGAAGCAGGTTGAGTATTTCGTGGACACGGTCTCGGATTACCAAAGTGACTTTATCCTGTTCCCTGAATTCTTCAACGCGCCACTAATGGGGCTCGGAAGCTATAGAAATCAGACCGAAGCTATTCGTGCATTGGCAACGTATACCGAGCAGTTTAGAGCCGCTATGTCGCAAATGGCGATCGAGTACAATGCCAATATTATCACGGGCTCTATGCCGCTACTTGAGGGCGACAAGCTCTATAACGTCAGTTACTTATGTCACCGCTCTGGCAAAGTGGATGAACAACGTAAAATTCATATCACCCCTCACGAAGACTACGATTGGGTTATCAAAGGCGGTGATAAAATAGAGGTGTTCGATACGGACGCGGGCCGAGTAGGGATCCAAGTATGCTACGACGTGGAGTTTCCAGAGTTATCGCGGATCATGGCTGAAAAAGGGCTGGATATTTTGTTTGTACCATTTTGGACTGATACGAAAAACAGCTACTTAAGGGTAAGGCACTGTGCACAGGCCCGTGCGGTTGAAAACGAATGCTACGTCGTTATTGCAGGCAGTGTTGGCAACTTACCTCAGGTAGAAAGCCTAGATGTACAGTACGCGCAGTCAGCGGTGTTGACGCCATCGGACTTTGCTTTTCCTCATGATGCCGCGCTCAACGAAGCAACACCAAATACGGAAATGCTGTTATTTAGTGACTTAGACTTAGATAAACTCAAAATATTGCATAGTGAAGGGACGGTGCGTAATTTACGAGACCGAAGAAAAGACCTGTATTCCGTGGAGTTGAAACAAAAATAGTATGGCGTGGGTTTAGGTCGTATCCCGCTTTATAAGCAATTCCGTGGCAGTATGTCGCCAATGGAATATATAAACAAAGTCGATCATAAAGAATTACACGACCCCATTCTAAGCTTCCAACTTGCCAACGACTTCCAAGTAAAGCGACTGCTTAAACAATATCTGCCGGAAGATCAGGACTCAGAAGGCTATGCGACCCTACTTGAGTGGAATAACATTCTCTTCGAGCCTACCGATACCGTGATCGAAAGTAAGAAAACCATCGTCAGAGTGGGGGCCGTGCAGTGGCAGATGCGCCGGGTGGAATCGGTAGAGGAGTTAATGAAGCAGGTTGAGTATTTCGTGGACACGGTCTCGGATTACCAAAGTGACTTTATCCTGTTCCCTGAATTCTTCAACGCGCCACTAATGGGGCTCGGAAGCTATAGAAATCAGACCGAAGCTATTCGTGCATTGGCAACGTATACCGAGCAGTTTAGAGCCGCTATGTCGCAAATGGCGATCGAGTACAATGCCAATATTATCACGGGCTCTATGCCGCTACTTGAGGGCGACAAGCTCTATAACGTCAGTTACTTATGTCACCGCTCTGGCAAAGTGGATGAACAACGTAAAATTCATATCACCCCTCACGAAGACTACGATTGGGTTATCAAAGGCGGTGATAAAATAGAGGTGTTCGATACGGACGCGGGCCGAGTAGGGATCCAAGTATGCTACGACGTGGAGTTTCCAGAGTTATCGCGGATCATGGCTGAAAAAGGGCTGGATATTTTGTTTGTACCATTTTGGACTGATACGAAAAACAGCTACTTAAGGGTAAGGCACTGTGCACAGGCCCGTGCGGTTGAAAACGAATGCTACGTCGTTATTGCAGGCAGTGTTGGCAACTTACCTCAGGTAGAAAGCCTAGATGTACAGTACGCGCAGTCAGCGGTGTTGACGCCATCGGACTTTGCTTTTCCTCATGATGCCGCGCTCAACGAAGCAACACCAAATACGGAAATGCTGTTATTTAGTGACTTAGACTTAGATAAACTCAAAATATTGCATAGTGAAGGGACGGTGCGTAATTTACGAGACCGAAGAAAAGACCTGTATTCCGTGGAGTTGAAACAAAAATAGTATGGCGTGGGTTTATTTAATTATGGCTGGCCTGTTTGAAATAGGTTGGCCCGTTGGTCTGAAAATGGCGCAACAAGCCGATACTCGTTGGTTAGGCATAGTGATAGCCGTTGGTTTTATGGCCTTGAGCGGCTGGATGCTATGGCTGGCGCAAAAGCAAATTCCATTGGGTACCTCGTATGCCGTGTGGACGGGTATTGGCGCGGCAGGCACATTCTTAGTGGGTATCTTCTTTTACGGTGACCCAAGTAGTTTTATGCGCTACTTGGGCGTATTATTTATCATCAGTGGGGTTGTGGTACTTAAGTTAGCATAACCAAAATCGCCGCGATGGCGATGAGTAAGAGTCCCATTGAGTCGCGCTTCTTCACCGGCGCTTTGAGCCATAAGAATGAGATAAGCAAAGTAAAAAACACTTCGATTTGGCCGAGTGTTTTCACGTAAGCTACATGCTCAAGGCTCATTGCGCTAAACCAACCTATAGAACCGATACAGCTGCTGACACTAATTGCTACTGTCAGTTTGCGACGTTGCCAAAGTACCCGCCAAGAGTGTGGTTCTCGTATCGTCATATACATACTCAGCATCACAGTTTGGCAAACCAGCACCAACAGTAGCACCCATGCTGCACTGTGAGGAAAAGGTAGGCCCGATGCGATACTGGCTTCACGCACCCAAAGAGAAGTAAGCGCGAAGCTTGTTCCACAGGCAAGTCCCACTAGTGCAGTTTTACCATTGAAAGCACGTAGGCTAAAACCGCTCAATAACAACACCGCGATGGCGCCGATAAAGACACCAAACCAACCGAGTAAAGTTAAGCTTGAGCCAAAAAAGAGTACGCCCAAAATCGCCGCCACGAGTGCCTCGCTCTTCGCAAGTCCAGCGCCTATGGCGTAATTATTTTGCTTAAACAGCACCACCATTAACCCCGTCGCGATGATCTGCATGATACTGGCACCCAGCACAAAGGCTAAAAAGTCATCGTTAATGGCGAGCGGCTCTGCGGGAGCAATCTGGTAAAGGCTCCAAAGATATAACCCCGCAAGTGGGCTGGCTAAAATAAATCTTGCGAGGGTGACGCTGGCTGTGGAGGCGCTTTCACTCAATTTGCTTTGAAAAGCATTTCGCCAAGCCTGAGAAAAAGCAGCTAGTAAGGTGAACAAAATCCACATGAGAGGTGACTCTACAATGCTCGAATGTGTATCAGCATACCGGATAGGAGCGAGTCTGAATAAATGAATTATCGTGATAGTGAAAATAATTCAATGTGTATTCAAGGTGCTACAGAAGCACTCTTGTGGTTGGCGTACTGCGACAATTTGCCACATGTTCAATTTTCAGTATCACGATATGATTGACGTCGATGCTACAAGATTGGGCCATAGGCTAGGGTATTACGTATTCACTTATGGCTTTTCTTTTTAACGCTATTCTGCTCTACTGAGTTGAATAATCAAAAGGTTGAAGGAGTATCTTGTGGGTATACTAATTATCTGTGCAATTCTTGCCATCTTACTACCTTATTTTGCCAAAATTCCTGTGGCAGTGGCGATGAACAAAGAAGGGGGCTATGACAACAAGCACCCGCGTGAACAGCAAAAGAAACTGACTGGGCTGGGGGCAAGAGCGCTGGCCGCGCATCAAAACTGTTTTGAGTCATTATCCGTGTTTGCTGTCGCCTTAGCCGTTGCGTTTGGCACCCAAACCTACACTTCTCTAGTCGAATGGCTAGCCATAGGCCATATTGTCGCTCGAGCATTATATTGTGTGCTGTATTGGGCGAATATTGACGTGCTGCGCTCCATCGTATGGGCGCTAGGGCTCGGCTGTGCTATCGCCATTATTGTGGTGTGTGGTGTATAGTCGTCCTTTGCGTGACTCTACACTTAGGCTAATTTAATTAACTCTGCTGAAATCTCTTTCACTTCAGCAGAGTTAACCTCCAACTGTGCCAATGCTAAGTTTGCGATACGCACTCGATATAAATCGATAACCCGATAACCACAGTGATGTGCCATTCTTCTTATCTGGCGATTGAGGCCTTGTCGTAACACTATTCTAAAGCGGTCATGTGCGATTTGCTCAACGGTACAGGGGGGGTTATTTGGCCCTTCACTGGCACGCCGGCTGCCATTTTAAGGCAAAAATCTGGGTCCAGAGGCTTGTCAACTTGCACCTCATATTCTTTCTCTTGATGATGGTCAGGGTGGATTAACTGCTGACACAGTGCCCCATCATTGGTAAGTAGTAGTAAGCCTCGACTGTCTTTGTCTAGCCGACCTATCGGATACACACGACACGACTCTGGAAGTACATGGTAGATACTGGCAGGGTCATCTGGATTCACTTTGCAGTCTATACCAACAGGTTTATGGTAAACAAAAAGTCTTCTCGCTTGCGGCGGCGCGACCGGTTCACCATCGACCATAATGCAATCGGTCAAATTGATGTGATCTATGTGATTGGCCAAGCGGCCATTTACGGTCACTCTTGCGCTATCAATTAAGCGAGACGCTTGTCGCCTAGAGCAAACACCGCAGTGGCTGAGATATTTGGCCAAACGCATCGGATAGGACATAGACATTCACATGATCAAAAAGAGATAACAGCACGTATTGTAGGGCAACAGACTGTTTGGATCTATGTATGGGGAATATCAATGGCCATTGCGTTTTCAAAGTTAAAACAACATCAACCGCTGCAAAAGGTAATAGTGCATTCCATTGATTTAGCGCTTTATCAAGTCAGTGTGCTTATTAATAATGTGGAATATTATGTCACGGAAGAAAATGGCGAGTTTTTAAAAGCACATAACCCGCTGCAAATTCAAAAACGCCTGCTTGATATTAGCTACATAGAAATGGTGATTAGGCATCAAAGCGCTTATGACGAGATGGTAGGGCACCCAGTTTCAGCCAATGACAATACACTAGAAGTGCCCTTCGGTCGTAATAACCTGTTTTAAGCGTTATCTGTGTTTTGTGAGTACTTCACTCACCGCGGTTGCAAAATCGCGGTGGTGAGCGATCCCCATGTTAATCAATCTGGTGTCTTTTAGAGCACAATTTTGTGGTCTTGTGGCATCGTCGCTCGGTTGGTTCAGCGGCACGAGATCTTGCGTCGGTAGCTGCAAAGCCTGTGACATGACCAGCGCCATTTCATACTTAGTTAATGCTTGATTGCCACTGATATGAATAATCCCACTAAGACTAGGCTGTGCGATAACATCTTTGAGCGTTAGCGCAATATCATTGACGTGGGTGGGGTAGCGAATGGCCCAATGATCGTGACTGGAAGCGGGGTTGGCTAACAGCTGTTTTGCAATAACGGTTACCGCAGATTCTTCCAGCGTTTTTACCTCGCCGTATAATACTGGCACTCGTACTATGGTGTGTAATGCGCTATCCGCCAGTATGGCACGTTCCGCAGCTTGCTTGGTTTGGCCGTAGAAGTTCACAGGATTAGTGATATCCGTTTCAACATAAGGTGCTGAGGTGCCGTCAAACACATAGTCAGTACTAATAAAGAAAAATCGAATATCTCTTTCGCGGCAGGCTTGGGCTAAGAACTCGGTTGCCGCAACATTGAGCGCAAGCGTGGCCGCTTGATCTCGCTCACATTGCTCTGGCCTACGCTCTGCTGCTGCGTGAATCAGTACCTCTGGGCTGTGATTATCTAAGAAATCTAAAACCGAATTGTGGTCAGCCAAGTCAAGTTTGTGAAGTGGCGCGGCTGCTCGGCTAAAGCCACATCCTAAAATCTCGTGGGTACTACTTAGCTCTTGGCAAAGTGCGCGGCCAAGTAAGCCCGTTGCACCAGTGATCATGACTTTAGACATAGAAAACAGCATCCTTTTTAAAAGAGCAAGTACAGTAGCAAAGTTGGACGAAAAACTACAGATTTGTATTGTGTAACCCTATTTTGTACAAGGAATCGAGCTACAGAAATGAATAATAAAAGTTTATTGAACCGTATGTGTTTTTGTTGATATAGACACCAAGCGGTAATGGGCGTGCCGATTTCAGCTGAATTTAAGATGTAGAAGTCATCACTCCTACATCTCCAATTCGTTTAAGCCGTTTGCTCTGTCAGCGGCTTTTCAGATTGCTTTTCCCAATGCTTGGTTTTTAGACCAAGTACACCGACAAATACACCAATACCGATAGTAAATAGCGCAATTTGTAGGTATAGATTTGGTAAGTCTTCGATATTATTAGGATCAAAGCTACCAGCGAGCAGACCCGAGAAGATATTACCAATTGATTAAGTGAGTACGAAAACCCCCATCATTTGCCCAGCAAAACGTTTGGGAGATAACTTACTTACTGCGCTCAACGCCACTGGGCTTAAACAAAGCTCACCCACGGTGTGCAGAAAGTAAGTGGTGATCAACCACATTGGTGCTACTTGTAGGCCTTGGGCTGCATATTGAGAAGCGAAAAACATTACAATAAATCCGCTCGCCATGATGATAAGGCCAATCGCACATTTTACGCTATAGGTTGGCGTGATCATGCGCTTAGCCAAGTTAATCCAAAGTGCAGCAAAGAAAGGGGATAACACGATAATGAAAAAAGCGTTGGCTGATTGGAACCAAGCGGTTGGAATACTAAAACTGCCGATTAATCTGTCGGTGTAATCGCGGGCAAATAGATTAAGCGATGAGCCTGCTTGTTCAAAACCAGACCAAAAACAGGTGGACGCAACGCAAACCAAAAAGAGTGCCCACATCCGGCGCTTTTCATCGGCATCAAGATTACCGCCAAAATAGATATAACCGTAATACAAAAAGAATGTAACAGTAAAAGCAATCGCGACATATTTTGCGAGTTCTACAGGATTAATCACAAAAACACCTGCAAATGCCGTTGCCGTTATTGCTGCAACAACCGCAATGACTAAAGCTATCGCACCCCAAGCTTTAGCACTTTGACTACCCGTCATTGGGTTGGTTGGCGCATTGCCAACGGTAGCGATGTGTTTGTCTGTTAGGCGATAATTGACTAAACCGATTGCCATGCCTACCGCGGCTGCACCAAAAGCCCAGTGCCAACCAACGTTTTCCATAAAGTAACCACATACCGCATAGCCGATCACAGACCCTAGATTGATCCCCATATAGTAAATCGCGTAGCCACTATCGCGGCGGTTATCTTCATCGTTATAAAGCTGGCCAACCATAGCGCTAATATTGGGTTTTAATAAACCTGTCCCACTGGCAACAAAGATAAGGCCAACAAAAAAGGAAAATTGACTTGGGATGGCAAGAATGATGTGGCCGCACATGATGATAATGCCGCCGTACCAAACCGCACGTTGGCCACCCAATAAACGGTCTGCTATCCAACCTCCCGGTAGACCTAAGAAATAAACCGAGCCAGTATAGAGGCCATATATTGCGGCGGCGGAGGCAACGGTGAAGCCAAGACCTTCTTGCTGTAAGGTGGCCGTCATGAAAAGTACTAACATGGCACGCATGCCATAATAACTCATTCGTTCCCACATCTCGGTGAGAAACAAAGTTTGCAGGCCTTTTGGATGACCAAAAAAGCCTGTATCACTTGTTGTATCCTGTGATGACATATTTCACTTCCATTATTATCGTTTTTTGGAAGTCAATATTAGTACGTTATTCAAGCACTGAATGCAACCGCATGAAAGGAAACATTACATCATCTTTTTTAACATTTGTATGTCATCGATTTCCACATTGGCCAATCCTTTGTACTGGTATGGCGCAAATTGATTGCGAAGCCAAACACTGGGGC
Organism: Pseudoalteromonas piscicida; assembly: GCF_000238315.3. NCBI lineage: Bacteria > Pseudomonadati > Pseudomonadota > Gammaproteobacteria > Alteromonadales > Pseudoalteromonadaceae > Pseudoalteromonas > Pseudoalteromonas piscicida. The sequence goes on from NZ_CP011924.1 coordinate 3,365,768, forward strand.
AGCCGGCACGGTGTGCTCCTTGCACATCGGTATCTAAGCTATCGCCAACATGCAAAAGTTGATGTGGTTTAAGGTTAAAATGCTGACAGGCAAGCTGGTAAAGCTCTGGATGAGGCTTGGCGCGGCCATCAATTCCGGCGCGAAGCACTAAATCAAAACTATCGCGAAGATTAAATTTATCTATCTCGACATTACCATTGGTGATGGCAATGATGTGATATTGACTGCGTAACTGAGCCAGCAGGTTGATGACGGCGTCGCTGACCATGATATTACTGCGAGCATCGGCAAAGGCTTGGTAGGCACGTAGTGCGTGCTGTTTACTTGTTACGGCATCAAACCCCAGTGCAGAAAAGCCCCACTCAAGTGCCACTTGACGCCACTTTGTCACATCTTCTGCAAGCGCACCGTTTTGTTTGAGCGCTTCGTTTCGACACTGAGACCAAAATGATCCCCCTTTCGCTTGCCACTCGGGAATAGTATTCAGGTGCGCTGTCATGGCGTTAACGGCCGCAATGATAACAGGCTTGTTGTCGTATAACGTATCGTCTAAATCAAAACTGATGGCGGCAATGTCTGAAATGGGCTTATTGAATCGCATTGTTACTCGTCTTTTTGCTTTTTCGCTCTTGGGTGAGCGCTATCATACACTTTTGCTAAATGTTGAAAATCTAAATGGGTGTAGACCTGAGTGGCGGATAAGCTGGCATGGCCAAGCATTTCTTGTACCGCGCGCAAGTCACCACTGGATTCTAGCATGTGGCTGGCGAACGAGTGCCTCAGTTTATGGGGATGAATAGGTGTACTAACCCCTTGCTTTAGACCCCATTCTTTCATTCTTGCGCGGACATGGCGAGGGCTGATCCGGCGCTTTAATTTGCTCACAAAAAGCGCAGGTTCTTCCAACGTTGCAAATTGCGACCTTATTTTGAGCCAATCAGCTAGCGCGTTTAGCGCTTTGCCGCCGACAGGCACAACACGCTCCTTGCCGCCTTTACCAAGCACGCGTATTTCACCATCTTTGACATCCAATAGGTTTGCACCAACCAATTCGCTTAATCGCAAACCACTGGAATACATTAATTCCATCATGGCTTTGTCACGAATGGCAAGCGCATCATCTGCCTGAATTTCGAGAAGTTGACCCATTTGGTCAACATCAAGGTTCTTTGGGAGTGGTTTTTGAAACTTAGGCCCTCGGATCCCTTGCGCGGGATTGATGACAGCCTGTTGCGATTGTGACTTGAGCTTAAGAAATTTATATAAGCTCCGAATACAACTGAGTTTAAGGTTTATGGTTCTTGGGCTGTAATTTTGACCGCGAAGCTTCATGCTGTAGCGGCGGATTTGCTCGCCACTGACTTCAAGCCAAGAGGGGGCGTGTTCACAAAAGTACTGCGCTGCTTGGATAAGCTGAGTTTTGTATTGGGTTAGCGTATGTTCGGAGTAGTGCTTTTCGTGGCGCAAGTGCGCCATAAAGGCGGTTACTGGTTGCGTCCAGTCTTCCGATAGTGGTGTTAGGCTCATGCCAGCGCTTCGAGCTTAAGCGATAATGTTTGAATAAAAGCCGTGATCAACATATTGTCATGTTGTGGCGAAAAGTGTTCTGGTGAGCGGCTGGCAAAGGCCAGAATAAAGCGACCTTTGTCCGACGCATCAACGCGGTAAAGTGCTACCGAGCCCACTTCAATATCGGCAAACAAGAGTTCAGCTTGTGACTGACTGAGGCGTCCTAAGTAGCTGTTGTTACCGCTCAGTTTAGTTGACACTAGTTCCAAAAGCGTGTCATCGATGTTGATGAGTTTACATGCTTGGATGTCCGGGTGGTCCTCAAAGCGCTGTGTTAACGTATGATTGATAGCACTCAACTCAGTACAACGCATGATAGCCAATTGGCATTCACTCAATTGCTTGAAAACCAGCTCGTTGGCTTTTGCATAATGGACCATGTCTTCTATCTGTTGCTGTAGTGAGTTGACTTCCTCGCGGAGCATCCGCTGTTGGTGCAAAGCAAGGTTTGGGAGCCCTTGCTGCTGGTGGTGTAGCTGCAAATCCAATAGCACATAAGGGTGTCTGAGCAAAAAATCAGGATGCTTGCGCAGGTACTCAATGACTAATTGTTCAGTTGAATTTGCTTCTTTTATGGTCATATTGCGATTTGCCCATCAAAAACATGCTCCGCCGGTCCGGTCATTTTCACTACTTGACCTTGACCGCCCCAACGCACCTGAAGACTACCACCTGGTAGGTCGACCCTAACGGTTTCTTCTAACTTGCCTTGCATTATGCCTGCAACTACGGCGGCACATGCACCAGTACCACATGCAAGCGTTTCGCCAGCGCCGCGCTCCCAAACACGTAGCTTAACGTATTCACGAGACACTACTTCCATAAAGCCAATATTGGCCTTTTGTGGGAAACGTTCATGGTGTTCAAGGAGTGGTCCGAGTGTAGCTACCTCAGCGGTTTCTACACTATCGACAATAATCACGCCATGAGGATTGCCCATAGAAACCGTGCTACAAAACACCGTATGTTCGTCGGCTCTTAAAATATAGGTGTTTTCTTGTTTGTTTGCACGAAACGGAATGGCTTGTGGGTTAAAGTTCGGTTTGCCCATATTCACGGTAACTTGGCCGTCTTTTTCGGTATAAAGGGTGATATTGCCGCCCTTTGTAGAGACACAAACCTTGTGTTTGTTCGTTAAGCCCTTCATGCGCACAAAACGAGCAAAACAGCGAGCACCGTTACCACATTGCTCAACTTCGTTACCATCGGCATTGAAAATACGATAATGAAAATCTAAGTCCGGGGAATAAGGCGCTTCAACCATCAACAGCTGATCAAAGCCAATTCCAAAGTGGCGATCGGCTAACTTCTTAATTTGGTCTCGAGACAAAAACACATTTTGGGTGACATTATCTATCACCACAAAGTCGTTGCCTAAACCATGCATTTTTGAAAAGTTTATAAACATAGAGTGGTTATCTTTTGGTATAAAACCATGGCCTCACTTTGCTAATACTTTGCCATGGATACCTCGGCTAGGGAAGCTGCTTGGCATTAAGCCTTGTTTTGCATCCCTAGGACGTATCCAAGTCGGATTATTGTGGCAGTAGTTGCTCAAATTGCCACAGAGATTCTAACGGCTCTCTTTGGCGGATTAGATGGTGTTGGTTGTTATCAACCATGACTTCTGCACAGCGGGGGCGTGAGTTGTAATTTGAACTCATGGTAAAGCCATAAGCGCCTGCACTACGCTGTACTAATAAGTCGCCCGCCTTAATTTTAAGTACTCGGTCTTTACCTAGAAAATCACCCGTTTCACATACTGGACCAACCACGTCGTAATTTATCGCGTCAACGTCGTCTCGCGGTGTGACTGGTACGATATTTTGCCAAGCCTGATAAAGCGATGGTCGTAACATGTCGTTCATGCCGGCATCAACAATGGCAAAATGCTTATGCTCGGTTGGCTTAATAAATTCGACTTTAGTCACCAGCACACCGGCATTGGCGGCAATCGCTCTACCAGGCTCAAAAATGAGTTCTAGATCATTGAACTGCGCCAATCGTGCTTTAATCTCTGCAGCGTAAGCACTCGGATGCGGCGGTTTTTCACCGTCATAAGGCACGCCAAGACCGCCACCGATATCGAGGTGATGCAAGTAAATTCCCGCTTTTTCAAGTTGAGAAATTAGCGCCAGCACTTTATCTAACGCCGCTAAAAATGGATTAACCTCAACCAACTGAGAGCCGATGTGGAAGTCGATCCCAACCACTTTTAAACCCGGTAGGGCATAAGCGAGTTGGTAAACATCAAATGCGGCTTTGATATCAATACCAAATTTGTTCTCTTTTAACCCAGTTGAAATATAAGGGTGAGTTTTTGCATCGATATCTGGGTTTACACGCAATGAAATTGGCGCAATCTTATCTAGTCTGGTTGCCACTTCACTGATCCGATGAAGCTCTGCAATCGACTCAACATTAAAGCATTTAATACCAGTCTCAAGCGCAAACGCGATTTCATCTTCCGTTTTCGCAACACCAGAAAAAACGACTTTTTGGGGATCTCCCCCTGCTTTTAGCACTCGCGCAAGTTCGCCCTTCGACACGATATCAAAGCCAGAGCCAAGCTGAGCCAAGACGTTCAACACGGCAATATTTGAATTCGCCTTTACTGCGTAGCACACCAAGTGGGGATGACCGGCTGCGGCATCCGTAAAAGCGTGATAATGCCGCGCTAAAGTCTTCTTCGAGTAGACATAGCAGGGAGTGCCATATTGCTCGGCGATTGTGGTTATGGCGACATCTTCAGCGAATAGCTCGCCATTTTGATAATTGAAATAATCCATTTTAACGCTCCTGTTGTTCTGCTTCAGGCTGCTTTGCTTGTGCTGCTTTCGGTTGGTTTGATTTTTTAGCCTGTTGTTCAGGCAAATAAAGCGGACCGCTTTGACCGCAACCCGATAATCCGATTAAAGTAGTAAAAACAAGTGCCGTTACGCTAAATTTATAAGGTGTCGCTTTCATTAGATAATTCGTGTCAGTGCCTTTATAATCGCAGAGTAACAGAATTGATAAAAAAAGCAGCTTTTCGCTATTGAAATTTCGTCTTCATCAAATTGCTCAAATAGCGAGTTAAGCTTAGGCACCATGCCGCAGTGCGTCAGTAAGAGGAAATCACGATGACAGAAAGTGAATATCATGAGTTAGCCGATGCGCTAATGTTGACTATTGAAGAGCAGATCGATGATTGTGACGCTGATTTAGATTACGAATCAGCATCGGGAATTCTAGAGATTATTTTCCCTGACAAGAGCAAAATTGTTATCAACAAACAAGCACCGTTGCACCAAGTCTGGGTGGCGACTAAGTTTAATGGTCATCACTTTGAGTTGCGTGGCGATCAGTGGATTGATAATCGCTCAGGTGCTGAGTTTTGGCAGTTTATGAGCGACGCGGCGACTAAACAGGCAAATATCGCAATAGAGTGGCAGCACGATTAATGTTGGAATTTGTAGATTATCCTGCCAAAGGACGACATAAAGCGAGTATTATTTGGCTCCATGGTTTAGGCGATTCAGGTAACGGCTTTTTACCGATTGCCTCTGAGTTAAACCTGCCTGACGAATTGGGTGCACACTTTATTTTCCCACATGCACCACAGCAGCCGGTCACCATAAATGGTGGCATGGTGATGCGTGCTTGGTATGACATTAAATCATTTGATCTGGATAAAAGAGCGGATGAGCAAGGTGTGCGAGACTCATCAGCTCAGGTCGAAGCGTTAATTCAGGCACAGTTAGATAAAGGTATTCCAGCTAACCGTATTATCCTAGCTGGTTTTTCTCAAGGGGGAGTGATTGCGCTCCATCTTGCACCGCGTTTAACTGTTAAATTGGCCGGTGTCATGGCACTATCAACTTATATGTGTGTGCCTGAAAAGCTCAGCGCAGAAGCACAGCAAAGCGAGCTCACTATTTTTATGGCGCATGGCAGTGCTGATCCTGTCGTGCCGATGTTTGCAGGTGAGCACGCATTTAACACGTTACAACAGCAAGGCTATGAAGTGAGCTGGCAAGACTACCCAATGGAGCATCAGGTCTGTCTTGAAGAGTTAAAAGCCATTCGCGCTTGGTTAATAACGAGACTGAGCGATTAATATTAAGTGGTATAAGGTACTGGTGACAGATACAGGAGCAAAGCAATGTCACAAAAGATTGTCATAAAAACGTCGGTGAGTAAGCAACCCTCAGAGCCCTCAGCGGTGACCTATCAATGGCACTGGAAACGCATTTTTATGGCAACGGCAGCATTTGCTGGCATTGCAACCGCGGGTGTTTATGGTGTCGTGGATAACGTCAACGCAGACGAAGACGATGTCCAAGTGGCAGTACCTATACATGCCACCATAGCGAAAACCGATACATCGCTGAATGATTCTCCTGCATCAGTAGTCTCTAATGAGGAACATGAGGGTGAGCAGCTAAGTGCGGATACCTCAGCCGATAGCGTTTTAACGACACCCGAACTCACTCCTGCTGGTGCCGCGACGACCTCAATAGAGGTCGCTCAAGTCATTGCGTTAGACCAGGAACAGCAACAAGCTTCTGAAGAAACAGAAACAGAAACAGAAACAGAAACAGAAACAGAAACAGAAACAGAAACAGAAACAGAAACAGAAACAGAAACAGAAACAGAAACAGAAACAGAAACAGAAACAGAAACAGAAACAGAAACAGAAACAGAAACAGAAACAGAAACAGAAACAGAAACAGAAACAGAAACAGAAACAGAAACAGAAACAGAAACAGAAACAGAAACAGAAACAGAAACAGAAACAGAAACAGAAACAGAAACAGAAACAGAAACAGAAACAGAAACAGAAACAGAAACAGAAACAGAAACAGAAACAGAAACAGAAACAGAAACAGAAACAGAAACAGAAACAGAAACAGAAACAGAAACAGAAACAGAAACAGAAACAGAAACAGAAACAGAAACAGAAACAGAAACAGAAACAGAAACAGAAACAGAAACAGAAACAGAAACAGAAACAGAAACAGAAACAGAAACAGAAACAGAAACAGAAACAGAAACAGAAACAGAAACAGAAACAGAAACAGAAACAGAAACAGAAACAGAAACAGAAACAGAAACAGAAACAGAAACAGAAACAGAAACAGAAACAGAAACAGAAACAGAAACAGAAACAGAAACAGAAACAGAAACAGAAACAAGGGCTGAAGCTAAAAATCAATTTGATGCTGAAGCGCGTATAGCCAGTGTCGCGCTAGGGGCAAAAATCGACACGCAATTTATCAGTCGTGCTGTACTCACTACTATGATTGACGATCGCGAACCAACGAACGTGTTGAAAGACGTAATTGCGACCACTCAGTTTAGTGACAAGCTTTACTTTTTCACTGAAGTACACGCGCTTCAAGATCAAGTGGTGTCGCACCTGTGGTTTCATCAAGACGAGCTGATGGCAGAAGTGGAGCTGCCGATCCAAGCCGCGCGCTACCGTACTTATTCAAGTAAGAACGTCATGCCGAGTCAAACCGGGGATTGGCGTGTTGAGGTGGTGACGCAGTCTGGGCAACTGCTTGCCCAAAAGACGTTCCGCATTGTGGATAATAGTCAGCAATAATCTTACTCGCAGTATCGTGTATGGCAGCTTGCGACTGACTGCCATCACCACACAGTTAACTCTTTGCAGTGGCAATAACGCTGCAATAAATGAAAGGCAAATCATGACAGAACAAGTTTCCATATTACGTATTGCAACGCGCAAAAGTGCTTTGGCGCTATGGCAAGCCGAATTTGTTAAGGCAGAGCTTGAAAAACACCATGCTAATCTAAAAGTAGAGCTCGTGCCGATGTCGACTAAAGGCGATAAGATCTTAGATACGCCACTGGCAAAAATTGGCGGTAAAGGGTTGTTCGTCAAAGAGCTTGAGCAGGCCATGTTAGAAGGGCGCGCAGATATTGCAGTGCACTCAATGAAAGATGTACCTGTTGATTTCCCTGAAGGGCTCGAGCTGCATACTATTTGTGAACGTGAAGACCCAAGAGACGCGTTTGTGTCTAATACTTATACTTCACTGGTAGAGTTGCCTGAGGGCGCTGTGGTTGGCACATCAAGCCTGCGTCGCCAATGTCAAATTCGAGCAGCGCGCCCAGACTTATTCATTAAGGATTTACGTGGCAATGTGAATACTCGCCTAGCTAAGCTAGATGCGGGTGAGTTTGATGCCATTATTTTGGCCGCCGCGGGACTTATCCGCTTAGAAATGGTGGATAGAATCGCAAGTTATATTGAACCAGAAGATTCATTACCGGCCAATGGTCAAGGTGCTGTCGGCATCGAATGTCGTAGCGATGATGCTCAAACCAAAGCATTCCTCGCACCACTGGAACACACTGATACACGTATTCGTGTACTTGCCGAGCGTGCAATGAACCGCCGTTTGGAAGGAGGGTGTCAGGTTCCAATCGGCGCTTACGCAGAAGTCTCGGGCGATCAGGTGCACTTGCGCGGCTTAGTGGGTGCTGTCGATGGCAGCGAAATCTTGCGCGGCGAATGCTCAGGTACGGTTGCAGAGGCTGAGCAACTTGGAATTCAATTGGCAGAATCTTTACTTGCGCAAGGTGCAGATAAAATTCTTGCTGAGGTTTATAGGGACGCTTAAATGAAAGTTGTGCTAACTCGACCCGTTGGCAAATCAGAGTCTTTATCTGAGTTACTGACACAGCAGCAAATTAGCTCAGTGATTTGCCCAGTATTACAGCTTAACGAAGTGGCAGTGAGTGACACCGCTAAAGCAATGATAAGCGAAGCCGAGTTAGCAATTTTTGTCTCGCCGGATGCGGTGCGATACTTTCACCAACTAGAAGTTCCATTAGCCGGACATTGCGCAGCTTTTGCTGTTGGTGAAGGCACGGCCGATGCTATCCAGCAGACCCTAAGTATCAAGGCTAAATACCCTAAACAACCTGATTCCGAAGGCTTGCTTGGACTCCCGCAGCTGTCCTCTGTGGAGGGCAAGCGTGTATTGTTGGTCAAAGGGAAAGGCGGGCGTCCCGTCATTGCGCAAACTTTAAAAGCGCGAGGTGCCATCCTTGACAGTCTGGTGGTTTATGAACGCGTTGCCGTAAAAGACAATGCAGATGGCTGGTTAGACCACTGGCGAAGCCAGCAGATTGAAGGTATAGTCATTACCAGTAATAGTGCAGCGGATGCGATTTTTAATACGCAGTCGTCAGCAAGTAAAGATTGGTTGGCTCAGCGCACTTTCTTTGTTGTGAGCCAACGTATTGCTGAGCATGTACAGCAATCCTATAACATCGAACAGTCTCAAATTGTGGTATGTAATGGCCCTGATAATCGTGCCATCGCAGGGAGTATCATCGACTATACCAAGCAGCAAGGGCGCAAAATGACTCAGTCTGAATCGCAAACAAAGAATACAAATACCCAGCAAGCTGCAAAAGCAGTAGAGCAAACCGTAACGCCACATCACGCGAAGGCTGGTGTGAGTAAGGTTGCGCTCCTTGCATTATTAGTGGCACTGGGTAGTGGCGCTGGTGCTGGCTATGTTTATTTGCAACAGCAACAACAGTTGCAACAAGCGTTGCTGGCTAACCAAGCGATTAACGCTGAAAATCAGCTATTAAACACGCAGCTGAGTGGTGCTAAGTCGCAACTTCAACGAGTAGAAAATGTGCTTGATTCGCTGCAAGACAATGTCGCAAAGCGATTGGCTGAGCAGCAGCAACATGTGGAAACCCAGTTAACGCAGACGCTTGCCAAGGCGCAGCAGCAAGTAAGCGGTGCAGTGGCCTCTGAGGCATTGTATTTACAGCGCCTTGCTGCATTTAAGGTGGCGGCAGAGCAAGATTATCTTGGCGCAATTGCTATCCTGCAGCGCTTGCAAGAGAGCTTAGAGTCTGAGTCCAACACGGCAGCTGTTAAGCAGGCGATTGCTAAAGACATTGCCGCTTTGAAGGCCTTGCCTAAGCCGCAAACGGAGTCACTTTACTTTGAGCTTCATGGTTTATTGTCTCAAGTTGATACGCTAACGATCAAAACTAAGCAAATTCCGCAAAAAGCAGCGAGTGAAGATGCTGCGCTATCGCAACAGGTTGATGATTGGCAAGCGAACTTAAAGCGCTCTTGGCAGGGATTGGTTGATGACTTTATTACCATACGTCACCATGATGAAGTAGTGATAGACCCACTCCTAGATAAAAACGAGCAGCTGCTTATACGCACGCAGCTGCGTGCTTATTTAACTCAAGCACAAACCGCATTAGTAGATCAACAAGCGAGCATTTACTTCAGTGCGCTTGATAGTGCAGCCGACACGTTGGCGCGTTATTTTGATACGCAACACGCGCCTGTGAACGCGATGCAGCAGGCTTTAAACAAGCTGAGCCGCAGTGAAGTTCAGCGCCAAGAGTCGATTGAGCTTGCCACCCCAGCAGCAGTAAAAGGGTGGCTAAAATGATGGCAAAAATCATCACCTTTACGCTTATCTTTATCGCGCTAGCCGCCAGTCATTTGCTCATTGATGAGAAAGGCTATGTGTTGATCTCTTTCAATCAAACCACGATTGAAGGCAGCATAGTGTCTTTCACTATCTTGTTGTTGCTTGCCATCACCGCTTTAGTGTTGTTAGGTAAGGTAGTGCGTTGGTCGTGGCATCGTCTAGTCAATACGAAAGGTCATTTTTCCAGAAAGCGTAAACTAAAAGCGCAACAAGCATGGAACGAAAGTTTGTGGCTATTTATTAACGGCGAAGTGGAACAAGCCGCAACCTTGTTGACGAAAACGCCGCAGCCGGATGAACGCCAAGACTATGTGCGTGCCATCGCAGCCAAAGCGGCGTTAAAACAAGGAGATGTTGTCAAAGCGAATACGGAGCTAGAAGCTATATCAGATGACAACCAAGGGCAGCTTGCGGCACTATGGCTAGAGGCAAATAATAGTGAACAGGCGTTGGCTTTACTTGATGATAAAATGTCTGCGGCTAAACCAACTTCAGCGGTGCTTAGCGGTTACATTTTAGCTTGCCTACAGGCTAAGCAACCCGAGCTGGCCGCTGCACAAATCGCGAAGTGGCACAAAAAGCTCAACTGGAGTGATACACAGTGGCAGAGTGTGTTCGAGCGCATGTTTGTGATAGCCCCAGAGCAAGCAGATACTTTGTTCAATATGCTACCTAAGGCAGTAAAAGCGCATGCAATACCAGCCCTTAATAAGGTAAAGCTGCAACAGGGGCGCATAGCGGAAGTGTTGGGGGAGCTCAAGAAGCTGCTCAAACAAGGTCAATATCACCAGCTGGCCGACTATCTGCAACACAGCACGCAAAGTAGTAATGAACTCAAATTAGCACTGCAGCAGCAATTGAAAAAGCATCCAGATGACAAGGAGCTGCTGTTCTCATTGGCTTGCCTTTGCAATGCTGAGGGGGACTATGAGCTTGCTGCGAAGATCTTTGATTCTTTAAGCGCTAACCCTTGGGAAGCGCGCTGGAGTAAGCAAGCTCAGCTCGCCTACGAAAAAATGCATACCTACGAGAAAGCGTATTTAATCGCAAAATCGTAATGAAAAGCCTGCGCAGCAATGTGCAGGCTTTTTTGTATTAAAGTTAGCTATACTCAATTCTGACATATGTCCTTGCTATCTCAGTTTAGGTGCGTATGATCCCAAAAATTTTAACTGCAAATCGAGTCTCTTATGATCAATAACACACTCCCACTATTAGATTTACATCGCCACTTAGATGGTAACGTTCGTGCTACAACGATTTTAGAACTTGGCCAGCAGTTTAATATGGATTTACCGGCAACGGATCTCGAAGGTCTACGCCCGCATGTTCAAGTGTTGGATAATGCCCCCAATCTAATGGCGTTTCTTGAAAAACTAGATTGGGGCGTAAAAGTACTGGGTGACTACGATGCTTGTCGCCGTATTGTGATTGAAAATGTTGCCGACGCAGTTGCACAAGGTATTGATTACACTGAGCTAAGGTTCAGTCCTTACTACATGGCAAAAACCCATAATCTACACCCGCAGGGCGTTGTTGAAGCCGTAGTAGATGGTGTACAAAGTGCAGTCAAGGGTCAAGACATCAAGGTTAATCTGATCGGGATTATGTCACGCACATTTGGTGTGGAGAAATGCCAATATGAACTAGACGCGCTACTTGCCTTTAAAGAGCAGTTGGTTGCGATTGACCTCGCGGGTGACGAACTGGGCTTCCCGGGCGAGCTGTTTATTGAGCATTATAAGCAGGTTCGCGATGCTTACCTTGGTGTGACGGTACATGCTGGTGAAGCTGAGGGCGCGGTAAGTATCTGGCAAGCCATTAAAGAACTAGGTGCAACACGTATCGGTCACGGAGTTAAAGCAATCCATGACCCAGCTCTAATGGATTATTTACGTGATAATCGTATTGGGATCGAGTCTTGCCTAACCAGTAACATCCAAACAAGCACTGTCGAAAGTTTAACCACGCATCCATTGAAAGCATTTTTAGATCATGGTGTATTGGCGACCATCAATACCGATGACCCTGCGGTTCAAGGTATCGAGTTGGATAACGAGTATAGCCATGCAGCTGCGGCGGCAGGTTTAGATTTGAGTGATATCCATCAAGCGCAGCGCAATGCGGTTGAGATTGCCTTTTTAAGCGAAGCTGATAAAAAAGCGTTGCTTGCTAAGAAAGCGTAGGCTGAAGTTGCTGTGTGGGATCATCCCGCACAGCTAAGATAACTCTCTTTTAGCGCCGCAACGACTTGGCTGCGCGTCACAATACCAATCACTTTGCCTTCATTGAGTACGGGATAAACCTTAGGGCTATTTTGCTGCATGCGTTGTGCAAGGTCGACAACGGTTGTTGCAGCTTCAATGCTGAGGGCAGGCGTAGCCAGTAAGTCTCTCAGATGTACTTTACCATCACAAAAGTAGCTGGAATTAAGCAAAGGCTTGAGTAGCTGCTGCTCTGAAATAAATCCAACAAGATGACGCTGTGCATCAATCACTGGCGCACCAATTAAATGATGCTTTTGTAGCAAACTAATTGCGTCGGTTAGTTCGGTCTCGGCGGTTAACAGTGGGAAATCGGGTGACATAATGTCACGAACATAGAGTTTACTCATCATACTTCTCGCGGTGTTTGTGTGTAATATGAGAGTAGCGGGTGAGACTGCTTTGGTAAAATGGATTGTTTTGATTGGTTTGTTCTGTTTTTCCAATGTGTGACTAAAGACCAGCCACACATTGGATAAATTGCTATTAAATAACTTGTCTTAAGTTACTTAACCTGAGGTTTGGATAAGGAATGTTCCAACTCATTGTTTAAGTGCAGTCAAGGGTCAAGACATCAAGGTTAATCTGATCGGGATTATGTCACGCACATTTGGTGTGGAGAAATGCCAATATGAACTAGACGCGCTACTTGCCTTTAAAGAGCAGTTGGTTGCGATTGACCTCGCGGGTGACGAACTGGGCTTCCCGGGCGAGCTGTTTATTGAGCATTATAAGCAGGTTCGCGATGCTTACCTTGGTGTGACGGTACATGCTGGTGAAGCTGAGGGCGCGGTAAGTATCTGGCAAGCCATTAAAGAACTAGGTGCAACACGTATCGGTCACGGAGTTAAAGCAATCCATGACCCAGCTCTAATGGATTATTTACGTGATAATCGTATTGGGATCGAGTCTTGCCTAACCAGTAACATCCAAACAAGCACTGTCGAAAGTTTAACCACGCATCCATTGAAAGCATTTTTAGATCATGGTGTATTGGCGACCATCAATACCGATGACCCTGCGGTTCAAGGTATCGAGTTGGATAACGAGTATAGCCATGCAGCTGCGGCGGCAGGTTTAGATTTGAGTGATATCCATCAAGCGCAGCGCAATGCGGTTGAGATTGCCTTTTTAAGCGAAGCTGATAAAAAAGCGTTGCTTGCTAAGAAAGCGTAGGCTGAAGTTGCTGTGTGGGATCATCCCGCACAGCTAAGATAACTCTCTTTTAGCGCCGCAACGACTTGGCTGCGCGTCACAATACCAATCACTTTGCCTTCATTGAGTACGGGATAAACCTTAGGGCTATTTTGCTGCATGCGTTGTGCAAGGTCGACAACGGTTGTTGCAGCTTCAATGCTGAGGGCAGGCGTAGCCAGTAAGTCTCTCAGATGTACTTTACCATCACAAAAGTAGCTGGAATTAAGCAAAGGCTTGAGTAGCTGCTGCTCTGAAATAAATCCAACAAGATGACGCTGTGCATCAATCACTGGCGCACCAATTAAATGATGCTTTTGTAGCAAACTAATTGCGTCGGTTAGTTCGGTCTCGGCGGTTAACAGTGGGAAATCGGGTGACATAATGTCACGAACATAGAGTTTACTCATCATACTTCTCGCGGTGTTTGTGTGTAATATGAGAGTAGCGGGTGAGACTGCTTTGGTAAAATGGATTGTTTTGATTGGTTTGTTCTGTTTTTCCAATGTGTGACTAAAGACCAGCCACACATTGGATAAATTGCTATTAAATAACTTGTCTTAAGTTACTTAACCTGAGGTTTGGATAAGGAATGTTCCAACTCATTGTTTCTAAAGCACAACTTAGTTTTTTCCTTGTCTAGCCAGAGAGTTTTAGGGAAAACAAGGCGAATTTACGCACCAATAGCTGGCTATTGGAAGTGAATTCAACGCAGTTAGCGCTAAAACTGGCTGCTAGAAAGGCATTAATTATCCGCAGCTCAGGTTACTTAATAAACGCAAAAGCGTCGGCGTACATAAAGTCACGCTCAGCACCATGATTGATAAAGTCATCACGCACGATGCCAATCATGTCAAAGCGGCCTGCCATATAGATGCTGTACGGCTCTAAAGAAACGATATCTTTCATCACAGCCTGATGAACGAAACCACGATGGCCTTTCCATGCTTCACTGGCATTTTCTACCACAGGAATAAACTGGAAATGTTTATTTGAGGCGGCCCAAGCTTCCATCTCCGCTTTTGCATAAAGCGCAGCTTCTTCTTTTACACCCCAGTAAAATAATACTGGTTGGTCGTAACCCGTTTCAGCCAAGTGATCGGCCATAGATTTGACATAAGAAAACCCTGTGCCGCCGGCAAGTAGTACTAGTGGACGCGCTTGATCAACACGGATCTGAGATACGCCAAGACCAACTTCTAATGCAACGGTTTGCTTTGTATCAAAAGCGTTACGTAGGTGATCTAGTGACTGCATGGCATAAGAGTCAGCGCCAGAAGCACCGATATGTAACTCTAACTGCTCTGTTTTTGAAGGACTGCTGGCAATCGAGAAAGCACGTTTGTCTTTTTCACCAAGTACCAATTGCAGATACTGGCCGGCTTCAAATTGCACCGCTTCTTCAGGTTTTAATATAACTTTGTGAACAAATTCCGTAAGAGGTGTAATTGAGACAACCTCTGCTGCTAATACTTGCATGTGTTACCTTTATTAAGCACGTGGCTAAAGTCTGTGCACTCTAGCATAGCTGAGTGCACAATGTTAGATGATATATGTCATTTGATGGTGATCCCTAGGGTATCCCAAATTTCGTCAACGCGTTGTTTAACCTCGGGATCCATAACGATAGGCTCGCCCCATTCACGGTCGGTCTCACCCGGCCATTTGTTGGTTGCGTCCATACCCATTTTAGAACCAAGTCCGGACACAGGGGAAGCAAAATCGAGATAATCGATAGGCGTGCTTTCAACTAAGGTGGTGTCTCTTGCGGGATCCATACGTGTGGTTATCGCCCAAATTACATCATTCCAGTCGCGAGCATTTACATCATCATCGCAAACAATGACAAACTTGGTGTACATAAATTGTCTAAGGAAAGACCATACGCCCATCATCACGCGTTTAGCATGCCCTGGATACTGCTTTTTCATGGTGACGACCGCCATGCGGTATGAGCAGCCTTCTGGTGGAAGGTAAAAATCGACGATTTCCGGAAATTGCTTTTGTAAAATCGGTACGAATACTTCGTTAAGGGCAACACCAAGAATAGCTGGCTCATCAGGCGGACGGCCTGTATAAGTGCTGTGATAAATTGGATCTTTGCGATGCGTTATATGGGTGACAGTCATTACAGGGAAGTCGTCAACTTCATTGTAGTAGCCGGTGTGATCGCCATAAGGGCCTTCTGGCGCGAGTTCGCCCGGTTGAATATATCCTTCTAAGACGATTTCGGCACTCGCTGGTACTTGCAGCTCGTTAGAAATCGATTTAACGACCTGCGTTTTACTACCACGCAGTAGACCCGCAAATGCGTATTCGCTCAAGGTATCTGGAACCGGGGTCACCGCACCTAAAATCGTCGCCGGATCAGCGCCAAGTGCAACTGATACCGGATACGGTTCGCCCGGATGCTCTTTGCACCACTCTTGAAAATCAAGCGCGCCACCGCGATGTGATAGCCAGCGCATAATAATTTTGTTTTTACCCAATAACTGCTGACGATAAATCCCTAGGTTCTGACGCTTTTTATAAGGACCTTTGGTTACCGTTAACCCCCATGTGATTAAAGGTGCGGCATCACCAGGCCAGCAATGTTGAATAGGTAGTGTAGTGAGATCGACCTCATCACCGCTCAATACGACTTCTTGGCATGGGGCTTTTTTCACTTCTTTGGCAGGCATATTCAACACTTGTTTGAATACCGGTAGCTGGCCAATGGCTTCTTTAATTCCCTTCGGTGGATCGGGTTCTTTTAAAAAAGCGAGTAACTTGCCGACTTCTCTTAGCTCACTGACATCGCTTTGTCCCATCCCCATTGCAACGCGCTTTGGTGTGCCAAATAGGTTAGCCAGTACTGGAATGTCATAACCTACAGGGTTTTCAAATAGGATAGCGGGTCCACCTGCTCGCAGCGTTCGATCTGCAATTTCAGTCATTTCTAGTTTGGTGGAAATGGGCTGCTTGACGCGAACAAGTTCTCCTTGTTTTTCAAGCTGGGCTATAAAATCTCGTAAGTCTTGGTATTTCATCGGCGCACTATGAGTTGAGTTTGGCCTAGTATATCAACTAGGCATATTTTTCCTAGCTGTACGGATGGGATGGTGAAAGGTTTAGTTACTCGCTTTTACGTCTACACTATTGCGAAATAGACTACACTTTCAGAACTTATCGGCTTGTCAGTACGCCGGAGCAAGTGTATAAATTGTTATAAAAAGATGTGTGTGTTGAGTTGTTTTGATATGAAACAAGCAAAAATCGACTTTCGATGTAGCTCACATACCCTTTGCGCTATAGTCGCCGCGATTGCATAAAACGATATCCTGAGGGGTCTGAGTTTGAAGTTGATGTCAAAATTGCTCGGGGGGCTGCTGTTGCTGTTTTGTATGTCAGCACCAGCTCACGAGTTACCATATTATACTTTTTCTAATCATGGTGCGGTGATGTTGATCATCGAGCCCACGTCTGGAAAGATTTTAGATGCCAATAAAGCTGCCGCCGCATTCTATGGTTATAGCGAGGCGGTACTAGAATCAAAAGTCATTCAAGATATCAACTTATTTACCGCCGAGCAGGTTGCCAATGAGCGTCAAGCAGCTTTAAATGAAGGCCGCAACTATTTTATCTTCCAACATCAAACTGCAGACGGTAGTGTGAAAACAGTAAGTGTTCACTCAACGCCGTTTGAAAATAGTGATGGCAAACCTAGATTACTTTCTATCATTCAAGATATGAGTGAAAAGCGTAAGCTACAGCAAGATCTCTGGCACTACCAAGCTAACCTTGAACAGCAGGTCTTGTTACAGACTGAAAAAATCAAGCAAGCCAATATGGTACAGGTCATTCTGTTAACTGCGGTAATTGCTGTGCTTATTCTATCGATGGCGGTATTGATGACCGTTTTGGTCAGGCTAAGGCGCTCCAATCAGCGAGCACAAGATCAAGGCGCAAAACTCAGTGCCATTTTTGATGGTATTAAAGCATACCTGGTGTTTACGGATGAAACTCATCATATAGAAGCCGCTAATGGTTCAGTATTAAAGGATTTTGATAGTTTAGAAGCGTTAAAATCAAAATCTATTTATACCTTATTTGATGTGCTTGATAGTGAAAAGCTGCTAACGGAAGGTACGCTGGAGTGCCAACTCGATGCGCGTTTTGACTATCGTAATGTTCGGGTTTCTTGTGCCCCTGTAGTAAGCGAAACGCAAGCTAAGCTTGGCTTCATTTATGTTATTCAGGATATTACGGAAGAACTTGAGAACGAAAGAGAACAGCGTTTGGCAAGTACGGTATTTGCGACAACCACTGAAGGCGTGTTGGTCTCCGACAAACATAATCAAATCCAAATGGTAAATCGCGCATTTAGCGAAATTACAGGCTTTGGCATGGATGAAGTGATAGGGGAGACTCCATCAATCCTAAACTCTGGGCGTCACGATGAGCGCTTTTTCAATGCGTTATATGATGATTTGGTTAACAAAGGCCATTGGGAAGGAGAGATTTGGAACAAGCGCAAAAATGGTGAAATTTATCCGAGTTGGCTGCAGGTATCCGCAGTATTTAATGAAGCTCGGGAGATTGATATGTATGTTGCCTTATTCAGTGATATTACCTCGAGAAAACGTAACGAGCAGTTGATGTGGCAGCAAGCCAACTTTGATAGTTTGACGGGCCTTGCAAATCGCCATCATTATCACGTTAAATTTGATTTAGCGTTAAAACGAGCAGCTCAGCTAGAAGAGCGCTTTGCTATTTGTTTTATCGATCTTGACCGCTTTAAAGCAGTGAATGACACGCTTGGGCACCATATTGGTGATCTATTACTCAAAGAAGCAGCAAACCGTATTAATGAGTGCGTGCGCAGCTCTGATACCGTTGCAAGGTTAGGTGGGGATGAATTTGCTTTATTGCTACAAGATATAAGTTCCATCAGTGATTTAGAGCTGGTTGCGACGAAGATTTTACGTGCGCTAGCCAACCCTTTTCATTTGGAAGGACACGAAGCTTATGTCTCCGGTAGTATGGGGATCACGCTTTACCCAGATGACGGCACCGACCGAAAAATTTTGCTCCGTAATGCCGACAGTGCAATGTATAAAGCCAAGGAACATGGTCGCGACTGTTTTCAATTCTATACTTCAGCGATGCATCAACATGCCAAAGCGCGTAGCGTGTTAGAAAGCGCTTTGCATAAAGCACTGTCTAATCGAGAATTATCACTGGTGTACCAGCCCATTTTTTCACAGCTTGGCAGCGGCGACCTCGTTGGCTGCGAGGTGTTGTTAAGATGGAAAAGTGAGTTGCTGGGCCATGTTTCACCCGATCAGTTTATTCCCGTTTGCGAAGAACTAGGCCTTATCTTACCCATTGGGGAGTGGGTGCTATATCACGCTTGTTCTCAAGTTAAAGCCTGGCAAGACAACTACGGTAGACCCTTATTTATTGCAGTTAACGTTTCTAGTATTCAGTTTAAACGCCAAGATATGGTCGAGCTAGTAAGAAAAGTACTTAGAGATACCAAACTGGAAGCAAAGTATCTGACATTGGAAATCACAGAGTCGGTACTGGTTGAAAACTCAGACAAAATATTGTCACAATTAAAAGCATTAAGAGAAATGGGCGTAGAACTGGCGATTGACGACTTCGGTACTGGATATTCGTCGTTGAGTTACCTCAAGCGCTTCCCGCTTTCTAAATTGAAAATTGATAGAACCTTTATTCGTGATTTACCTGAAGATGAAGAAGATAAAGCGCTCGTCAGTGCGATTATCTTGATGGCGCACAAATTGAACTTAAAGGTCATTGCAGAAGGGGTTGAAACCCCTGCACAATGCATGTTTTTAAAGAATTTACTGTGTGATATGACACAAGGCTATTTTCATTCTAAGCCTGTGGCACAACAAGAGTTTGAAGCAAACGTTTTGACTATGCAGTATCACAAGCAAAGTCACAGTTAACAGGGGTAGTCTTGGCATAACTTAGCCAGAGCCGATTGTGCTTTATGATTACCTTGCTCGGCGGCAAGTTTAAGCCAGTGGATCGCCTTTTTAATGTCTTTTGCACCGCCTTCACCGTCGCGAAGCATTGTTCCATAGTTATATTGTGCCCAAGGGTTGCCAGTTTTAGCCGCTGCTGCAAATCCCGTTTTTGCTTCTTCAAAGTTTCCTTGGCTGTAAGCGTGAATTGCTTCTTGATTCTGTGCAGAGATCTTAGGTCCGTTATATAATGGCTTCGGCTTTTTAAATCGTTGTCTAACAACACCGCCAAGTACATGGATCCCGACTGGTCTGTAGACGGAAACAATCGTTTCATTGTCAAGTAAGTCTAATAGATTGTCTTTTTCTAGCGTCAGCCTTTGTGGCTTAAAATAATGATCGGTCATTAGCATGCTGACACGGATATCTCGGGTGATGTTACGCATTGTTCGATACGTGTAGGCACTTTCCTTCACTTCAATGTTGTCATCTGTTAGTTCAGTAATTTGTAGTATCTGAAAAGCTGGATCATAAGCTTGCCCTGTGTTTTTGCCAGCGTCAAAAATAATCAGGTCATCGATTTGTGGGGAGGCTAAGTATGTTTGATAACTAGCGATTTGTTGTTGATGTTGGTTATAAAAGTAAAGTGCAATAGTGACCACAATCAGTGCCGACATCGCAACTTTATATTTACTGATAAAGTTGAATATTGTGTCGTAAAAGGAAAAAAATACGCTTTTGATTTCCATATTCTATTAGTTAGTTACGTGTGGGTATGTCTAAGGTAGGCAACTTGAGTGTAGGGGACAAGTGTACTTGTCCCCATAAGTGTAAGATTTTATTTCCCTGCCATTTTCGTTTTGGCGTCGGCTGCCATTAAGGCAAATACAGCGTATGCCGCGGTATTTTGCTTTAATTTTGCCGGATCGACTTTATCAAGCGTGTCATCAGCTGTGTGGTGATAATCAAAATAATCCGTGCCATCTTGGTGTAAAGCGAAGATTGGCGCCGATGTGGCATTTTTCAGCGGAATTAAGTCAGGACCACCATGTGCGCTATTCTTGCCAATATAAGTAACGCCGAGCGGCGCCAATTGCTTTGCAATCTCACGTACAACTGGTAAGGAAGCGGCATTTACGTTTGATTCAAACGCATACACTACATCTGCACCAAAATCGGACTCGGATGCGGCTACGATGCGGTCTAATTCTGCCTGATGCTTTTTAAAATAAGCTTTTGCTCCCCAGAGACCGAGTTCTTCTGCTGCAAATAGGACTACGCGGACACTACGTTTAGGGCGTTTTACATCGGCAATGTGCTTTGCTGCTGCCATCGTCAATGCAACACCAGCGCCATCATCGAGTGCACCAGTACCCAGATCCCAAGAGTCTAAGTGACCACCAATTAAGACATATTGCTCTGGAAATTCGGTGCCCGTGAATTCACCGATGACGTTGTAACTGGTTCCTTCACCTAAGTCCTCGGTTTGAATATTTAGCGCGACTTTAACGGCATGACCTGAGTTGATAAGGCGTGCTAGCTGATCTGCATCTGGGTTCGCAACTGCAGTGGACGGGATCTTTGTCACTCCCGCTTTATAGTGACTGCCGCCAGTATGCGCGAAGCGGTGGTGGCTGGTGCTGACTGAGCGCATCATATAGGCGATAGCGCCTTTTTTAGCGGCTTCTACGGCACCGCTATTACGAGCTCTTACCGCAGGTCCATGGCCATTACCATCAATGTCGCGGTTCATGCGGTAATTAATAAAGGCTATTTTACCTTTTAAGCTATTGTCTGGCGCAGCAATCAGCTCATCGAGGGTTTCAAATAAAACTACCTCACCACTTAGTCCATCTTTTGGTGTGCTGACGCTGTTACCGAGTGCGGTAAGGTGTAGCGGTTGTTCGCTCGGTATCAGGATTTTTGCAGACTCATGGTAGCGGCGCCATTCAGGAAAGGTCGCTTCCTCAAGCCAGACTTTGTCAAAGCCCAATTGCTCAAGTTGTTTCTTTGCCCAAGCTACCGCTTTTTTATCATTTTCGGTACCCGGTAAGCGTGGGCCTACTTCTGTGGTGAGGGATTCTAGTAGTTGCCAGCTTAGGTTGCTGTGGCTTGCGGCTTCTCTAACTTGTTTAACTTGTTCTAATTGTTGTGTAGTAAATTCTTCGGCTTGCAGTGCTGTGCTCAAACCTGCGCTTAATAAACCAAATGCCAATAGTGATTTAAACTTCATGATAATCCTTGGTAAAAATGGAGTTACCGAGAGATTAAAGCATAAATTGTGATGTAAGTCCGTGTATTGCGATGAGGGAAATTCATCCACAATCTAGGGGCGCTTTATCTTGGAATAATAGAGTAAAGCGGTTAGCGAATTTACACATTTGGTATAAAATACGCGATTAAGATAGCGAATAGGAAAGCACTGTGTCGATCACTTCATTTTCTCAATTACCTCTAAACCAAGCGCTTGCTCAGCGCCTTGTAGATCTTAACTACATAGTGCCAACGGCAGTACAGTCTGTGAGTTTAGCGCCGGCGCTGACTGGACGAGATTTAGTCGTGAAAGGGAAAACCGGATCTGGTAAAACACTGGTGTTTTCACTTGCGCTGCTAAATAAGTTGCAGCCCGAGTGCAATGATGTTCAAGCTTTGGTGTTATGTCCAACGAGAGAGTTGGCTGATCAAGTCGCACAAGAGATCAGAAAAGTTGCGGCTTTAATTGGTAACGTCAAAGTGCAAACACTCTGCGGAGGAGTGCCAATTGAACCTCAAACTCGAGCGTTACAACACGGTGCGCATATAGTTGTTGGTACACCTGGTCGGGTTGAAGAGCATGTTTTTAATGGCTCACTCATGCTGACTGAAACGCAGACTGTGGTATTCGACGAAGCCGATCAGATGTTGGATATGGGCTTTACTGAAACGCTAGAAAGCATTTTAGTGTATGTGCCTGAAGTTCGACAAACACTAATGTTTAGTGCGACTTACCCAGACAAGATCATGAAACTGGCGAAGCAATATATGCGTGAGCCAGAGTTTGTTGAAGCGAAAGAAGAACAAGCACACCACAGCATTAAGCAAACCTTTTATAAATTAGACAACAATAAAATGCGCTTTAACGCACTGAGAGTGCTGTTAATGCAACATCAGCCGCAAAGCTGTATCGTTTTTTGTAATACCAAAGCTGAGACTAAGCGACTATTCGAAGAATTACGTCAAACTGGACTAGCTTGCGTCGAGTTACATGGCGATTTAGATCAAGGTGAACGTGAATGGTCATTGCTCACTTTTGCTAACAAGAGTGCCAATATTCTAGTTGCCACTGACGTTGCCGCTCGAGGGCTCGACGTTGAGGAAGTTGAGCTTGTGGTTAATTATCATTTGGCGCTTGAGCCGCAGACGCATATTCACCGTGTTGGTCGTACGGGTCGGGGTGAGCACAAAGGTATCGCAGTATCTCTTTATGGAGAAAAAGAAGCCTTCAAAATAAAACAGTTGGCGGAAATATATGGTCAAGAGCTAAAACATGGCACGTTGCCGAGTCATTCGCTGCTCGAAAAACCAGCCTATAAGTCGAATATGGTGACCCTCATGATTGAAGGCGGAAAGCAGCAAAAGCTTCGCAAAGGAGATATCGTGGGCAGTTTGACTGGTGAAGAAGGCATAAGCTTCAAGCAAATTGGTAAAATCAATATTTATGATGTGCAAACATTCGTGGCTGTAAAACGCGAGGCAGTGAAGCCTGCACTACGTAAGCTTAACAATAGTAAGATTAAAAATAAGCGCTATAAAGCCTTACGTGCTTAAGGCCTGCTTGAGTATTTCATACTCATTCATTAAGCGTTTGAATGTTTCCTCATCACCTGATTTATCCGGGTGATGAGTCAAGGCCAGTTTTCTCCAACATTGGCTTAACATCCTGCGATCATAACCTTTAGGAAGTCTCCAGCGCGTTTTAATCGCGTTTAATTCGTCAGGTTTGATGGCAAGTCGCTGGCGAGCGCCGCTAAATGTAAACTGTTGCCAAAAATTATCTAACAGAGCACTCACTTCTTCACTACTGGTTTCGTAATGCTGCCAGTCTAAATAATAACTTCTGAGCGGGTCATCTAACGCTAATGAATGTTCACCTAGTTGTGGAGCTAGATAAATATTGAGTGCTTCTACATGTAGATACAGGCCCTCAGCGAATACTTCTTGCTGGAGTTGATACAGGGCATTCATGATCAGGAAGTTACGTTTAAATAGATTTTTATTTTCATCTTCATCAAGGCGAGGTAGTTGCTGTTGTTCCATCAGAGCGGCGGCAATAGTGTGCACTTTTAAAGATTGATTTTGACAAATTAGTCTAAAAATAACATCTGTTAGCGGATTGAACATTGTCGCCTCTTTAGTCTTGGTGTATCTTCACACTACCACGCAGACTAAATGATAAGCAATGGAGAGCAACAATGAATTTATCGAGGCTACTAAAGCCCTGGTCTGTGTTTGCCTGTAGCCTGTGTTTCTCCAGTTGTTTTCAAGTTAACGCCACACTAAATGATAGCACCCTTGCTGAGCGGATCTCAGAGGTGGAGCAAACCACCAATTGGCAACAGCAAAAAATACTGGGCACTGAGTTGCTCACGGAGCAAAACCTAGGAAAGGCAAGAAAAGTAGAACTTTTGCTTAGTCTAGGTAAGTCTGCTTATAAACAAAATCAATTCAAAGATGCACTCGTTTTTCTCAATCAGTTAGAGTTGATAACGCAATCAGACAGACTGAGTGACAACCATTTTTCAGCGGTAAAGGTTCAAGGGATCTGCTACTTTTACCTTGGTCATTATCAACAGGCTATTGAGTTTTACTCACGGGCATTAGCGTTAGCTGAGCAACGTAATGTCCCCATCGAAATGGCTAATTTACATAGTAATTTGGGGTTGGCGTATTTTAATAGCTTCACACTTGACTTGGCACTACATAATTATTTAAAAGCAGATGAACTTTACCAAGAGTTTGGCGATGCTCAAGATCATGCCGATATTTTACTAAATATATCGGGTGTTTATATTCGTCAAGGTGCCTATGATAAAGCGGAAGAAATGCTCCATGAAGCCCTAAACGCATTCGTCGAGCTAAACGATGAATATGGTGTTGCGCTAGCTCAAGCAGATCTTGGCGTGCTATACACTGAGACTAAACGCCCCGCGCTTGCCAAAGCGTCGTACCAAGCAGCAATTACTTATTATGAAGCGCAGAACGATGTCCGCCACTTGTCATTTGAATATGGCAATCTTGCTTTATTGAGCTATTCACAAAACCAATTAGAATTAGCCGAAAAAGAAGCAAACTTTGCGCTCTATTATGCCGAAAAGGCTCAGAATCCTGCCAACCTAATGGAAGCTCAGTTCACCTTAGCACAAATTTTCTTCGCTCAAGGGCGGCTAACAGAAGCGCTGACTAATGCAGAGCAAAGTTTAGCGGCAAGTCGAGTTATGCATGAACAGAAAAGAGAGCGTATGGCACTTCGTTTGTTAGCGCTGATTGAGGCTGCACAAGGAAATATTAAGCGCGCTAGAGATTATGACTCACAAAATTTGGAAGCGCAAAACCGCTTGATGAATGATGACATGCTGAAAAGGATTAATGACTATCGTGCTAAGTATGAGGCTAGTGAACTTTCTCGAGAAGTCGAAGTGCTCAAGCAAGAACAAAAATTACAGTTGCTGAAAGAGGAACAGCGCAGCCAATTACAATTGTTGGGTGTTATCATCGCGATATTAACTTTACTGACAACTTTCGCACTCTATCGGCGTAAGGTTGAGCAAAGAGCAAAACTGGAGTTAAGCCAAAAAGTAGCGTTGAGAACATCTGAGCTTCAGCAAAAAGCGGATGAGTTAAAGGCGGCCAACCAAGTGAAAAGTCAATTTCTGGCAAACATGAGTCATGAAATTAGGACGCCACTTACCACGGTGCTGGGACATGCAGAAGACTTGTTGGTCGAACAAGATTTAAATGCTCAGGCACAAGCATCGGTCAGAACTATTTATAATCAAGGATTACATTTACGCGATCTCGTCAATGATATTTTGGATTTAAGTCGAATCGAAGCCGAGCGCTTAGAGCTAGAAGCAACTGAATTTTCGGTAAGCAGCTTACTTGCTGACTTATGTGATATGTTTCAACAAAATATACAGAGTAAGCAATTAGAGTTTATTGTCTGTGATCAGGTAAGGGCTAACGCTTATGTACGTTTGGATTACATTCGAGTAAAACAAATACTAATAAACTTGCTAAGTAATGCCCTAAAGTTTACCGAAAAAGGCCGTATCGAATTGGAGGTATCTGAAACGCACCATGGTTTACAGTTTGTGGTGAAGGACACCGGTATTGGTATGACTGAGCAGCAGATAGGTCGAATTTTTGATAATTTCCAACAAGCTGACAACAGTATAACAAGGCGTTTTGGGGGGTCTGGGCTGGGGTTAAGTTTATCGAGCCAGCTTGCCCACATGATGAATGGTGAAATCAAAGTACAAAGTGTTGTTGATCATGGCAGTGTTTTCTCTTTCTGTGTCCCTTGTACTGTTTACCTCAATACGGCTATTA
This sequence comes from Pseudoalteromonas piscicida, assembly GCF_000238315.3. NCBI lineage: Bacteria > Pseudomonadati > Pseudomonadota > Gammaproteobacteria > Alteromonadales > Pseudoalteromonadaceae > Pseudoalteromonas > Pseudoalteromonas piscicida. The sequence goes on from NZ_CP011924.1 coordinate 3,391,850, forward strand.
CCGAAATTCAAGAACCGCAGTCCAAGCAACCTTTGCTCTCAGGTACGGTGCTGGTTGTGGAAGATCACCCCGAGAATCGGCAACTATTCTCTCGCATGATAGAGAGAACTGGTGCAACGGTTATTGTAGCCGAAAATGGTGCTCGAGCAGTTGAACAGTGTCTTAGCGACTTTCCTGATTTGGTGCTTATGGATATTCAAATGCCAAGAATGGACGGGGTGGAGGCACTTCGGATCATTCGCTCGGCGGGCTACTCTGGTCCAATATACGCGTTAACCGCTAATGTGCTGATGGAAGAGGTAAAATCATATATTGATTCAGGGTTCAATGGTCACATTGGCAAGCCGATTAATAAAAATGAATTACTAGCGGTATTGAATACGCACTTAAACTTTGAGTCTGACGGCAAAGCGTATGAACTTAATATTGATTTATCGGATTTGCGAGATAGTTTCGCAAGCACTTTTGAGCAAGAGCGCTACTTGTTGATTGATGCGTGGCAAAACAAAGATCTGAGCACTCTTCAGACTATTTGTCATAAGTTGGCGGGGGCGGCATCCATGTTTGAATTTCCAGAGCTTGCAAGTATCGCTATAGAATTTGAGAAGGTATTAAAGCAAGGAAGTGAAGATCAATTTCAATCTCTGTTTCTTGCAATGTGTGATCAGCTAAAATCTCAAGAATCATTGGCCTCCTAAAATAGCTCTATATCGTCGGAATCATCCACCTTTAGATTATCAGGTTGCTCATCATCACTGATAGATACTCGGGAGCTGTCTTTTCTGGTATCGAGTTCTGGCGTGTAATCTGAAATCTTAAACATGGATAACTTTGAATGAATACTTTGCGAAAGGGCGATGAGGTCACGATTGGAGACGGCCTGTATTTTGGTACTTGAAAGGGCATCGGAATTCAGGTGTACCATTGACTCTATACTTTCTTGAGCTGCGTCAGAGGCTTGTTTCTGCTCTTCAACTTGTTGATGAATGTCATGGGACATTTGATTGATAGAAAGCATTGCGTTTTCTATTTCATCAACCTCTTTTGTCGACGCTTCGCTTAATTTCACGGTATTGGCGGTTTCTTGCAGCGCCGCTTGCATCAGCGCATGAACGGATTCTGTGCCGGATTGTATTTTCCTAATTACCAGACTTACTTCCTTAGTTGATTGGCTTGTTCTTGCTGCAAGATTACGCACTTCGTCAGCGACGACAGCAAAGCCTCGGCCAAGTTCGCCTGCTCGTGCGGCCTCAATTGCAGCATTTAGCGCAAGTAAATTGGTTTGCTCTGCAATACCGTTAATGACTTCAAGCACAGAACTAATTTCATTGCTGTCAGTTTTGAGCAATTCTATTTGTTCACTGGTTTTCTTGATGTTGTCTGCAAGTGTTAGCAGACTTTCTTGGCTTTTATCGGTATCTAATCGGGTCTGTTTCACTGCCGTTGTGGCATTCTCTACAGATGCGTAGATTTGCTCTAAACTCGTATCTAAACGCGCAGAAATCTCTAACATAGACTGTATTGAAGTAGCTAAGTATTCACCATGCGTATGTTGTAGTGTTGCCTTTTGTGTCATGGATGCATAGGTATCTCTTAAGCTATCCGCCATTGGGTGAAGTCGAGAAGAAGATGCGTACACTTCACTAATTATATGTTCTATAACGGCGAAGCAATCATTCATTAGTAGGCAGGACTTAGAAATATTTTTATCTTGTTCGTTAAAGCGATATGTTAGGTCGACACCATTGTCACTGATAAAATTGCGAACTAGATGCTCCATATCTTTTTCAGCAGAAGAGGCTTTTTTTAAACATAAGAATTGCAATAATGCCCCGAGTGTTAAAGCGCTAACTGCGACGGCCACTCTAGCCTCATCAGAGGATAGTAAGGTAATAGCGAGTGTTACTGAAGCCAAGTTAAAAAGCGTGACAGCGGCAATAATACGACTCGGCTTCATTCTAAGTCCCTAGGTTCATTATTCAAATTTGGTTTAAATTCACTAGGTAAGGTATAGAACAAAAACAGGCAGTTGGCGAACCTGAAACGCAAAAAGCCAGCATAAGCTGGCTTTTCAATAACTAGACTTAGAGTCTACTTACTTACGACGCATTGAGTCGAAAAACTCATCGTTTGTTTTGCTCATGGAAAGCTTATCAATAAGGAATTCCATCGCATCGATTTCACTCATTTCATGCACAATCTTACGCAAGATCCACATTTTCTGAAGTTCGTCAGTTTTCGTTAGTAGCTCTTCACGACGAGTACCTGAGCGGTTGAAGTCGATAGCTGGGAATACACGTTTTTCCGCAATCTTACGGTTTAGATGTAGTTCCATGTTACCCGTACCTTTAAACTCTTCGTAGATAACTTCATCCATCTTAGAGCCGGTATCGATAAGTGCCGTTGCGATGATGGTTAAGCTTCCGCCTTCCTCAACATTACGCGCAGCACCAAAGAAGCGCTTAGGCTTGTGAAGTGCATTGGCATCAACACCACCAGTTAATACTTTACCTGATGAAGGAATGACCGTGTTGTATGCTCGAGCAAGACGTGTAATTGAGTCAAGTAGAATAATAACATCCTTCTTATGCTCAACTAAGCGTTTTGCTTTTTCGATTACCATTTCTGCTACCTGAACGTGGCGGTTAGCTGGTTCATCAAACGTAGAGGCAATAACTTCACCTTGAACAAGGCGCTGCATCTCAGTTACTTCTTCCGGACGCTCATCGATAAGTAGTACCATCAAAGTTGCATCTGGGTTGTTGTATGTGATGGACTGAGCAATGTTTTGTAGCAACATTGTCTTACCCGCCTTTGGTGGTGCAACGATAAGTGCACGCTGACCTTTACCGATTGGAGAGGCAAGGTCTAACACTCGAGCGGTAATATCTTCGGTACTACCATTACCGCGTTCCATTACCATACGCTCATTAGCATGAATAGGCGTTAAGTTTTCGAATAGGATTTTGGTACGAGAGTTTTCAGGCTTATCGAAGTTAACTTCATTAACTTTCAATAATGCAAAATATCTTTCGCCATCTTTTGGTGGTCTGATTAAACCAACGATGGTATCACCGGTACGCAGGCTGAAACGTCTAATCTGGCTCGGAGAAACATAAATATCATCAGGGCCAGCTAGGTAAGATGCTTCTGAAGAACGTAAAAAGCCGAAGCCATCTTGTAAAATTTCTAAAACACCGCCGCCGTATATATTTTCGCCGCTTTTCGCGTGCGCTTTCAAAATAGCAAAGATAATATCTTGTTTTCTTAAACGAGCTACGTTTTCAAGTCCCATGGACTCAGCCAGTTTTACAAGTTCATTGATTGACTTGTCTTTTAATTCGCGTAAATGCATATTGGTGGGTTCTTTATTACAGTTGTCATTCTCGTTAGTTTCACGAGAGAGGTTGATTTGATAAAGCTTAAAGGTTTGTGGCTTTATAAGTTAGCAGCTAGGCGTCGGGTCGTCCAGTGTTTATACAAATTTTATTCTATTAAAAATGATATAGATCAGCTTCACAACTGCGGCAGTTATGCCGCAGAGTGTGTAACAACCTGAATTACAGGTTGTTTTCTAGGAACTCAACGAGTTGAGTCTTAGATAGAGCACCAACTTTAGTTGCTGCTACTGCACCATCTTTAAACAGTAATAGTGTTGGAATACCACGGATACCGTACTTAGGTGGAGTACCAGCGTTTTGGTCGATATTTAGTTTGCCGATCGCTACGCGGTCACCGTGTGATTCTGCAACTTCATCAAGGATAGGCGCAATCATCTTACAAGGGCCACACCATTCTGCCCAGAAATCTACTAGTACAGGCTTGTCAGATTTGATTACGTCAGCTTCAAAGCTGTCATCAGTTAGTTGGATAATTTTGTCGCTCATTACGCTCTCCGTTAGAATTAGGCGAAATATTTAATGCGTATTTAAACACTCTTGTTTCTTATTGCAAGTTTAAACGTTATGCTTTATTGCTATGACTAAGACACATTTGACCAATAAAAAATTCAACGACTTTGCTTTAGCACCGGAAGTGGTCGCCGGTTTACAGGAAAATGGCTTCGAATTTTGTACGCCAATCCAAGCAAAGTATATACCTTACATCTGTGAAGGCCGCGATATCGCGGGCCAGGCACAAACTGGTACGGGCAAAACTCTTGCGTTTTTGACCGCGACCTGTCATCGCCTATTGCAGACTAAAAAGGATAAAAAAACGCAACCTCGTGCAATTATTATGGCACCGACTCGAGAGTTGGCTATCCAAATACATAAGGACGCGCAAGTCATTGCGCCACGTTGTGATCTTAAGCTTGCCCTTGTATATGGTGGCGAAGATTACGAAAAACAACGGGCTCAACTGGAAAAAGGCGCGGATATACTAATCGGAACGACTGGGCGTTTAATCGATTTTTATAAGCAGGGTGCTTATAACCTCAATGATATCGAAGTGGTTGTGCTAGATGAAGCAGACCGAATGTTTGATTTAGGTTTTATCAAAGACATTCGTTATTTGTTCAATCGCATGCCAGGTCGTGAAGAGCGATTAAATCTATTATTCTCTGCAACACTGTCATACAGAGTGCAAGAGTTAGCATTCGAACACATGACCAATCCTATTCATGTGCAAATTGAGCCAGATGTTAAAACGGGCAAACGTATTCAAGAAGAGCTATTTCACCCGTCAACAGATGACAAAATACCTTTACTGCTGACTTTGATTGAGGAAGAGTGGCCAGAGAAGGCAATCATTTTTGCTAATACTAAGCACAGCTGCGAAAACGTATACGCATGGCTGAAAGCAGATGGCCACCGTGCAGGCTTGCTTACTGGAGACGTGAATCAAAAGAAACGCCAGTCAATTTTAGCGCAGTTTACGCGTGGCGATGTTGATTTATTGGTGGCGACTGATGTTGCTGCACGTGGTTTACATATTCCTGAAGTAAGTCATGTGTTCAACTTCGACTTGCCGGATGACAGAGAAGACTACGTTCACCGCATTGGTCGTACGGGTCGAGCTGGTGCATCTGGACATGCGATTAGTTTTGCGTGCGAGCAATACGCCTATAATTTACATGAGATAGAGGAATACATAGAGCATGCAATTCCTGTTTCTCATTATGATAAAACAGCACTATTAACTGACTTGCGTGCGCCTCAAGTAAATAAACGTCGTCATTCAGGCCATGGTAATAGTGGTAACAAGCAACGTGGTGGTGGTCGCCGAACAGGTGGCTACAGAAAACCACAATCCAAGTAAACTTGGATAGTAAAGTAGTAAGCGCTTAAAGCGATTTGTTGAGGTTTAAAAAGTGGCAAAGACTGCTTCGAAGGAAGATATTTACGCTGTAATAGACTTAGGGTCTAACAGCTTTCATATGTTGATAGCGAAACATATGGCAGGCGGTATTCACACAATTGGCCGTGTGAAAAGGAAGGTGCGGCTGGCATCTGGGCTTAATGACCAAAATGAATTGTCGCTTGAGGCGATGCAAAGAGGATGGGAATGCCTTGCTTTGTTTGCTGAGCGCTTACAGGATATCCCCAAGCAAAACGTTAGTATTGTCGCGACAGCGACATTGCGTTTGGCTACTAATGCTCACACATTTATCGAAAAAGCGGAGCAGATCCTTAATCATCAGGTAAATGTGA
>NZ_CP011924.1:3402500-3675000 GCF_000238315.3 Pseudoalteromonas piscicida
TATGCGGGGTAGGGGAGCGTTCTGTAAGTGGCTGAAGGTGTGCCGGGAGGCATGCTGGACATATCAGAAGTGCGAATGCTGACATGAGTAACGACAAGAGGAGTGAAAAACTCCTCCGCCGGAAGACCAAGGGTTCCTATCCCATGTTAATCAGGGTAGGGTGAGTCGACCCCTAAGGCGAGGCTGAAGAGCGTAGTCGATGGGAAACGGGTTAATATTCCCGTACTCGGTATGAATGCGATGGGGGGACGGAGCAGGCTAGGCAAGCATGGCGTTGGTTGTCCATGTGAAAGGCTGTAGGCTGGTGACTTAGGAAAATCCGGGTTGCTAAGGTTGAGAGTCGAGACGAGCCACTAAGGTGGTGAAGTTGTTGATGCCCTACTTCCAGGAAAAGCCTCTAAGCTTCAGTTCATACTGAATCGTACCCTAAACCGACACAGGTGGTCAGGTAGAGAATACTAAGGCGCTTGAGAGAACTCGGGTGAAGGAACTAGGCAAAATTGTACCGTAACTTCGGGAGAAGGTACGCTCTTGTTTGTGAAGGACTTGCTCTGTAAGCAAACGAGAGCCGCAGTGACCAGGTGGCTGGGACTGTTTATTAAAAACACAGCACTGTGCAAAATCGTAAGATGACGTATACGGTGTGACACCTGCCCGGTGCCGGAAGGTTAATTGATGGGGTTAGCTTAGGCGAAGCTCTTGATCGAAGCCCCGGTAAACGGCGGCCGTAACTATAACGGTCCTAAGGTAGCGAAATTCCTTGTCGGGTAAGTTCCGACCTGCACGAATGGTGTAACCATGGCCACGCTGTCTCCACCCGAGACTCAGTGAAATTGAAATCGCAGTGAAGATGCTGTGTACCCGCGGCTAGACGGAAAGACCCCGTGAACCTTTACTACAGCTTGGCACTGAACATTGACCCTACATGTGTAGGATAGGTGGGAGGCTTTGAAGCAGAGACGCTAGTTTCTGTGGAGCCGACCTTGAAATACCACCCTTGTAGTGTTGATGTTCTAACTTAGGCCCCTGAATCGGGGTTGAGGACAGTGCCTGGTGGGTAGTTTGACTGGGGCGGTCTCCTCCCAAAGAGTAACGGAGGAGCACGAAGGTTTGCTAAGTACGGTCGGACATCGTACGGTTAGTGTAATGGTAGAAGCAAGCTTAACTGCGAGACAGACACGTCGAGCAGGTACGAAAGTAGGTCATAGTGATCCGGTGGTTCTGAATGGAAGGGCCATCGCTCAACGGATAAAAGGTACTCCGGGGATAACAGGCTGATACCGCCCAAGAGTTCATATCGACGGCGGTGTTTGGCACCTCGATGTCGGCTCATCACATCCTGGGGCTGAAGTCGGTCCCAAGGGTATGGCTGTTCGCCATTTAAAGTGGTACGCGAGCTGGGTTTAGAACGTCGTGAGACAGTTCGGTCCCTATCTGCCGTGGGCGTTTGAGAATTGAGAGGGGCTGCTCCTAGTACGAGAGGACCGGAGTGGACGAACCGCTGGTGTTCGGGTTGTGATGCCAATTGCATTGCCCGGTAGCTACGTTCGGAACTGATAACCGCTGAAAGCATCTAAGCGGGAAGCAGGCATCGAGATGAGTTCTCACTTTGACTTAGAGTCAACTGAAGGGCCGTTGAAGACTACAACGTTGATAGGCGAGATGTGGAAGTGCTGTGAGGCATTAAGCTAACTCGTACTAATTACCCGTGAGGCTTAACCATACAACGCCAAAGTGGTTTACTAGAATTGTTCCAGACAATTCCTAGCATGACCTCCATCCATGGAGGCCTTAGCTAACAGAAGTTAATAGACTAAAGTAGACAAAGAATTTAATAGCTTTTTCCGGATTTACATTAATGAGGGAGACTTCATTGATGAACAGAATTTCCTGGTGACTATAGCGTTTTGGACCCACCTGACCCCATGCCGAACTCAGAAGTGAAACAAAACAGCGTCGATGATAGTGTGGATTACCCATGTGAAAGTAGAACATCGCCAGGGCCAAATAAGAGAAACCCGTTGCAGCAATGCGACGGGTTTTTTGCTGTTTGGGGTATAGAAATTTGAGATATAAAAAATCTCGCAAGCTAATCAACACATCGCGAGGTGAACTCGCTCCCACCACAGTATCAACACAGTACAACACAGTACAACACGGTTAGGTGGTTCACCCACCGATGGGTTGCAATGAAATTCCGGAAAAAACCTCGCGAGGTAAACTCGCTCCCACCACAGTACAACACGGTTAGGTGGTTTACCCGCCGATTTGTGCATTCATAATATTTAGTGGGAAAGTATTTATTGATCCCAAATTACCATTACTTTTTAATGTACTGTCCCGGTGGTTTGCCAAAGACTTTTTTAAACGCATTGCTAAATGCAGCGGTAGATTCAAAACCCAAATATTCAGCTGCTTGTTGCTGAGAATATCCATCTTTCAAAAGCTCAATCGCTTTGATAGCTCTTAGTTTTTGGCGCCAATCACTGAACCCCATCATAAAGCATTTATGAAATAAGCGGTTGAGTGTACGGGTTGATGCGCCGACCTGTTCACTCCATGTTTCTAAATTTATTTTGCATCCTGGGTTATTGTGCAACTCTGTCACAATGGGCAAAATTCTCGCGTCTTGGGCACTTGGAATAAAAAAATGGCAACTTGTAGCCGACGTTAGCCTATCAATAAAGACCGTAATAAATCGCTCTGTTTTTTCATCTAAGTGGTACTCTTCCTGCCAAGTACAGATCTCCAGTATAAATTGCTTCAGTAGTTCATCTACCGCAATTAGCTTCGCTTTATTCCCTAGTAACTCGGTGTATTTATTGTCGATATAGACACTACGAAAATCCCCACCGTAGCGACAATATGTCTCATGTGGAAGGCCCGGAGGTAACCATAAAGCTTGGTCTGGCGGGATCACGAAAGTGCCTTCAGGAGTCACAATTGTGATGACTCCATTGCTTGTATATGCAAGCTGCCCCCACTCATGTTGGTGTCTTTGAACATGCTCCCACTCTGCTTTTTTTACCGCTCTTGGCAGGATTGGTCGGCCAAGGCTTGGCTTTAAGAAGCGCTTATATTTGGGCTGAATACGCCAAGGAGAAGTTGTCTGTTTTGATAAAGAACTTGGCATAATTATGTATATCAGAAATTAACGTGTGGCCATATTATAGCCATAACTTTTTAATAGTTGTGCTTTATGTGGAGATAATCATGAAGAATGCTTCTCAAGGATGGCAAAGTCCTTTTAATTTCTTAGTGCTCGCTACTGTAGTTATGGCCGTTACGTTCGCAGGTTGGATGGCTATGCTCAATAACTTTGCGATTGAAGCCGCAAACTTCAATGGCGCTAATATGGGAATGTTGCAATCCCTGCGTGAGATCCCCGGGTTTTTAGCGTTTACAGCGGTATTTGTTTTATTGGTGTTAAAGGAGCAAACCTTCGCACTGATCAGTTTATGTTTGTTATCGCTTGGCGTCGCGATTACGGGCTTGTTGCCTACTATTTATGGTTTGTATGCAACCACAGTGTTAATGTCGATAGGTTTTCACTACTTCGAGACGCTGAATCAATCACTCAGTTTACAATGGTTCAATAAAGATGAGGCGCCGGCCAAACTGGGTATCTTGCTTTCTATTAAATCCATCGCCTCTCTGATCACCTATGCGGTGATATGGCTGGGTTTTAGCTACTTCTCTGCAGACTATCAGTGGATGTATCTGCTTATTGGAGGGGTTGGCTTTATCATTGCGCTATTTATGTTTATCGGCTTTCCTATCTTTGAAATGCATACTACGCAGCATAAAAAGCTTATTTTGAGAAAAGAGTACGGCCTATATTATGCCTTGATTTTCTTCTCGGGTGCGAGACGACAAATATTTATGGTGTTTGCGGGTTTTTTAATGGTAGAAAAGTTTGGTTTTGATGTTGCACAGATCACCACGCTTTATATGTTGAATCATTTGATAAACATATTTATTGCCCCCAAGATTGGTCAAATGATTGGGCATATTGGTGAGCGTAAAACACTGACAATCGAATATGTGGGACTCATTTTTGTATTTATTGGTTATGCATTGGTAGAGTCAGCAAGCTTTGCAGCAGCGCTTTATGTCATCGACCATCTGTTTTTTGCGATGGCTATTGCACTCAAAACGTATTTTCAAAAAATTGCTCGGCCAGAAGATATCGCAGCAACAGCTGGGGTTAGTTTTACCATTAACCATATTGCTGCAGTAGTGATCCCTGCAAGCTTTGGCTTAGTATGGTTATACGATCAATCCTTAGTATTTTACTTTGGTGCTGCACTTGCGGTGTGCTCATTGGTGTTGAGCCAGTTTGTGAATACAGCAAATGTGCAGGAAAAGCTGGCTAAGTCCGTGTGATGCTCCAGCATCACACGGATAGTGACGTTGCAGTTTAGATACTGCGACCACACCAAACAACACGCCCTGCAATGCCGTGACTGTCGGCATTATCAGCGGTGATCTCCCAGCTTGGGTAATCAGGGTTATCACTGATCACTTTGAGCTGGTTATGCCTTTGTTGCACTCGCTTAGCCATTAAACCCTCATCCGTTTGAACGATATAAACTGCATCTTTACTAGGTTGATTCTGTGAAAGGTCAACGAGTACCATATCGCCGTCTAGCAAGGTGGGCTGCATACTATCACCACGGATAGAGACAAAGGCGAGCTTCTCAGAATACACGCCAAGATGGGAGTTTAGCCAACGACGGTTGAGTGCAAACTGCTCGGTGACTTCTTCATGACCAATTACACTACCCATACCTGCACTGGCCTCAATATCAAGTTTAGGTATGAGGGTAAGTTCATCTTTAAACTGACCTTGTGGTTTATCTAAGGGTTGTTCACCGGTAAGTAACCAGTTCAGATCAACGGCAAATAGGCTATAAAGGTGCTCAAGATATATCATTGAAGGACGACTTAAGCCGCGACAAATACGGTAAATATGGGAAGGGGATTTACCTGTTAGCTGGGCAAATTGGCGTTTATTACCACCTGAAAATTGCTCGACTAAGGTTACAAATCGTCTTGAAAATGCCGTACTCATCTCTTAATTATTCTCTTTATAGCGCCTAAACCCGCAAGCATACTGAGCTAAGCCTTATCTGTACAGTCTCGCTGCACTAGTTGGACATTTTATAAACGAGCATTATCACCGATGGATAAATGGTGTAAAGAGAAGAAGTATTTTCTATTTTCATTAGACTAAGGTCGTAGTGAGTTGCGTTGTACGAAATTTGTTCATGCTGGTAGGCTAGAATCGCAAGTTAACATTTATTTAAACTCGGCACGACTTGCTTTAGCCGATATACAACATGGAAAAAGGTAATGAAATATACAAATTTATTAATTGCACTTCCGCTCTTGGGCGCGATGGAAGTTGCACTGGCGGTAGACTGTAGCAACTTAACGCAATGGCAATCACAGCAGGTATATACAGGTGGCGACGCAGTCACTTATCAGTCAGCTAAATACACCGCGAAATGGTGGACACAAAACCAAAACCCAGCGCAAAATTCCAATACTTATGATGTCTGGCAAGCCAATGGCAGTTGTGATCCTGTAACGCCATTGCCTCAAGTTTCGGTCACTTCCCCAAGTAGTAACGCACGAGTGTTAGTGGGCTCATCAGTTAGCCTAGCGGCGGTAGTAAGCCATCCGCAAAACACCGCAATCGACAGTGTTGAATTCTATCTCGATGGCACGCTTGTCGCCTCTGACAACAGTGCACCTTATGAGGTGATGTGGCAAGCGCAGGGACTAGGTAATCGCGCATTAACTGTTTATGCAACTGATGTGTCTGGGGCACGAGGTGAATCGAGTGCGGTGAACTTCAGTGTCGTGTCTGACGAGGTTCCTCCTGGCGATCCTAATTTTAAAATTGTCGGCTATTTCCCAAGTTGGCAGGGAGCCGTGAGTGATATTCAGTTTGATAAACTCACCCATATCAATTACTCATTTTTACTACCCAATGCAGATGGCACACTGAGACCGCTTGAAAATTTAAGCAAAATGACAGCGCTAGTAAATTCGGCGCATGCCAACAATGTAAAAGTGGGGATTGCCATTGGCGGCTGGAACGGAGGCGACGATAGTGCATTTGAGACATTCGCCAGTTCACAGCAAGGCAGAGCCCGTTTCGTGCAAGAGGTCATTGCGTTTGTAGAGCAGCATAATCTAGATGGCGTTGATATGGATTGGGAATACCCAGATCCCGGAGCTTCGGCAAATAACTATGCATTACTGATGAAGGAACTGAGCGTTGAGTTACGCGCCAGAGGTAAATTCTTGACGGCAGCTGTGGTGGCGCTTGGCTATACCGGTGGTGGCGTGTTGGAATCTGTATTCCAAGATATCGACTTTTTAAATTTGATGGCGTACGACGCGAACAATACTGATCATGCCTCTATGCAATACGCCAAAGACTCAATAGCTTACTGGCAAGGTCGTGGGCTCAGTAAAGAAAAAACGGTATTAGGCGTACCATTTTATGCAAGACCTACTTGGAAAGCGTATCGCACCTTACTACAAGAGAACCCTGCCAATGCCTGTCGCGATAGTGATGGTAGCAGCTACTACAATGGTATCCCGACGATCCGCGCAAAAACGCAGTACGCTAAGCTCAATGCCGGTGGCATTATGAATTGGGAGCTATCCCATGACAGTAATGGCCCTGCGTCGCTATTAACGGCGAAATGGGAAGTTGCTAATGGTGTAACACCAAGCTATCAATGTCAGTAAATTATTACTTATAACTCAGCTCGGCGGGGAGTGAGAGCTGGCCGTTGAGCATATAGAGAGTTTGACTGAGAAATAGGCTAACTACATATTTTTATAATATCTAGCCTATATATGGTGGGAAATGTTTATAAACAGCGTTCCATTACGCTGCAGGTAACAGCCGGTGAACTTGGACGTTGACACCAGTAATCGTTATTAGTCGTTTCACACATAACGCCGGTTTCTGGTCCTCTACCACCAGCTGCTTGCGGTGTGAGTTTTACGGCAAGTTGGCTCTGTTGATAGTCTAATTGTTTTAGTTTTTTCTTTGCTAGGGTAAGTTTCATATTATTTTCCTTTGAAATAAGAATGTCTTAATTGACTATTTCACCCTACTGTATAGTTTACTAAATGTACAGATCAAAGCGGTGACTACCCAGCTGCTGGGTAGTCACCTTATGTTTAAAGCGATTTAAAGCGAATAGCAACACCGCCGCCGGCAGCCAGTTTTAATGTGAGTTTGTCGGCACTTGTTACCTTTTTACGGTAAATATTCATTTCATACGGGTTTTGTTTCCATTCGGCTTTATTACCGTCCGCGTAGATTTGCGCTTCAAAGGTTTTACCTGACTCAAGGAAATCTAAAGTAATAGGAATTTCTCTCGCTTCCTCGTCAGTTACTGCGCCCAAGAACCAATCGTTACCACTATATTGTTTATGCTTGCGCTCCTTTCTGGCAAAAACAACATAATCACCCACTTCTCCTGCAAGTGCGATACTGTGTTCCCAGTCGGTGGGTACGTCTTTGATAAATTGGAAGGCGTCTGGCTTAGCGAGGTAATTTTCTGGCAAATCGGCCGCCATTTGAATTGGACTATAAAGCACAACATAAAGCGCTAATTGTTTGGCGAGGGTGGTTTGTGGGCGGTTGGTTTTATCGCCAAGGCCGTTGAAGCCCATGTCAAAAATACCCGGAGTAAAGTCCATTGGGCCTGCTAACATGCGAGTAAAGGCGAGCATTGGCACATGCTCTGGTGGGTTTGGTGGCGTGCCCCATGCGTTGAACTCTTGCCCTCTAGCGCCTTCTCTCGCAATCCAGTTTGGATAGGTACGACGCAGGCCGGTATCTTTGATTGGTTCATGCGTATTGATACTGATCTTGTGTTTGGCCGCGAGTTTGACGTTGTCTAAGTACTCATTTGCCATAAATTGACCATCGTGCCATTCGAATTTGGCATTGCCCTTGGCATCAATGCGTTTGATGTTGCCACCATCGGCTACATAACCGGTTTTAACTTGGCGAACGCCTGCTTTTTCGTAGAGTGCGAAGGCCGCCTCCATTTGATTGCGATAGTTGCTGACGTTACCAGACGTCTCGTGATGACCAATTAGGCGTGCACCTACTTTTTCTCCGTGCTTGGCTATTTCGTCAATATTAAAGTCAGCATAGGCGTCGGTAAAGCTAAAGACATCACCGTTGAAGAACCAGTCGCCATCCCAGCCGATGTTCCAACCTTCAACCAACACGCCATCAAAGCCGTTGTCAGCGGCAAAGCTCAAATATTCTTTAGTGCGCGCCGTAGTGGCTCCATGTTTATCGCCGCTGCCCCAGGTATTTTTGTTGATGTGCATGCCCCACCAAATGCCGATATATTTACCCGGCTCAACCCAAGATACATCACCGAGCTTATTTGGCTCGTTGAGGTTTAAAATAAGGTGAGAGTTCAACAAGTCGGTGGCTTTATCGCCTATTTGCAGGGTGCGCCAAGGTGTATTGAACTTACCATTGGTTTTTACTGCAACGCCATCTGACCAAGGTGTTAGATCAGCAACAAATGTTCCCGGGCGACGCTGGTTTAAGGTCATACCCGCATAGTCAATTAGGGCCGCTTCATGCACACTGATATGAACTCCGTCTTGATTCTTTAAGGTAAACGGGGTGTGCACATGTGGGGCATCGTGCAGTGGTGTGGTGTTGTATACATATTCATAGCGATTCCAGCCACGAGCAGGGATCCACCACGCGGTACTTTTATCACTTTGTGCAAAGGCGAATTCGGTTAATTCTCTGGTGATATAAAGCGCTTGATTTTGAGCAACCTCATAACGAAAGCCGACACCGTCATCAAATACTTTTACACGCACAGTATATTGCGGCGACTTGTCTGTCTGCTTAGCAAAGGTGACTGCAAGCTCATTGTGCTTATCTTGGATCACCCGGGCTTCGCCCCAAGGCTGTTGCCAACTGCTATCGACGCTATTGCGCTGATGTGTGGTGATACTTAAGCCATCGCGCATCGATGCAGCTGTTGCGAAATCAAAACCAAGTTTAGACGGTTGAATAATGGTTTTGTCGTTAAAGCTGACTTGGTAGATCGGCTGGCTATTATCATCACTCAAGGTAAAAGTGATTTTGCCATCTGGCGAACTCACAGCTAAAGATGCGGCAAAGCTCGTAGTCGTAAACAAGCTTAATCCGATCAGGGAAAGTGACATGGGGCGCATAGTTTTTCCTTCTTGTTGTCGGCACGAAAATTCGTGTTCTTTTGCACATCAGCTAAGCTTACTGTTGTATGCTAACGTTCACGTAAAAGTTGCATACGTATTCATGCTGTAAATGCGATGAATGTAATAATTATTCCGCTCGGTCTAGTGTAGACAAGCTAAGAAAAATAATAAGGATAGGTTGAACTGCTTATGCTAAACCTAACAATTTTTGGGCGTATTGCTGTTATGATGGCAATGCTACAAGCCGGTCTAGTCAATGCCCTTGAAGTGCAAATAGTCGATGCTGATAAACAGCCACTCGCGAATGTCGCGGTGTGGTTGCAAGGAGATGGCTTTGATAACAAAAGAACGACGTTAGATTATAAAATGGAGCAAAAGGATAAAGCGTTTGTGCCACATATTTTGATGGTGCAAGCAGGCACACAAGTCTCGTTTCCGAATTTAGATCCCATTCTGCACCACGTCTATTCGTTCTCTGCTGCAAAGCCATTCGAGCTTAAGTTGTATCGCGATGACCCGAAACAAGTATTATTTGATCAAACCGGTGTGGTTGAGCTTGGTTGTAATATTCACGATTGGATGCTGGGCTATATCGTGGTTGTAGATAGCCCATTATTTGCGGTAACGGATAGCAGCGGCAAAGTATCAATTGACTTAGGTGCTCAGCAAGCCAGCGCACTAAAGCTGAATGTATGGCATGAAAGATTCGAAAATATAGACAAAATAGAACAGCATGCGCTCTCTGCTGTGAACAACACTCAAGCAATTACCTATCAAATTAAGCAAACTCTGGTTGCTCCACTTCAGGATTTCTCCGATGGCTTCGATGATTACTAAGCTCAGTGCCGCTCTGGCATTATTCGCCATAGGGCAAGTAGGTGCCGTTGAAATTTCAGGACAAGGACAACTGCAAACGACCTGGCAGCATGATGATAATCGTAAAGCTTGGTATCAGCCAGGGTGGGGCGTTACGCGTTTTGGGAAAGGGGAGTCAGATATTACGCTTAGTCGAGGCGCTATTGATTGGCGTGTAGATTTTGCCAGCGCTTGGTCTTTGCACGGGGTAACACAGTATGTGCCAGACCCAGATGACAAGCTCGGTTTTACAGAACTGTATTTGCAATATCGAACACTACCCAAAAATGGTCGCCGTTTTATTATGCGAGCAGGTGGCTTTTATCCGAAGTTTTCTATTGAGAACCCAGATATTGGCTGGTCATCACCCTATATCTACCAGTATTCGGCTATCAACGCTTGGATTGGTGAGGAAGTGCGGGTATTTGGAGGTGAAGTCGCGATTGAGCAGCCGCAGACGCGTCGTAGCCGCGGTCAGGGATTCAAAGGTGTGTTTGGTGTTTTTAAGGGGAATGATCCGGCTGGCACTTTACTCGCATGGCGAGGTTTTACCGTGCATGATAGGCAGTCGGTGTTTAACGAAAGTCTCCCCTTTGCCGCGGTAGAGTCGTTGAACACACCGCAGCTACAACATCAAGCACAGCATGTTGAACCGTTTTCGGAAGTAGATGGCCGATTTGGTTATTATCTTGGGTATCATCGCGACTTTTCAAACCGTAGTGAGATCAATGTCTATTGGTACGATAATAATGGCGATCCAAGTAAGATCAACTACCGAACTGGGCAGTATGCGTGGGACACTAAATTTATTAGTGCAGCTTGGCGTTACAAGTTAACACCGCAGACCCATATACTCGCACAAGGCATGCTGGGTAATACCGCAATGGGTGCCAATCGAGGCGTTGATAATGACTTTAATAGCTGGTTTTTGCTACTCACACATCAGCGCGATGAGTGGCGCTTTGCCTTACGGGGGGAGCAGTTCAAAGTCATCGACAAAGATGATTGGCAGTTCGACCCTAATCAAAGTGATGGCCATGCACTGACCGCTACAGTGAAGTATCGAATTAATAGCAATTGGCTTGTGGGCGGAGAGTTTTTGAGTCTGGCAACCACAGTTGCAAACCGCGAGGCCTTTAACGGTAAGCCTAAGCAAAGCGATAATGTGTGGCGACTCAGCGCGGAGTATCGCTTTAATTTATAACAATAAGCGTGACGCTCAAGGTGTCACGCTTATTTATGCCATACGATGCATTAATCCAGTAGACGATTAATGCCGTTTAGTGCTGCAACGCGATAGGCTTCGGCCATTGTTGGATAGTTAAAGGTAGTATTGATAAAGTACTCGATATTATTACCCGTTCCTTTTTGCTCCATAATGGCTTGGCCGATATGGATGATCTCGGATGCACGTTCACCAAAGCAGTGAATACCTAATATTTCTTTGGTTTCTGCATGGAACAAAATTTTCAAGCTGCCAACTTCAGTGCCTGTGATCTGTGCACGAGCCAAATGTTTAAACTGGGCGCGGCCCACTTCATAGGGAATGCGCGCAGCGGTGAGTTCTTGCTCGGTTTTACCAACAGAGCTCATTTCTGGAATGGTGTAAATGCCGGTTGGGATATCGGTTATCAAACGATCATCACAGGCACCATGCACAATCGCATTGGCTGCAATACGCCCTTGATCGAACGCTGCACTGGCTAGGCTTGGATAGCCAATCACATCTCCTACTGCGAAAATATTATCTACTTCAGTTTGATAGTGTTCGTTGACTTTAAGCTGGCCACGGCTATCAGCCTTTAGACCTACACTTGCAAGGTTGAGTGTTTCGGTATTACCGGAGCGGCCATTGGCCCATAAAATGCAGTCAGCACGTACTTTCTTGCCAGACTGTAGATGCACAATAACCCCCTTATCATGGGTCTCTACTTTCGCAAACTCCTCGTTATGGCGAATAACAATACCATTATTCCAAAAATGGTAACTGAGTGCGTCAGAGATCTCGGCATCCATAAAGGCCAATAAGCGGTCGCGGGTGTTGATGAGGTCTACCTTTGCGCCCAGTCCTTTAAAGATTGAGGCATATTCACAGCCTATGACCCCCGCGCCGTATATCAATACGCGCTGAGGATTATGCTCAAGGCTTAAAATAGTGTCGCTGTCGTAGACGCGAGGGTGGTTAAAATCAACGCCTGGTGGGCGGTATGGGCGCGAGCCTGTGGCGATCACAATGGTTTTAGCGGTGAGTAACTCTTGCGAACCATCTTGATGAATGACTTGTACCGTATTTGCGTCAACAAAGCTGGCATCGCCTTGGAATAAGTGAATGCGGTTACGACCATAAAAGCTAGAACGCAATGTTGACTGTTTTGAGATCACATCACTGGCATGGTGCAAAATATCTTGAAAGGTATGGCGCTGCGGGCGCTCGGTAAAACGATAAAGTGGATTTGCTTTATACTCAATTAGACGACTGACAGAATGACGAAGCGCTTTTGAGGGAATGGTGCCCCAGTGCACGCAGCCACCGCCAACCGCATGCTGGCGTTCGATAACCGCGACTTTCTTACCACTTTTAGAGAGGTTCATGGCGGCGCCTTCGCCGCCAGGTCCGGTGCCTATAATAATGGCATCGTATTGATAGGATTGTGGAACAGTTTCGGTTTTTTCTGCAGCTTTTTTGCTCACGGCCTCACCCCTTTAGTTATTGAGGCCGCTGAACGTTATGCCGTTTTCAGTAGCCTCGAATTTAGTGCAATCCAAGCTTGTTTTTGGCTTTCCCAAGCTTGTTCTAGCTCTTTATATTGTTGCATCAGTGCGGAATGTTCGCACTGTGCAAGTACTGCCTCTTTCTTCGCTTCGAGTACCTGCTTTTGTACAGTACAGTAGTTTTGAAGCTTTTTAAGAAGTAAATCATACTCTTGTTGTAACAATGTAAGCTTATCTTGCGCCAAAGGCAATTTTGCGAGACTGACTTTAGTCTTATTCAACAAGGTCTCCGCTTTGGCTTTTTCAATGCGCTCAACCGGAGTGCGTTTTAGCTTACTGGCAAGGCCCAGTGCTGCAAAAGTGCGGATCAGCCATTTAGTTGGGTCATAGTGATACCAGCGAATACCATTACGGTAGTCGCTGGCAAAAATATGATGAAAGTTATGGTAGCCTTCACCGTAAGTGAATAGGGCTAGCAAACCATTGTCTCGCGCGGTATTTTTTTCGGTGTAAGGACGACTACCCCAAATGTGTGCCAGTGAATTGATAAAGAAGGTAAAGTGTTGACTGAGTACGAGTCTGAGTACGCCTGCAAGTAACAACATACCAAACACATTTCCGAGTAATAATCCTAGCACTAACGGGATGCCTATATTCGTAAGTAACACCAATTTCATATAGTGCTTGTGTTGCCACATCACGATAGGGTTACGTTGTAAGTCTCTGGCGTTATTATAATCACCGTAAGTCTCGCCTTGATAATCTCTCAGCATCCAACCGATATGGCTATACCAGAAGCCTCGTGTTGCGGCGTACGGATCTTTTACTGGGTCGTCGACTTGACCGTGGTGCACACGGTGATCGCTACTCCAATGTAATATACTGTTTTGTAACGCGAATGCGCCACCCAACGCAAAAATAACTTGGATCACAGGATGGGCGTCATAGGCTTTATGGGCCCATAAGCGGTGATACCCAGCGGTGATCGACAGACCGGCGTAAAACATACAGGCAACAAAAGCTACCCAGTGGCTGGTGGTATAACCGTATTCAAAGCCATACCAAGGCACCAAAGTGATCGCAGCTAAAAACGATAAGCTAAAGAACAGCACATTGGTCCATAAAATGGGTGGTTTTTTCATCAATTAATCTCAAAATCTAATTTCAGCGTACAACTGTACGCTAAAATAGTATTTCATTCTTGCTGCGTCAAGGTTTAGACTGCGGTTTATTGTTCTTATTTTTCGAAGCGAATTGGGGAAAGTCCATGGCTGGTGTACGCGCCCAACAAAAACAGAAGACCCGTCAAGCGCTTATCGAAGCGGCATTTAATCAACTAAGTGCTGAGCATAGTTTCTCGAATTTAAGCCTGCGTGAAGTCGCACGAGAGGCGGGTATCGCACCTACTTCTTTTTATCGACATTTTAAGGATATGAACGAGCTCGGGCTGACTATGGTAGATGAAGCGGGTTTAACCTTGCGACAACTAATGCGCCAAGCAAGGCGTCGCATCGCTAAAGGTGGTAGCGTGATCAATACTTCTGTGCACACCTTTATGGAATTTATTGAGCAGTCGAGCAACCAATTTCGTTTATTATTGCGTGAACGTTCGGGCACGTCGCCTGCGTTTCGAGCCGCCGTGGCTAGAGAAATCAAACATTTTATCTTAGAGCTTGCTCATTATCTTGAAACGGAAACTGGAGTAGATACCCATCACGCCCACATGCAAGCTGAAGCAATGGTTACCTTAGTATTTAGCTCTGGTGCTGAGGCTTTGGATCAAGATCCCCCACAACGCGCTGAACTGACCGAGCGTTTGAAGTGGCAGTTGCGGTATATCGCAAAAGGTGCCTCTGGTTATGCAAAACATCCAGAACCAATAAAAAAATAGCCTAAATTGGCTATTTTTTTATTGGTAATTAAAATTCAAAATTATCCTGCTCATTTCATATCCTATCTGTGTTCACTCCTAATCTTGAAATATATTTTCTAAATCTGGTGTTTTTTTAATTTAAATTGCCAAAAAACTGAGGTTTAAACTCTATTTTTGGGATAATTTATGCTTGATTGTCGCTTTTAAAGCATGTTAAAACATAACCAATTCATCAACAGGAACACTAAGCTCAATGAAAATGACTGCGCGTATTTCACTCCTTCTTAACCTCCTACTGGTAAACCAGAGGGGTGGGGTGTAATTGCGCAAATTGAGCGACATTTACTGTAGACACCCCGCACTTGCGGGGTTTTTTTTTGGCTGAGGATAAGGGTATGCAAGATAAAGTCTGGATTTTCGATACAACATTAAGGGACGGTGAGCAGGCGTTAAAAGCCAGCTTAACAGAAGAAGATAAAATACAACTGGCGCATACCATTAGTCGTCTCAATGTGGATGTCATGGAAGTGGGTTTTCCAGTATCAAGTCCGGCTGATTTTCGTGCGGTACAACGCATCGCTGCCGAGGTGAAAGGCCCCGCAATTTGCGGCCTTGCTCGTGCGGTTAGTAAAGATATTGACGCGTGTGGCGAAGCCCTTAAAGGTGCTGAGCAGCGCCGCATTCACACCTTTATTGCAACCAGTCCTCTGCATCTAGAACATAAGTTAAGAATGAGTTTAGATGATGCGACTAACATGGCGATTAAGGCCATAACTCAAGCCAGAAAGTATACTGATGATGTTGAATTTTCATGTGAAGATGCTGGCCGTACGCCACACTCTGATCTGTGTCGTATTGTTGAAGCGGCGATTAATGCCGGTGCATCTACGATTAACTTGCCTGATACTGTAGGTTATGTCACGCCAGACGAGTATGCAGCGATGATTTACCATATTCGAAATAATGTGCCTAACATCGACAAAGCCAGACTAAGCGTCCATTGTCACAACGATTTAGGACTTGCGGTGGCAAACTCAATCGCGGCGGTACAAGCCGGTGCAAGACAAATCGAATGTACCATCAATGGTATTGGTGAGCGTGCAGGTAACTGCTCACTAGAAGAAGTGGCGATGATCATGAAGATGCGCCAAGACCACCTAAAAGTACATACCGATATTCGTAGCGAAGAGATTTATCGCGCGTCGCGCCAAGTTGCTAAAATCTGCAATATGCCGGTGCAGCCAAACAAGGCAATTGTGGGTGAAAATGCCTTTGCACATAGCTCGGGTATTCACCAAGACGGCGTCTTAAAGGCACAAAACACCTATGAAATCATGGCTCCAGAAACCGTTGGTGTGCCGAGTAATCAGTTAAATATGACTTCACGCTCTGGCCGACATGTTATCGAGCATCGTCTTACCGAGCTTGGCTACCAGAAATCGGATTGCGATATGGATAGCCTGTATGAAAGCTTCTTGGCGTTAGCCGATCAAAAGGGCACGGTTTACGACTATGACCTTGAAGCGATGATTTATTTCAACCAAATCAAAGACAAAGACGAGCGCTACCAATTACAGTTCGTCAATGCATCTTCTAACTCTCAATCTATCGCGAGCGCGACTGTGGGGATTGCCTTGAATGGTGAGCTTAAG
Source organism: Pseudoalteromonas piscicida (assembly GCF_000238315.3). Lineage (NCBI taxonomy): Bacteria > Pseudomonadati > Pseudomonadota > Gammaproteobacteria > Alteromonadales > Pseudoalteromonadaceae > Pseudoalteromonas > Pseudoalteromonas piscicida. Next base: position 3,418,848 of record NZ_CP011924.1, read on the forward strand.
CAAGAAGCGGCAACCGGTAACGGTCCTGTGGAAGCGGCGTTTGTAGCTATCGAGCGTATCACTGGCATGGCGGTGGAAGTGGTGGAATATAACCTTGATGCGACGGGTAAAGGAGCAAGTTCACTGGGCCAAGTCGATATTATTGCCAAATTTGATGGTAAGCAATATCACGGTGTGGGACTTGCAGCCGACATTGTCGAAGCGTCAGTGAGAGCCATGATCCGAGTATATAACCTAATTGATAGAGCACAAAAAGTGTCTAGCCTAAAACAACAAAGGAAAGCAGGATGAGTCAAGCAAACTACAAAATCGCCGTACTAGCTGGAGATGGAATTGGTCCAGAAGTGATGCAAGCCGCTGAGCTGGTATTAGATAAAGTGGCGACTAAGTTCAACTTTGCTTTAGAAAAGTCACCACAAGCGATAGGTGGTGCGGCCATAGACCAATTTGGCGAAGCCCTACCCGCGGCGACATTAGCCGCGTGTGAAGCTGCTGATGCGATTCTATTTGGCTCTGTGGGTGGGCCTAAGTGGGAGCACTTACCGCCAAATGAGCAACCAGAGCGGGCATCTTTATTACCGCTTAGAAAGCACTTTCAGCTATTTTGTAATCTGCGTCCTGCGCAGCTATTGCCCGCATTGAGCGCCGCCTCTCCACTACGCAGTGACATTAGCCGGCAAGGCTTTGATATTTTATGCGTCCGTGAGCTTACTGGCGGGATTTATTTTGGCGAAAAAGGTCGCCAAGGTGAGGGCGAAAGCGAGTCGGCGTTTGATACGCAAACCTATTCGCGCAAAGAAATCGAACGCATCGCCCGTTTTGCTTTTGATGCAGCGAGACTTAGAAGCAATCATGTGACTTCTGTAGACAAAGCCAACGTGCTGGCAACCAGTGTACTGTGGCGTGAAGTGGTCAATGAAGTCGCGAAAGAATACCCAGATGTGGCGCTTGATCACATCTATATCGACAACGCTGCGATGCAGCTGGTAAAGCAACCAAGCCAGTTTGATGTGCTACTGTGCGACAACCTGTTCGGTGACATCCTTTCTGATGAATGTGCAATGATCACGGGTTCCATGGGGTTATTACCATCGGCAAGTCTAAATCAATCGGGCTTTGGTTTATATGAGCCTGCGGGCGGCTCAGCACCAGATATCGCTGGTAAAGGGGTGGCAAACCCAATCGCACAAATCTTAAGTGTCGCGCTGATGCTACGTTATTCATTGGCGCAAGACGAAGCGGCACGCGCAATTGAAAAGGCAGTAGCAGAGGCGGTGAAAGATGGTGTAGGTACACCGGATATCTATCCTCAAGCAGGGTTTACTACTATGGATGTCGCGCAAGCGATCGTCGACAGGGTTTAATAAAGGTAAGAGAAAGTGGCAAAAACATTATACGATAAAATTTGGCAATCCCATGTGGTTGCTAAATTAAACGAGCAAACCGATCTCTTGTACATTGACCGTCATCTAGTACACGAAGTCACTTCACCGCAGGCGTTTGCGGGATTAAGAGAGCAGAATCGTCCGGTAAGATGTCCAGAAAAAACCTTTGCAACAATGGATCATAATGTCTCGACCAAGAGCCGTTCGATTGATGCTGCCAGTGAGGTGAGCAAAAACCAGCTACAAGCGTTGGCACAAAACTGTGAAGAGTTTGGCATTGTGCTTTACGATTTGAATTCCATTAACCAAGGCATAGTGCACGTAATGGGACCTGAGCAAGGGATCACTTTGCCGGGTACAACGATTGTATGTGGCGATAGCCATACCTCAACGCATGGCGCATTTGGAGCGCTGGCTCACGGTATTGGTACATCAGAGGTTGAACATGTGCTGGCCACGCAAACATTACAACAGAAAAAAGCCAAATCGTTAAAAATTCAGGTGAATGGCGTGTTGCGTCCGACCGTGACTGCAAAAGACTTGATCCTCGCTGTGATTGGGCAATTGGGCACAGCTGGTGGCACTGGTTATGTGGCTGAGTTTTGTGGGACGGGGATCGAAGCGCTGTCGATGGAAGCGCGGATGACGCTGTGTAATATGAGTATTGAAATGGGGGCGAAAGCTGGCTTGATCGCACCTGATGAGAAAACCTTTGCGTATTTACGTGGTCGCCCATTTGCACCTCAAGGCGAAGACTTTGACGCTGCGGTGCACTACTGGAAAACCCTGCATAGCGACCCGGATGCTGAATTTGATCGTGTTGTGGAGCTGGATGCTGACAGTGTGCAACCTCAAGTAACTTGGGGGACAAGCCCAGAACAAGTCATTGGGATTAATGATCTATTACCTAACCCTGACGATGAACCTAATTTAGTCAAAGCGGATGCGATGCGCAGCGCGCTGAAATATATGGGCCTCACAGCAGGACAAAGGCTAAGCGATGCCAAAGTCGACACCGTATTTATTGGCTCTTGCACCAATAGCCGTATTGAAGATTTGCGTGCGGCGGCACAAGTGGTGGCGGGCAAGCACGTAGCGGCAGGCGTTGAAGCGCTTATCGTCCCGGGATCAGGATTAGTAAAACAGCAAGCCGAACAAGAAGGCTTAGCCGATATTTTCAAAGCTGCGGGGTTTGAGTGGTGTGAACCGGGCTGCTCTATGTGCTTGGCGATGAATGATGATCGTCTTGGCGCAGAAAAACGCTGTGCATCGACCTCAAACCGTAATTTTGAAGGGCGCCAAGGGCGAGGCGGTCGTACGCATTTGGTGAGTCCAGCAATGGCTGCCGCAGCGGCAATTGCAGGTCACTTTACTGATATTCGAGGAGAGGCGTCATGAGCGTGTTTCATCAGGGCCTAGTTGCGCCATTAGACAAAAACAATGTTGATACAGACCAAATTATTCCCAAGCAGTTTTTAACTTCAACCAGCCGCGATGGGTTTGATAAAGCGCTGTTTTATGATTGGCGCTATCTTGAAGATGGCCAGTCAGATCCGAACTTTGTGCTTAACTATCGACAATATCAGGGCGCGTCAATCTTGTTAACCCGTGACAACTTTGGTTGTGGTTCGTCTCGTGAGCATGCTCCATGGGCGCTAAAGCAATATGGTTTTACGGTGATCTTAGCCGAGAGCTTTGCCGATATCTTTTTTAATAATTGTGGTAATAACCAAATGCTTTGCATTGCGTTACCAGCCAGCACGTTAGATGCGCTCTTCGATGCATGCGAGCAACAATCACAAGTACATTTGAGTATTGACCTAGAAGCGCAGCAGATAAGCGGAGCGGGTATTGCACCAATTGACTTTGAGGTGCGAGAAGACATCAAAGCACGCCTCTTGAGTGGCCTTGACTTTATCGGTGAGACCGAATTATTAAATGCTCAAATTGATGCCTTTGAGCAGCAGCTTGCTACGACAAGACCTTGGCAATAATAGCTGTTTACTCAATTTGGTCGAATAATTTTGCCACAAAGCCAGAAGCTGATTAAGCTCTGGCTTTATTTATTTTAGGTGTCTCCAATGAAAAAATTAACTTTTAGCGCTACTCGCAACCTTGAGCTGCGCAGCCTTCGCGCGTCCTGCCCCGCTGGTTTCCATCCCAAGCCATGATGCATTTTTTGACGCTATTAAAGCGCATTGTGGTAAAGCCTACGAAGGTAAAGTAACGGTGGATAATCAAGGGCCAAGCAGCTTTAGTGATGCGCGCCTTGTGATGCACGTTCGTAAATGCAGTGACGCTGAGCTTCAAGTTCCATTTCATGTAGGAAAAGATGCTTCAAGAACTTGGATCATCACCAAAACAGGGGGTGGTTTGAGCTTAAAGCACGATCACCGCCATGAAGATGGCAGCGACGACGTTTCTACTATGTATGGTGGTCATACCCTAGATGCGGGATTTAATACCGTGCAGTCGTTCCCAGCTGACGAATATTCAAAACAGTTATTCGTCCAGCAAGGGATCCCACAGTCAGTCGGAAATACATGGCAGATGTATATCTACCCAGAGCAGTTTACCTATCGTTTGGTGCGTGAAGGGCGAGAGTTTCGAGTGGACTTTGATTTAACGAAACCTGTCGCTGCACCAACAGCGCCTTGGGGATATAATACCAATTGAATTAATTCTCTAATCAATTTGAAGGGTGAAATAGCATATTAGCTTCGTTAAAAATTTCTCTTTTAGAACAACAAAATAGTAAAATTTTTGCCTTGCTACTAAAGCTATTTTCCCGCTTCAAGATAGATCATTTACTTAATACAACTGGTATAAAGACTAAACCCAGAGCGGGTTACTGAAAAAGATTTATAGCGCTAACAAAAATGTGTGGCTATTTGGCCACACATTTTACGTCTACCGTTAAGTCATTCTGATAAGGTCGTGGCTCTAATGGCATCTTATCAAAGCCTTGAACGCCACCAAGTAATGTCAACTGTGGGTTACTACCTTGGCATAAGCGTTTGGCATGGCGCAGCAAAAATACGCTTTGTTGCCTAAAATGCGCATAACTATCTGGCTTAATTGCCAGTCGAAAGTGGTCATCGTTATACGTGGTTTGCTCATAATGTACTTTGTGGTCAAAGTCATAGAGCTTTTCAGGTTCGCCTCGTGGAACCGGTGTATATTGGCACGCCGAGAGCAGTGTTACACCTACAACTAGGGAACTTAGCTTTAATGGATTTAGTCTCAATGATAACTTACGCATAACTGTCCTTTTAGTCTGCTACATTTACAGTATATCACATGGGAGATTAGCTACTTGCTTAACCAACTTAAAAAACTATTTCAAAGCTTGCAGGAATCATCACCGAAACAAGAAATCGACTTTAATACCGCGCTTGCTGCATTACTGGTCGAAGTGATGCGAGCGGACGGCAAACTACAACAGTCGGAGTTCGATAAAATTGCGGAGCTGCTAAAAACGCGTTGTGAATTGCCTGAACCGCAAGTCAGTGCACTGATAACACAAGCGCAGCAACTGGTGGAACAGGCAGTAGATATGTATTCTTTTGCCAAGCAAGTGAATAACCACACCAGCGACATTGAGCGCATCGAGGTCATTGAGCTATTGTGGCACGTAGCTTATGCAGATGGCGAACTCGACAGCCATGAAGACCATATCATTCGGAAAATAGCCGGGCTGTTTTATGTTGCCCATGCCGATTTTATCGCTGCAAAGCTTCGCGCACAGCCAGAGTGATCGGTGCGCTGTTTTATACTAGGGCCTGTTGATCTTTCAAGTTTGTTTTTGCAGCAGTTTGACTGGTATTTATACAAGGCAGAGCCTGCGTAGCATAGTTATTCTATGTAAGTCAGGTGATAACACAGTAGAAATGCCAGTCAAGCGCTGCCCTTTGGGTTCACCTGAGTACGCTTTGTTCATTGTTGCTCAACTTTTGCCTAGATTACTAGGCGGCAAGTCGAGCGCCGCTACCAAAACACACTCAGAAGAACAAAAATCAAACAGCAAAGGTCAACAGGCCCTAATCAATCGCTAATGGCTAACTAACTCCGTTTGGCAGCTACTGATAGCTTCTTTGATCATAAAGTTGACTAAGGTAGGAGAGATTTTATAAAGGTTGGCTATTTCTTTCTGTTTAAGTCTCCCATGACGATAAAAAGAAAGAATGTTTTGATGGCGGCGAGATAGCTTTCCAATTGTATCGTTGATCTTTCCACTTAGCTGCTCACTCTCAAATTTAGATTCAACATCTATTTGGTGGTCAGTCAGTTGTTCAAAATGACTGGCCTCAATATCAACTAAATTTTCACGATTGAACTTCCTCAACATATCGATAGCGATATTTCGTGCAACTTGATAACAAAAACTAGTTGCATTTTTGATGGCTTCATTCTGGCTTGTGGACATGCCAGCTAACCGAATATAGGTATCTTGCAAGGCATCTTCAGCTAAATACGGACAGCGTAAAATACTGGATAGGTATACAAGTAATTTTGACTCGTTTTCAGAAATAACACGCGACCACTTAACCGCAAATTGAGACACAGCTACTTACTCCTTAAGCATTTCAAAAATAACAACAACGCAAATGATAATAATTATCAGTTATTCTATTTTTTATAAAGGAGGGCTGTCAAGTGCAAAGTTTACTTTTTGTGTTTTATTTTTTTCTTATGATTAACAAAAGTATTGGTTTTGGGGATTTAACCATCAACGAAACTGCAATGCTGAGCGTCTGGATTTAATTTTGAGTGAAATAAAACTAAATAATTTTGCAGTTGAGGCGTCATTGCTAGCAACTTCGTTTATTTACAGTCTGGGTAAAAGTTATGAGCTTTGATAATGAAAATAGCACATTTAAAGTATTGATTAATCATGAAGAACAATACTCTCTTTGGCCAAGTTATAAATCAATTCCTGGGGGATGGTGTGAAGTAGGCTGTGAAGGAGACAAGCAGACTTGTCTTGATTATATCAATCAACATTGGACTGATATGAGACCACTGAGCTTACGTCAAGCTTTAACAAGCTGATTGCCCTAATTACCTGTTATCCATTTAGTATCGATGATTTTGTAATTTTTATGTTGCAATAGATCGGCCTATTTATCCGATTTTTCGTTAGCAGGCGTTAGAACGTGGCTGGATACCATTCAAACGTCGGTGATTTACGGAGTAAACTATGTCCGCCATTACAATAACTGACCATCTTATACATCATGCTGAAACCCAGCCGAATCAACTTGCGCTGGTCTGTGTTGAACGCAAATTGACTACGCAGTGGACTTATCAAACGCTACTTGAAAAAGTGATGCTTGTTGCCAGTCATTTTCAACAGTATGCAAAACCAGGGGATAGAGCCCTGATTTTGATGGAAACTGGTATTGAGTACGTTGCCAGCTTTTTAGCCTGTCAGTATTGTGGGATCACTGCTATTCCTAGCTTTCCTCCTGAATCGACGAAGCCACAACATCTCGCGAGAACCATAGGGATCGCCAAAGACGCCAGTGCGACTTTAATTCTTACCACTGCCCGTTTCAGTGAGACGGTGCAAGCTCTGACCGAACAAACTTCTGGTGCGTCCATGTTAAGTGTTGATGAGTTGCAGGAGATAAATATACCAGCTCAACGTGCCAATACAGCGCCAAATGACATTGCATTTTTGCAGTACACATCAGGTTCAACAGCAACACCTAAAGGGGTGATGGTTAGTCATGAGAACCTAATTGCGAATGAGCGAGCGATTAGCGAGCGGATGGAGACGACGAGCAGCGATGTTATGGTTAGCTGGTTGCCGCTATTTCATGATATGGGGTTAATTGGAGGCTTACTACAACCTTTATTTATGGGGTTTCCTCTGGTATTGACTTCTCCTCGTTACTTTATGGAAAGGCCTGTAAGGTGGTTGCAACTACTAAGTCAGTACAAGGGGACTATCTCTGGAGGCCCTGACTTTTCATTTCGATTGTGTTTGGAGAGAGTAAAGGAAAAAGTGCTAGAAGAGCTCGATCTGAGTCATTGGCGAGTTGCATACTCTGGGGCTGAACCTATCAGACACGATACACTCATTGACTTTGCTGAGCGCTTCTCCGCTTGTGGTTTAAACAAGCAGGCTATTTACCCATGCTACGGCCTCGCTGAAGGAACATTGATGGTGACTGGCAGTCACGCCAATCAAGGCGCGTATGTGACGGCATTTGATAGCGCTAAATTAGCCGCAGGTATTGCAAAGTCGGTTCCAAGTCAGGACTGGAGAAATACAGAACATTACCGCCATCAAGTCGGCTGCGGTGTCGTCGCCAGTGAGCATTTCTTACGTATTAGCGATCCACAAACCCATCAGCAACTTGCAGATGGTTTGATTGGAGAAATATGGACTGCAGGTCCCAGTATCGCAGTAGGATATTGGCAAAACGAAGAAGCGACACGGGCCACCTTTATCGAGCGAGATGGCAAGCGTTGGTTAAGAACAGGTGATGTAGGCTACATCTTTGATGGTCAACTCTTTATCTCAGGAAGAGAAAAAGATTTGATCATCATGAATGGCCACAATGTTTATCCCCAAGATATCGAAAGAGTGATTGAAGCTGAATTGAGCTTTGTGCGTAAAGGTCGAGTGTCAGCATTTCCTGTTCCAAGCGCGGAAACTGGAGAAGGGATTGGTCTTGCTATCGAGACCACGAACAGCTATCGAAACACTGTTGCGGCGGAGCTCACTGCTGAAGTAGTAAGAAATTTTATCAGCACGCAATTCGGCCACAGTCCCGAACTCGTACTACTGCTTGATCAGGGCACCTTGCCGAAAACATCTAGCGGAAAATTGCAGCGTAGTGCCTGTCTTAAACTATATCAAAGAGCACAGTTGGTGCCATACGGTGCTTTTGATAGCGAAGCGTTGCGCAATCTTGGGCAAGTAGAATGTACGGTAGAGGCATGGTCTGATTTTGAACAAGCGATCGCTAAGTCGTGGCAGCAGGTACTCAACTATCCAGTGACAAATAACCGAGCTAACTTTTTTTCTTTAGGCGGGAATTCACTAAAAGCGGTACGTTTAATTGCGTTGGTTCAAACACAGTTTGATTGTCAGCTGGAGACGACTTGTTTATTTAATGCCCCTGAATTTGGTGATTTTTGCGAGCTTGTTAAACACAGTAAGGCGCAAAACACGAACAGGCTTCAGTTACTCCCAACGCATCAAATAGATCATCCTTTGAGCGCCCAACAGCAAAGGCAACTGTTTTTATGGCAACTGCAGCCTGAAAGCAACGCCTATCATATTGGGGCAAAAACCACTTTATTAGGCTCAGTGTCAATTGAGCATGTAGAGCAGGCTTGCCATGTGGTGTTTGCCCGCCACCCAATCTTGAGACAGCAATTTATGAAAAGTGGAAGTGGGCAATGGCGACAGACTGCGTCATCTCGTCCATTAAACTGGTGTGTTGAAGATATGTCACATTTATCTCAGGAGCACCAATCCAGTTGGATTGCTAAATGGTATCAAACTCCCTTTGCCCTTATGGAGGGAGACTGTTTCAGGGTTGCACTGGTGGAGGTTGCGCCGCGACAGTTTACTTTATTGGTAGCGATGCATCACATTGTGGGGGATGCATGGTCCTTCGAGCTGTTGATAAAGCAAATAGCTGATATATATCATGCGCTTGAAAAAGGTACTGAAGTAAATGTTGAGCAGAGTTTACTGCAGTACGGTGACTTTGCTCAATGGCAGCAAGATTGGCTCGAGAGTGCGGATGCAAAGCAGCAACAGACTTACTGGCTAGCACAGTTATCAGGTGATGGGGATGAGGAACTTATCACTACGCAGCGTGAAAATACGCAGCAAGGGTTACAGTCTAGATTGTTATGTGAGCAATTAGATTATCGCCAAGTTCAGCAACTCCAAGCCTTTTCACATCAGCAAAGTGCAAGTTTGTACATGTTGTTGTTAGCATCTTTGCAGGTCACGTTTTATCGTTTATATGGTAAGTCAAAGCCACGAGTTGGCGTTCCGGTTGCAAATAGACGCAGTGCCTCGACTCAAGAAATGTTAGGCTTTTTTGTTAATACGCAAGTGCTTACTGTAGATATTAACCCTGCCATGACGTTCGGGGACGTGATAGCTCAGGTAAAACAGCGCGCGCTAGAGGCGCAACAGTATCAAGATTACCCTTTCGAAAAACTAGTCGAGCTGTTAAACCCAGATCGCAAGCTTGGGCACAATCCGTTATTCCAATTCATGTTTAACCATGTTGAGTACCAAGCAAACCCTTGGCGTGAAAGTGCATCTGTGCAAGCAAGTACTGTGGAAGCGCTCAATCAAGAAGTACAGTTTGACTTTAGCTTAGATTCTAGATTGTTTAATGAAGGCCATCTTGATTTAGAGCTGCAGTATAACGGTAGTCTGTTCTCAAAAGCGCAGATGCAAAACTTTATGCAAAGCTGGCTCACCCTGCTACAGCAGGCAGTTCGACACCCTAACGAAGCGATTGCAGAGTTAGTGATGGTGACACAAGAAGACGCATTATTAGCGCTTGGGAAGGGCAAAGCGAGCACTGAAGAAAAAATCGACTGGCTTTCGCAAATCGCGCAGCATGCGAATGTAAGCGCTGAAGCAACTGCCATTATTTATCGCAATGAAGATTATAGTTATAGCTGGCTGTGGCAACGCGCATCTAGTGTTGCACAGAAACTTTCCGCTGCGGGCGTTGGAGCGGAAAGCGTGGTGGGGATCCTGTTACCTCGAACGCCTGACATGCTGGCCTGTACCCTAGGATGTCTGCTTGCTGGTGCGGGTTATTTACCATTGGATGCCAATTTCCCTGACGCCAAATTAGCATTCATGCTAAAAGATGCCAACTGTTGCAAACTTATTAGTGAAGATGTTTCAACTAACTTGGTATGGCAGGGCGATGTTTTTACACCTGCAGAGTTATTCAACACCTCAGGACTGGCGGATGAAATAAAGGATATTGGTGATATTAATCATCTTGCTGTGGCGTATCTAAATTATACCTCTGGCTCGACTGGAACACCTAAGGGAATAGCGATAGAGCATGGGGCGTTGGCAAAATACATTACGTCAGCAATCGACTTTATGGCACTAACTGCAAAGGATGTGGTGTTGCAATTTGCGACTGCAAACTTTGATGCTTTTGTGGAGCAAGTGTTCCCAACTTGGGCTGTGGGTGCGACCTTAGTACTTCGAGAAGATGCATTATGGGATGCGCAAACGCTTTATACCCAGGCGCAACGACATCGAATTACCGTCATGGATTTAAGTGCGGCTTATTGGCGTACGATCGCCGCTTCGTGGGCGCAACAAGCTAAACATCATGGTGCGCTGGCGCTTCCTTATCTTCGTCAGGTGCATTCCGGTGGTGAAGCGATGTCGACAACTGGCGTCGCTGATTGGCGAGCTGCAGGGTTAGGTCATGTCAAATTGCTGAATACCTATGGGCCTACAGAGATTGTTGTAGAAGCAAGTGTATTTGATTGCACCGCACTTGAACCATCTGCCAATGTACCGATTGGTAATGCTATCCAAGGGCGACAGCTTTATGTGTTAGATAGTGCATTGCAGTTAGTGCCACAAGGTGAAGTAGGTGAGTTGTACGTTGGTGGTGATATTTTAGCGAGAGGTTATTGGCAGCAACGAGGATTGACAGCATGTAAGTTTATCGCCGATCCATTTAGCCAAGATGGCGCTCGTATGTACGCTACTGGCGACTTGGTGCGTTGGCAGGGAGAACAGCTGGAATACATAGGTCGTCAAGACCACCAGGTGAAAATAAGAGGATTTAGAGTTGAATTATCAGAAGTTGAAGCACAACTTTGCAACCTACCTACAGTTAAACACGCGGTGGTACGGCTGAGGGATACGCAAAACTCAGCAAGTTTAGTCGCTTATGTTGAGGCTGATGGTGTAACCGAAGTTGAATTGAAACAAGCGTTACAGCTGCAATTACCTCATTATATGATCCCTGATGCGATTTTGGTGTTAGATAAACTGCCTCTTTCTGAAAGTGGCAAATTAGAGCGTCATAAACTGCCGGATATCAAAGTGATGCAGAGCAGTGAAACGCCGAAAGCAAACGCAAGTGAGTTAGAACAGCAGTTAATCAAAGTATTTTCTCGCCACCTACAACGAGACTCCATTGCTATAGAACAAAACTTTTTCGACTTAGGTGGTCACTCCCTGTTACTGATGGCGATATACGATGAACTCAAGCCTGATCATCCATCATTATCATTAACGGATCTATTCCAGTACCCAAGTATTGCCAGCTTAGCGAGTTATTTGACGACAACTGTCAGTGCGCAAAGCACGTCACTGCCGACGTCAAATAATAAAAAACAAAAGCAAGCTATGAGTGCCTTTGCTGCCAAGAAGCGTAAATCAAGAGAAATGTAACTAATGACAGAGCAAACATTTAATCCTTTAGATATTGCAGTGGTGGGAATGGCTGGGCGCTTTCCTGACGCCGATAACGTTGAAGCATTGTGGCAAAACGTTCGCAATGGTCATTGCGCTATTGAGACTTTGACAGAAGAACAGCTGACGGCTGCGGGGGTAAGTGAAGCACAGCGCAGCCACCCTGACTATGTCAACGCGTCCATCCCATTTGCAAACAAAGCTCAGTTCGATGCGGAGTTTTTTGGCTATACGCCAAAAGAAGCAACACAATTAGATCCTCAACAGCGCCTATTTCTGCAAACGTGTTGGCACGCTTTGGAGCATGCGGGCTTATCAGCGAATGGCCAGTTCACTGGCGTATTTGCCGGTTGTGGTGTGCCAGCATACTTACTTAAACATTTATTGCCGCAGCAGCAAGACAATGACATCACTAGCCTCTTAGCACTCACCAATGGCAATGAGAAAGACGCGCTGGCTACTCGCATTAGTTACGAACTTGATTTAACTGGACCCGCGGTAACGGTGCAAACGGCTTGCTCAACCTCTTTAGTTGCCGTACACATGGCCTGTCGAGCGTTGCAAAACTATGAGTGTGATGCAGCTCTTGCTGGTGGTGTGTGGCTCAACTTACTCGACGAACAAGGATATCTTGCGCCAGCTGGTGGCAGCTTATCAACCAGTGGTAAGTTGAGTGCATTTAGCGAACACGCCGATGGCATCTTAATTGGCAGTGGCACTGCTGCTGTGGTACTAAAACGTGTGGAAGAAGCGATAGAAGATGGCGATCACATCTTAGCGGTGATTAAGGGATCTGCGATTAATAATGATGGCAGAGACAAGGTTGGCTATACCGCGCCAAGCGTCACGGGACAGGCTAATGCGATACGTGCCGCTTTGGAGTTTGCAGATGTGGAGCCGCGCTCCGTAGGCTACATTGAGAGCCATGGTACCGGCACAAAGCTTGGCGACCCAATTGAAGTAGCAGCACTGTCACAGGTTTATCAGCACACTGAAAAGCAATATTGTGCTCTTGGCTCAATTAAAGCAAATATTGGTCATTTAGATTCAGCGGCCGGTGTGACTGGTTTAATTAAAGCTATTCAAGCCTTGCGCCACAAAGAGATCCCGCCGAGCATTCATAGCTCGCCTCAAAATAGTAAAATTGATTTCGAAAATAGTCCGTTTTATTTACCGAAGCATGCGCAAACATGGGATTGTGATGGTCCTCGCCGTGCCGCAGTCAGCTCGCTGGGAATGGGGGGGACCAACGCACATGTTATTTTGGAGGAGTATTTACCTGTAACTGAAAAGGTCGCAAGCGCCCCCGACGCATGGCACATTTTACCTATTTCAGCGGCTAATACAGCCAGTTTGGCTAAGCAGCGTCAACAGCTTGCAAAAGCCATAACGCAGAACCCACAGCAATTGACGCTTATAGCTGCACAGCTACAGCATAAAAAGCGTAGGTTGCCTGCAAATCAGGCTATTGTCGCAAAAGATGAAGCGCAGGCAATCGAGTTGTTAAATCGTGAATATGCCGATGAGATAGTGAAGAAAGCTGAGCAGATAGGCTTGTTGTTTTCAGGACAGGGCTCACAGTATGTGACGATGGCACAGCCTTTATATCGTCATGTTACAGAATTTAAGACTCACTTCGATGACGTACTAGCACGTTTCCCAAGTAAATTACGTGCAGAACTAGAAGCGGTATTTTTCCCTTCCGATGAGCAAATATTGGCGGCCAATCAACTCTTAAATCAAACTAGGGTAACGCAACCGGCATTGTTTGTTGTGGCTTATGCTATGGCTAAATGCTATCAAGCGCATGGAGTACAAGTCCATGCGATGTTAGGTCACAGTATTGGTGAATATGTTGCGGCTTGTTTAGCGGAGGTAATGTCTGTAGATGATGCCATTCATCTCGTTGTTGCAAGGGGGGAAGCGTTACAGCAAATGTCAGAAGGCGCGATGCTTTCTGTTATGGCAGATGCCAATACTATTGCACCTTTCCTCAATGCTGAATTGGATATTGCAGCCTATAACAGCCCGCAAAATACGGTAGTGGCAGGAACCAAAGCGGCGATTAAAATGCTGCAAGGTGAATTAAAAGAGAGGCAAGTCAGTTGTACCCGTTTACACGTCTCACACGCATTCCATAGTCATCTAACTGAACCTGTATTAGCAGTTTTTGCACAGGCGTTTGCAAAGATTGAGCTAAAAGCGCCGAAAATTCCTTTTGTTTCTAATATCACCGGGGAATGGATCACAGATAGCCAAGCAACCTCAGTACAATATTGGCTTGATCATATCCGTCAGCCAGTTGATTTTGCTAAAGGAATTCAAACACTGGCACAAACATGCCAAGTATTAATCGAAGCAGGCCCCGGCGATACCTTACAAAAACTGAGTAGTCAAAATCTCGGTGAGAGAGTACTAGTCCTACACTCAATTGCCCATGTAAGAGACCTAAAGTCCAGCGTACCACCGTTTGCGAAAACCCTTGCTATATTATGGCAGTGCGGTCAGCGTGTTGATTGGCACAAAGTTACGAAATATCCGCATGGGCAAAAGATGCTTGCACCAGAGTATGCATTTGCAACCACAAGTTTCTGGCAAGCGGCACATAGCAATCATGATACTGTGACTGACGCACAAATATCTGAGCCTGAGCTATTAGCTCCAGTGTGGCAACAGGCGATGCAAAACCTTGCGCCAAGCGCACCTTTGAATGGTCAGCGATGGCTGGTCGTTTGTGATGATAGCCCATTATGTGAAGCCTTAATGGAGGCATTGAATGTAGAACAAGTTTCCATACTACAGCTTTGGCATGGTAATACTTTTGTTCAGCAACAAGAGCAGGTTTATCGCGGAGATACTCAGCAAATCGAAACGTTTGAGACCATTATGTCGCAATTTGGTGATATTGTTCGAGTCGTTGATTTAAGGTTACTTGGGGCAGATACCCTAGCGTTTACTAGCCACTTGGCGTTATTGCAATGGGCTTCGGAACATAAAATAGGGGTAAGTTTAGTTGCTACTGGGCTTTTCTCTGTGTTAGGCAATGAAGCGGTATCACCATCAAAAGCGACGATTTTAGGTGCAACTAGAGCCTTGTGTCATGAAGTCCCTGAGTTGTTTGTACAGGTGGTTGAAGTCGCTGAGGTAGAGTCATTAACGAACACTAAAACCTTGGTTTCAGCAATACTGAAAAACTTAGCACAGAAAAGCAGCTTAGAGATTGCCGTGCGTGGTAGAAATGCTTTTAGCTTGTCACAGCAAGTAGTACCTGAGGTGGTAACAACAGTGTCGGGCTCTGATAACCCGGTTACCTTTATTACAGGGGGGCTAGGAGGTGTGGCGCTTATTCTCGCGAATAAACTGGCACAGCAAGGACATAAAATCGCGCTGTTGAGCCGCCGAGTTATACCCACTGCGCAACAATGGCCTGAACTCGCTGTTAATAACGAAAACTCAAAAGAGCAGGCATTATTTACTCAGTTGAACGAGTTAAAAGCACTCGCACCAGATCTGATGGTGTTGCAAGGGGATGTAACAGACTTGGCAGCATTAACCCGTGCCATAGCCCAAGCCGAAGCGCAGCTCGGTCATATCAGTCACGTTGTTCATGCAGCCGGCGTAGCCGGAGGTGGTGTGTTATCTCAGTTAAGCCCGCAGCAAGTATCTGAAACCTTAGCTGCAAAAGTATCTGGTGCCAATAATCTATTACAGGCATTCGCACATCATCAACTAGCGAAGATGATATTTTGCTCGTCGCTCGCCTCTGTGCTTGGCGCCTTTGGGCAAGGTGACTATTGTGCTGCAAATGCGTATCTAGATGCGCTGCCTCATCAATCTTTACCATTCCCAGTATGTACAATCAATTGGGATGGATGGGATAACATAGGTATGGCTGCCGGGCAACAAGTGGCGAGTGGCTTAGGGCTCAATCGTGAACAAGGTGCTACGCTATTTATGCAAGCTATCTCTGCCGACTTGCCACATCTCTACGCTGCAGCAATGAGCTGGGCACAACGAGAAGCTAAGTTGCAAGAGTTACTCTCTACAGCAGTGATTGCCAATCCTAGCACTAACACCGTGCAACAGGGAAAATCTCGTCCTGTTATGGATGTTGAATTTGAAGCGCCAGAAAGTGAGCTCGAACAACGTCTTGCAACACTATGGAGTGAGTCACTTGGCTATAGTGAAGTGGGTATTTTTGACAGCTTCTTTACACTGGGTGGTGATTCGCTTATTGCAATACAAATGATAGCAAAGGCTAAACAGGCTTTCGCTGTTGAGATAGCTCCAGCTGCATTTTTTGAAGACCCAACTATCGATAACCTAGCGTTTCTTATTGAAGAAGCGCTGCTCGCAGAGATAGAAAATCAATAATTAAAACGGGTGGCTATCACCCGTTTTTTGTATTTGCTTCACCTCTTACTTAAGTCCGCCTTACTTACCCTATTCGTCAATGAATGATTTGATTTTTAAACAGCACTTAATAAAAAGGACAATTATGAATTCCAATATACTGCTCATCCCTTTGCTATTATTTGGCCCATTGGCTTGCCAAGCTGATCATTCGGCAGCACAAAGTAATATAAAACACGCTTCGAATCTAAAAGCCAAAATCACCCGAACCGAATTTGGTATTGCCCATGTTAAAGCCAGCAACTTACGTTCATTAGCTTTTGGTACTGGGTATGCTCAAGCGCAAGATCATGGCTGTGTGCTTGCTGATAGCTATCTAAGAGTTCGAGGAGAGCGTGCTAAGTATTTTGGAGCTGATCACTATCAAACTGGTGATAACCGCCATGTAATGTCTGATTATCTATATAAAATTGCTGATATTTATGGGCAGGCTAAGCTCGCTTTTCCGACGTTATCCAAAGATACTCAAGCTGCTGCAGAAGGGTTTGCTGCTGGTTTTAATTTGTATCTCACCGAAGTGCAACAAGGTAAGGCTAGGTTAGAACCAACTTGCCAAGGTGAAAGCTGGGTACAGCCCATAACGGCCGTTGATGTACTTGCTAACATTGCCGCAGCGGGAAGCGGTGCGAGTCTTGGTCAGTTTGCTACCGCAATTTTGCAAGCACACCCTGAGCAAGGTAATGCTTGGCTGCCCAGTGCATCAGAACCTATGAAACTAACCTCGCCGTTAGCTGCAGTCCCTGACGGCGACAAGCTTATGACACAAGGCTCAAATGCTTGGGCTATCGGTGCTGATTTTAGTGATGATGGTAAAGGGATACTAATGGCGAATCCGCATTTTCCTATGACAGGACAGATGCGTTTTTGGGCCTATCACGCCAATATCCCTGGCGAACTAGATGTGATGGGAGCATCATTGCTGGGCTTTCCTGCGGTAGTGAATATTGGCTTCAATCATAATATTGCGTGGAGCCATACTTACTCAGCATCGACACAAAGTGTGATTTACCGTTTAACATTGGATAACACAACCCCACTTGGTTATGTGCTAGATGGTGAATCTAAACGGATAGTGGAAAAGGACATCGTTGTCGAGGTATTGAGTGCGTCGGGTGAGATGCAATCTTTACATAAGCCTGTATATAAAGCTGAGGGCGGGGTGCTGATTGAAATCCCAGGTGTATTAGATTGGACAGAGCAGCACGCGTATATTTTAAAAAATACGAATTTAGATAATTTTTCTGCTATCGATCATTGGCTTGCGATAAATAAAGCGCAAACTTTGCAGGAATTTCAACAAAGCTTTAAAGATCATAATGGCTTAATGTTCAATAACGCGATTTATACAGATAAAGATGGACACGCATTTTATATTGATGCTGCCAATGTACCGCATTTATCATCAACAGCGCTTCGCTATTTGAATGAGAATGTGTTGGCAAAACAGTATTTTGAAAAGTTTAGGGTACCAGTGCTTCCCGGTGATGATTCCGCTTATTATTATCAGCAAAGTGTACCATATGCAGAAAAACCTAAGCTTGAACGTAAGGACTATGTGCAAAATGCCAATGATTCATATTGGCTTGCAAATGCTAGTGCCCCTATCGCTGAAGTTTCCCCTCTTTATGGTCAGCACAGTGTTTTACAAAGTCGTAGAACGAGGTATTCTTTGGCGCAAATAAGTCATCCAATTGGTGACGAGCAAAAATTTGATGCTGATGAAGTCACCGCAATTCTGTTAGCCAATACCGCACAAATCTCCCCGATTATTGATACTGTCATTGCAGCGTGCGAGCAAAGCTGGCAAACCAAAGAGGTTACAGTCAATGGTCAAATTTTTGCATTAGCCCCGACATGCCAAGCTCTTAAAAAGTGGGACGGGCGTTTTGAGCAGTCTTCATTGGCTGCACATTTGGTGAGGGAGTTTGTCGCAAGAGTCAATGACCGAGAAGACTTCGAGGTTAGTTTCAACCCGCAGGATCCAGTAAATACCCCACGAAATATCCGCATCAATGAAGCGCTTTTTAAAGAACTAGCCATTGCAGGAGAAATTGTTCGCCATGCAGGCTTTGCGCTGGATGCGCCGCTTGGTGATATACAGTTTTTTGAACAGCACGGGAAGCGCTTTGCTTGGCAGGGAAATATGAATGTTGAAGGTGGACTTAACGTGTTCGCTACGCAAAATCGCCTCGATCAAACGACATTTGCTCCGGTTGCAACGCCGTCAGTGATGACACCGTACAACGATAGACCGCTGTGGAGTGGGTTATCGCAACGAGGCTATGAGTTGCACTTTGGTTCAAGTTGGATGATGGTTGTTGACTTTGATGAGTCAGGGGTGAAGGCGAGAGGCTTGTTAACTTACTCTCAATCACAGCATCCAAACTCGCTCAATGCGAATGACCAAACACAATTCTATAGTGAGCAAAATAAGCTGGTAGCACTGCCTTTTAGCAAAGCTGAAATTGCGGCAAAACGCGTTTCTACGCAAATCATAAAACAGTGATAATACACTGATCATAAAGAGGGGCTTTGCAGCCCCTTTTTATGTTTCAATATATAGCTGTTATATTAGAAACGATACTTCATGCTTAAGTTATATGCACGAGGTTCACTATACTTTTTAGGAACGAATCCATAGGTATCGTAAAACGTTTCATCCGTGAGGTTGCTGACACTCAATTTAAAGCTTAACTGTTTTGAATGATCGTACTTGATATGAGCATTTACTAGCGTTTGACTGTCTTGCTCTGCGCGTACTGCCCCGCGACGACCACCTGCAGGGAGGCCAAGATCAACACCTGGCACATTTAAAATATCTACTTTTCGGTCTGTATCCCATGTTGCATTTAAGCCGAAGCTCCACGCGTCATAAGTATATTTAGTGCTAACGTTAAGCGTTTGTCTTGGTGCGTATAAGTTGATGTCTTCACCGTTTTCATCAACCACATCAAAGTCACTGTAGCCAATATTGACCTGCCAATCTTCTGTAATGTTGGCATCCAGTTCGATTTCAAAGCCATCCGCTTCGGCACCATCTACCGGACGATATCTTGCAGGTCGCTGATCGGCATATTCTGGAATCACAACGCCAAAGTCTTCCTTCAAGCTGTCAAAGTAAGCCATGTTTAAGCGTAAGTGGTTATCAACTAAGTTTGCTTTAAACCCGACTTCGACATTGCGTGCAGTAATAGGAGTAAGTTGCTTTAAGTTGACGTCGACTTTGTCTAGCTGAGGCTCATACGCATCGGTATAGCTCACATACGTACTGACCTGTTCATTGATGTCATAGACGAGGCCTAGGTATAAGCTTTCCCCTGTTTCGTCACCCTTATCGCTAGAGAATCCACTCCAAGCGAAATCTCGCTCATTGGTGCGCTCGTAATCGAAAAACTTGATACCCGCAATGGCATGTAAATCATCGGTTAGCACGAGCTTACTACTAATCGCTAAGCTTTGCTCTTTAGTTGTCTTATCCCAATAACCAATAAATTGCTTGTCCGTAGCGGTTAAATGTGATGCTGGATGAAGGTTATTATTGATGGATTGCAGCGGATAGAAGATAGTTCTGGCATTTTCATCTAACTCTTCATAACGATCATCAGTAGACTCAAAGTCAGCGTTTAGATAAGTTACATTCACTTGATGGGCGCGGTCAAACAGCTCAAATCGGCCAACCAAGCCTAAAATAAAGTTGGTACCATCAACGGTTTCAATCCAGCGGCGATCACCACCTTGCAAACCAAGTCCGGTTTCTTTATCTGGATTGCCACTAAAATAGGTCATAGTAATGTCAGCTTCTGTTTTGCTGTACTGTGCACCAAAGTTAAGTTCCCAGTCTAAGTTGATTTGATGAGAAAGCTTGAAGTGATAACTTTGATGGGTATTACCATTGTAACTATCCGGAGAAGAGAGGTTGGTTTTTTTATCTACCTCAACAGAAGAACCATCAGAATAAAAAATTGGCAGTCCCCATGGTGATAGTTTTAGCTCATTATCTTGATAGTGTACGGTAAATGACGCTTCGGTATCTTCAGAAAAGTAATGATGTAGCTGAGTGTAAGCAACGATTTTATTGCTGTTCTCTTTGTCTACGTAACTATCTTTGTCTTCATACGCGAGAATAATACGGCCTGCGAGCGCTTTATCATCGCTAAGAGCGCCTGTGGCGTCAACGTGTGTGCGAACTTTATTCCAAGAACCAAATTCCGCGCCGACTTCAACGAAGCCATCGCGATCGGGTTGTTTGGTAATAACATTCAATGTCGCTGAGGGTTGTCCTGCTCCCGCCATTAAGCCAGCCGCACCTCTGAGCACTTCAACACGATCATAGACTATGGTATCTAGACGACTTTCCTGCGGGCCTGCGATAGAAGTCGGTAGGCCGTCTTTAACAAGTGCATTAATTAAATAGCCGCGAGAAGTAAACTCGGTATTATCACCGGCTCCAAACTTATAACGAGAGATACCCGTTGTTTGAACCAGCACATCTTCCAAATCGTCTAGTTCAAAGTCATCCATGTACTGGTGACTTAGCACAGTAACCGATTGAGGTGTTTCCTTGATACTAAGATCTAGGCCAGTAGGGCCTGAGTTGCGTTTAATGGGCTGGCCCACAACATCGATCCGCTCAATGTTGTTACTATTTTTTTCAGTGTTGGCCTGAACGTTTGGAGAGAAGTATACCAGTGACAGCATGAGCGTTAATGCTGTTGATTGATGAGCTTTGCTTCGCATGGGTTTTTCCATTCCTGATTTTGTTATTTTGGCAATAATTGAGCGCACTGAGTGCGCTTCCCCAAGGACGAAAAGTCGAAACAAAAATTTAGTAAAAGGAATCATTTTTATTTGCGACTGTTTTTTTCATTTTTTCACTCGTCTACTTGCCAAGTAAAAGTGGCAGTTGCATTGTCCTAAACTGGAGACCGAAAGTGGAAGCACCAACGAGAAAACGCCAACGAAAATCTAGGCTACACTCGACATCAGCCCAACAGCTAAATGACTTGATAAAACAAAGGGCAAATACAACTCAAATGAGTTTACCGAGCCGCTCTGAATTGCAGGCTAAAGCGCCGTTAACAGCCGCACAGCAAAGGCTTTGGTATGCTTGGAGAATTGCACCGAATGATAAAGCTTATAATTTGGCAGGCTCTTTGTATTTCGATGGACAGTTAGACGCTGAGTTGGTGAAACAAAGCTTTGCGGTACTGCAGGCTCGACATGGTGCATTACAAATCCAATTTACTGAAACGCTTGAAGGTGTTTTTCAGCAGCAAAATCCCCAACTGACGTTTGAATTTGTTGCGCTGTCGCAAGCGCAATCAAGCCAAGAATTGATCACTGAGGCGCTTACGCAAGCAATGCGGCCATTTGACTTGTTGTCGGACCCGTTACTACGTGTGGTATTGATCACACAAGGTAAGCGTTGCGAACTGTTAATTGTCATGCATCATATCATTACCGACGGTACTTCAATGCAAATCTTGTTTGATGAGTTTGTAGATGTTTATCAATTGATTGCCCTTAATAAGGGGCCGTCAATTGAGAAAAAAGTCGACTATATTGATTATGCTTTGTGGCAATCCAAGCAAGAAAATAGCGCGAAACTCGAACAGCAAAAACATAACTGGGTAGCACGGTTACCAAAGGGGATAGAAGCAATCACCTTACCGGCAACGGAGTCAGCAAGGCGGTTAGACACCTATACAATGGCGACTCATAGTATCACTTTATCACAAAGCGTGGCTGAGACGGTTAGCACAGCAGCAGAGCGCTTTGGTACGACGCCTTATCTGGTGATGCTTACAGTCTTCCAAATGACACTACAACGTTATAGTGGTCAACAGGATGTGTTAGTCGGCGTACCCGTTGCAAACCGACATTTAGCCGAAACGTTGGGGGTGATCGGTTTTTTTGTCAATACTCAAGTCAGCGCCCTACGAATTCAAGATAGCGATAGCTTTGCGACACTGATAGCGCAAGCAAAAGATCATCATCACTTCGCGCAATCTAATCAAGATTTACCATTTGAACAGCTTATCGACGCGCTAGCTGTCGAGCGAGTCAATGGCACACATCCGCTCTTTCAGGTGATGTTTAACTATTTACGTCGTGATAAACAAAGTGCCAAAAAGCTAAATAATATCGCGTTAACCCATACCCAAGCGCATCGCTTTACTATGCCGTTTGATTTGCATTTAGACATTATTGATATTCAAGGTGAGGGCGTTCAGTGCCACTTTTATTACGCTAAGGAGCTATATCAAGCGTGTTTTATCACGCAATTGCAAACTGCATTTTTGTCTGCGCTTACTCACCTTAGTGCATCAGCTGAGGTGCCCGTGACACAGGCAAGTTTATGGCAAGGTGATGTTGTGAGTCGATTGCCAAGTGGTCCGCGTGTTCAAGCGCCTGATGATTTGCTTATTCAGCTGCAGCGATATGGTAATCGGCAGCCAGAAGCGATAGCGGTTTCAGGTGCATCAGGGGCACTCACCTACAAAGAACTGGTGCAACATAGTGATAAAGTTGCTGCATTACTGCAAGCTCAAGGCCTCAAACCACAAAGCTTAGTGGGGTTGAGAATGTCCCGTGATATCGCATCATTAGTGTGTATTTTTGGTATCTTAAAAGCAGGAATGGCGTACGTCCCCATTGATGCTTCATTGCCTATATCACGACAGCAGTATCTTGTTGAGAATAGTCAACTTGCACTGGTGGTGAGCGACGTTGAAGCCATACCAGAGATAAGCTGTGAGCAATTGAGTTATCGGCAACTAATGACTAAATCGATCACAGAGCTGGTGTTGCCATCACGTGATGGCAAACAACTTGCTTACGTGCTCTATACATCGGGCTCTACGGGATTACCAAAAGGAGTAGCTGTCACCTTATCGGGACTAAACAACTACTTAGCAGATGCAAGCTCGCGTTATATGCATGACTGTCAGCGTGCAGTAGTGAGCTCGACCTTGTCTTTTGATGCAACGATCACAAGCTTACTGGTGCCTATCTACGCGGGTAAAAGCGTGCAGCTGATAAATCAAGATGACGCACTGCTCAATCATGTTGCAGATAGCATTCAACACGCAACTGAAGATACCTTATTTAAACTCACACCTGCGCACCTTGATGGGCTATTAAGCCTTGGCCGTGACATCACTTCTTCATGCCATCATTGTTTTGTTATAGGTGGTGATAAGTTGATGTCTGGTACTGTGAGTAAGCTTCGCCGCCAGCTAATCAATAGCCGATTCATTAATGAGTATGGCCCGACAGAAACGGTGGTAGGATGCTCTGCATATACGGTGACGCCCAAGTCGTGTACAGATTATACCGTTCAGCCTATCTCCAATGCGCTAAACAATACCGAGCTATTTGTGCTGGATAAGTATCTAAATCATTGTCCCGCCAACGCGGTTGGGGAGCTTTACATTGCAGGGGCAGGGCTTGCTCAAGGTTATGTTGGACGTGCTGATCTGACCGCTGAACGCTTTATTGCGAACCCATTTAGTGATGATGGTAGCCGTTTATATCGCACAGGAGATATCGTGCGCTATGAAGCGGATGGGACTTTGTTATATCTTGGACGCAGTGATAATCAGGTAAAAATTCGTGGTTATCGTATAGAGCTTGCAGAAATAGAAGCGCAGCTTTGCGCTTTGCAAAACATCGATGAAGCAACCGTAATAGTTGATGCAAGCGCAAATTCCTCACGTATTATCGGGTATGTTGTGGCCAGTGAAATTGACGAGCAAGCAGTACTTTCTCAATTAGCAAAGCAGCTACCTCAATACATGTTGCCATCCACCATTATCGCTTTAGATCACTTACCACTTACGGTGAATGGCAAAGTAGATAAAGCGGCACTACCTAAAGTGGACATTCAAGCTGACATCAACTTTGTTGCACCACAAGGAGCAGTAGAGCAATTGGTTGCTGGGTTATGGCAAGCCCAGCTTGGTCTTGATCAAGTAAGTCGACACGATAGCTTTTTTAAACTAGGCGGAGATTCCATTATTGCACTGCGCTTTATCGCTGCGCTCAATCAAGCGCTTGGCTATAGCATAGCGCTTAAAACGCTGTTGCTCAGCCCTGTACTGTCACAGTTTGCCGAGGCGATTGAATTGGAACAAGGGACTATTACAGCGCTCGAGAAAAGGCCAAAGGATTTCCCTGTTGTAGTGTCGCCAGGGCAAAGAAGTTTATGGGTTGCGCATCAGCTTGCAGCAAACAAGGGCCAAGCCATGAGTTACAACATGTTTGGCGGTGTTGATTTACGCGGCCACTTGGATATAGACAAATTACAATACGCATTAGATAAGTTAGTTGAGCAACAATCTGCGCTGCGGACGCGGTTTGAAGAAATAGATGGTGAAATTAGGCTAGTGACCGTTGCTCACAATCATATTGTGATTGAACAACAGGATTTAATTGCATTGACTGAGCGTGCAAAAACGCATGCGCTCGCAGAACAACAACAGCAACTGTCCGCGCACCAATTCGACCTTGCAGCACTTCCCCTTATTAAAGTTAAGGCCGTTTGGCTTGCGCCAGACCATCTACGTTTGCTGGTGAATATGCATCATATTATTTCTGACGGTTGGTCCATTGCGATTTTTATTGAATCATTGAGTCAATTTTATGGTGATACTAGTCAAGTGAAGGGGGCTGAAATTCCCTATGACTATGCTGATTTTGCGTATTGGCAACAGCGGCGCTTACTAAGTGAAGAAGCAACAAAGCAACAAAGCTACTGGCGCAATACATTACGTGATGCACCTGCGCTTTCGTTATTTCCTGCGCATAAGCCTTTATCTGAGCAGGCTAGCGATCTGGGAGAAGAAGTACGATTGGTGTTATCTGTTGAGCAAAGTGAGCAGCTTAGGGCGTTTGCCAAAGCACAGAATGTTTCTCTAAACTCGGTAATGATGACCGCGTACTTATTGTTCTTACAGTTTGTGACCAAACAACAAGACTTAGTGATCGGGACTGATCTCGCTGGCAGAGAAATACCAGAGTTGGAAGCTATCATAGGTTATTTTGTGAAAGTTCTCCCTGTTAGAACCCAGCTATCTTCAGCCGCCACCATGGAAGAAGTACTGAAAGAAGTACACCATGCGTTAGCTGTGACGGTGGAACATCAATTGATGAGCTTAGATGAAATAATTAAGCAAGTGAATCCACCCAGAAACCAGTTCAATGCACCGATCCTACAGCAACTATTTGTAATGCAAAATGCGCCAAAACCAAGTTGGCAAGTAAAGGGTGTCTCATTTTCCCCCGCCGATATTGATTTGCCTAAGTACAGCAAGTTTGCCAATGCGTTATTTGTTACCCCTAATGACGAAATTGAATGTACTTGGTTATATCGAAAAGCGCTTTATGATCAACCCGCTATGGCGGCTTGGCTGGAGCAATGGAGTCAGCTTCTATTATCTCTCACAGCAAAGCCAAATACGGTGATTAGTGAGCTCTATCGTTCTATGTCATCTGCTACAAACAATAGGCCAAAGCTCAACAAGTTTGCCAAATTTAAATCGCGGTAAGTGATTACTGAGCGATAACGATAAAAGCCAAGTGGGTAGACTTGGCTTTTAAAATGAAAAGTAAATTTCAATAGCGCTATACCGTCTTACTGATACTTTGGCCGCCTCGCGGTGTCAACTTTGAAGATAGGCATGGTGTAAATATGCAAGATGATTTTTTAGCGGATATTGATAGCGATATATTGAGTTTACTGTTAGAGCAAGATGCCAGCGAAGGGATCCCTCATCTATCCGGTCATACCGCACCCTTATCATATTTACAGCAACAGCTTTGGACGCTGCAAGCATTAGATGAGTCGAATACAAGCTATCTCATGCCTGTCGTCTTTGAAGTCCATGGTCAAGTCGATGCAGTCAGGTTAGAGTTGGCTCTACAAGCTGTGATTGCCAATCATAGTGTATTTAGAACGCAATTTATCGCAAATGGTAATGAGCCAACACAAGTTGAGCTGGACAGTGCTGTTTTTTCGTTAGAGCAAGTTCATAGTGATAAATGTAGAGCTAGCTACCTGGCGAGCGAAGAATTAAACACTTGGTTAATGACAGCTAACGATTTAACACAAGTGCCGCAACTCAAAGCTCAACTCATCAGTTGCGCCGATCAGTTGCAAATTCTTGCATTAAGTTATCATCACTTAGTTTCTGATGGTTGGTCTAATAACCTGATTTTGGCCGATTTAAAACGCGCCTATCAGGGACTTTCCCTGTCTAAGCCTACACTACGCTATCTTGATTTTGCACATTGGCAGCGCAGTGAATTGTCCGACGCGCATCCTGCTGTCGGTTTTTGGCTGCATTATTTAAATGCCCCGCGACAACCAGTGCGATTACACCAGCAGCGTTTCACGTCTAATAAGTTAAGCTCAGCAGGCGCGCGTCAACAATTTATGCTCAATGCGCCGTTAAGTGTGGAGCTTAATGATTTTTGTAAACGAAATCAGGTCACGCCGTTTGCATCCTTGCTGGCGGTATGGCAGTTATTGTTATCTCGCCACCATGGGAATGATCAATTTGTTGTTGGAGTCCCCAACGCGGGTCGCTCGCAAGAGCAAGTGCAAGACATCGTAGGCTGCTTTATTACCACGCAAGCCTATCGCTGTGAGGCCCATGCAGCCCGATCTTTTATTGATATTGTGAAACGAATACAAGGACATGCACTTACTTGCACGCAATACAGTGATGTACCGTTTGAATATGTGTTGTCGGTGTTACCAGAACATCGCACTGAGCAGTATCAAGGTAGTTTTTTTCAAGTGGGGTTTGATTGCCAACCGCAGTTACAAGGACAACTCAACTTCGCTGATTTCTCGCTAGAACCTGTCGCGGGTGGCAGTACCCAGAGCAAGTTTGCCATTGCACTATCGGTGCAAACTAGCGAGGCCAATATAGCGTGTGAAATTGAGTACGATCTCGCACAGTTTGATCTCCAATATATACAGACACTACAACGAGAGTTCTGTTTACTGCTTACCTTAGCTTTGGGACATGAAAATGAGACCATTGGTAATTGGATTGATGTGGCCTACGAAAACCAGCGCCCGTATTTGCCTGAAAGTAACGCGAATAAGGGTAAAACCTTGGCTCACGTTGAGAAGTTAACGCACACCTTGATTCGTCAACAGGCTCTTGCCACGCCAACAAATACCGCAATGATTTTTCAAGATCATCACTTTGATTATCAATGGTTAGAAGCACATGCCAACTATATTGCTTCGCAACTTCAAACTGTTGGTGTAAAGGCTGGGGAAGTCGTGGGTATTGCATTGCCAAGGTCGCCTTATTTGGTGGCAAGCTTGCTCGCGTGTTTTAAGTCTGGAGTGACCTATTTACCACTGGACGCTAAGCTGCCCGAAGATAAGCTAACTCACATGATAGAAGATAGCGGCTGTGTTTTGGTATTGGGCGAGCAATTGCACTTAACATCGCTTCCTTTGATAGCAGAAGACGCATTAGTTTGCTCGGATACCTCTGATTGGTTTGCACAAGACTTAACTATTGACGTCCATCCTGAGCATATCGCTTATCTTAACTACACTTCTGGCTCGACGGGTCAAGCGAAAGGGGTAGCGGTAGCACATGGGGCGCTTAGCCGTTATATATTTACGGCAGCTGATTTTATCAATCTTTCGCAACAAGATGTGGTTTTACAGTTTGCGACGGCGAACTTTGATGCCTTTGTTGAGCAGGTCTTTCCAACCTTGGTGGTTGGCGCTGCACTGGTTATTCGAGACGATAGCTTGTGGGATGCACAACAATTATTTGAGCAGGCCCGCAAACATCGCATCAGTGTTATGGACTTAAGTGCCGCTTATTGGCGCCAAGTAGCTGAAGATTGGTGTTATTTAATGCCCAAGCACAATTGGCGCTTACCGGCGTTACGACAGGTGCATTCCGGTGGCGAAGCCATGTCAAAACAAGCTATTAGCGCTTGGCGACAAGCAGGCTTGGCAGACGTAAAATTGGTCAATACCTATGGACCCACCGAAATTGTGGTGGAGGCCGCAATCTTTGATTGTACTAAGCTCGATGTTGCGCATATCGACTCCGTTCCGATTGGGACTGCTATTGCAGAGCGTAAACTCTATGTACTAGATGCAGAGCAGAACTTGGTACCACAAGGGCAAGCGGGTGAGCTCTATATTGGAGGCGAGATTCTGGCTCAGGGTTACTTTGGCCGAGCCGGCCAAACTGCTGCAAGCTTTGTGGCCGACCCATTTAGTGACTCAGGTAAGCGTTTATATCGCACTGGAGATTTGGTGAGATGGAACGAACACGCGCAACTTGAGTTTATTGGTCGAGTCGATAACCAAGTCAAAATCCGTGGTTTCCGGGTCGAAATTGAAGAGGTTGAGCTTAAATTGCGTGCGATGGCAGGCGTAAGTGATGTGGCTGTTGTTGCTCAGCAGCATGCAGGAACAACTAGGTTACTCGCTTATCTCTGTTCACATAGAACGGCACAAGACATTCAAGCCGATACCAGGGCGGCGCTACCCGAATACATGGTTCCTGCAGTATTTACACTAATGGATAGTCTGCCGCTGAACGCCAATGGCAAAGTGGATCGTTCAGCTTTACCAGCACCCAAGCACCAAGAGCAAACGCAAATCACGGTCTGTGTTGGTGAGGCTGAACAATCGATCGCTGCAATCTGGTGCAAATTATTTAATCTGGAGCAAATAGGCCGAGATGATAACTTTTTTGCCCTCGGTGGCGACTCGATAATTTGCCTACAAATGGTGTCTTTGTGTCGTCAAGCTGGCTGGGAAGTATCACCTGGACATGTGTTTGCAGCGCAAACCATAGCGGGTATTGCGGCGCTTGCCGTCCAGTTAGCTGAGCCAAATCCGGGCGACGAGGAAGAAGTCAAAGGGCAGGCGCCACTTTTGCCTATTCAGCAAGCCTTTTTTGAGCAGCGAGAGCATGCACCACATCACTACAACCAAGCGGTCATGTTACGCTTGGAGCAAGCGTTAGATTGGCGTGTATTCAAGCAAGTGATAGGTCGACTCATTCAGCATCATGACGCCCTAAGGCTGACATTTAGCAAGGACAGTCAAGGTTATTGGCAACAATCTTTTGGTGATTATCACGAGTCGATGCTGGCGCAGGTTTTCACAATGTATCAAGTGGAGAGTGAGCAGATCACTGCGCTGGCAGAGGAAATACAAGCAAGCTTGAATATTCAAGATGGGCCTTTGATGCGTGCGGCAGTGATGACAGTAGCCGACGGCAGCTATCGTGTCTTGCTGGTGGTTCATCACTTGGTGATTGATGGCGTGTCTTGGCGCATTGTGTTGGATGATTTAGCAACCGGCTATGAGCAGTTGCTGAATTCTGCAGATTGGCAGCTACCAGCCAAGTCGAGCAGTGTGAAAAAGTGGGCCGAAGCGCTACAGCACTATGGTGAAGCGTTTGCTGATGAAGCTAATTTTTGGCATATGCAAACCGCATCTCCTTTACCTTTCCCTTATCAGGATGTGGAAGCAAGTGCAGTTGAAGCCAGCGTAGCAACCGCAGAACAACAATGTTCTGTCGAACTCACAACACAGTTACTGACCCAAGCAAGTCGGCCATATCGCACCCAAGTTAATGACTTATTATTAAGTGCGCTGAGCGAAGCGGTGTATCGCTGGTTAGGAAAAGATGAATATGTGCTCCATTTGGAAGGACATGGTCGAGAACCTTGGCAATCAGAGATTGATTTGAGTCGTACGGTGGGTTGGTTTACCGCTATGTTCCCGCTGAAACTATCGCGCCACGGCAACTGGCTCGACACGATCACTGGCACAAAAGAGGTTTTGCGTAGGATCCCAAATAAAGGAATTGGCTATGGCGCACTTAAGTATGGCAATTCCGCCACACCTACACACTTGCCAGAAATTGCGGATATAGAATTTAACTATTTAGGCCAGTTAGACAATAACTTTACCAGTGATGATATATGGCAACCCGCCGTTGAGTCTACAGGGGCAAGCCATAATGGCTTGGCAAAGGTGACGAGTGAGCTGGCGATACAAGCACAGGTCTTAGGAGGGCAACTCCAGATCCGCGCAAGTTTTGTTGAGGCTCGACTGAGCGCAGGCGCAGTGAATGATTTTATGAGATTGTTCCAGCAATGCTTGGAGGAGTTGGTAAGCCACTGCGAAACAGCAACCGCAAAACTAAGTCGGTCTGATGTGCCACTAGCGCAACTCTCGGACGACACATTACGGCAGTTAGATGCTGAGAAAATCAGCAAAGTTTATCCTCTTTCAGCGATGCAAGAAGGCATGCTTTTCCACGCTTTGTACAGTGACAATAGTGCTTACATAAATCAAATGCAGTTCGCTGTAACCGGTTTAGATATAGACGCATTTAGCGCTGCTTGGCAACGAGTAACAGATCGCCATGATGCGTTAAGAACGGGCTTGCTCACTCAGGTCACGCCGCCACATCAATATGTTGTTACATCACATCAGGCTGATATCACGGTACTTGACTGGTCTATGAAAAACCGAAATGTACAGGCTGAACTCGGTCAGCTGGCAAAGCAGCAAGTGGCATCAGGCTTTAATTTAGAGAAAGACATTGGCTTTAACCGTGTGGTTATCGTTCGGCTCAATGCCACGCAATACAGAGTTATTTGGACCAATCACCATTTATTCACTGACGGCTGGAGTGCTTCTCGAATGATGGGCGAACTACTGAGTGCCTATCAAGGACAAGCGCTGACAGCTGTAACTGGTCAGTACGACAGTTATATTGCGTTTTTACAAGCACAAGACCAAGTGCAGAATAGCCGTTATTGGCAACAGCAATTACAACTATTGAGTGAGCCTTGTACGCTGTTCAATCAAGCGGAAAAATTGCATGTAGCAGAAAACCAAGCTGGTCAAACAAGCTGGATAATTGACTCCACACAGACCGAAACCCTCCTGTCTTTTTGTCGTCACCAGCAGATCACGGTAAACACGTTGATCCAAGCCGCATGGTCATTGGTATTGAAAACCGCTCTCGGGCGCAATGCCGTATGTTTTGGCTCGGTGACCTCAGGACGACCACCGCAGCTTCCCCAAAGTGATAGCATGCTCGGTTTGTTTATAAATACGTTACCGACGATAGTAACGCTGGAACCAGAATTGCCCGTTGGACAATGGTTGCAGCAGCTACAACGCCAAAGCATAGCTGCACGTGAACATGAATACACTCCCTTAAGTGATGTTCAAAAATGGGCAAGAGAAGGAGGATTGGACTGCCCAAATGGATTATTTGATACATTGGTTGTCTTTGAAAACTACCCGATAGCGGAGGCACTTCAGCAAGCTGATAAGGAATCCACGCAATTCGAGCTTGTGGCTAGCCGCGAAGAGACGGATTACCCACTGACGGTATCGATTTCACAGCAAGAGACCATCGACATTGCTTTTCACTACCAACTCGCAGCATTAAATAAGGTTGAGGCAAAGCACTTACTTGAGCGTTTTGTGCTTATTATTTCGCAGTTGGCGCAAGGAGTGATGCAGCCTCTTGGCAGTATAACCGCATTGAGTGCGGAGCAGGAAAAGGCATTACTTGAACTTGGTGATCCCCGAAGCAGGCAGGAAACACAAAAAGTCGATATTATGGAGTGCTTATACCAGCAAGCTGAGATGCATCAGCATAGTGCACGGATCCACTTTGAAGACCAGTCACTAAGTTATCAGGCTCTGTTGTCACATAGCGAAAAGATAGCCGATGGTCTCCAACGCCAAGGGATCCGCCGTGAAGATCGTGTTGCATTATTGATGAGGACAGGACTCGATACGCTTGCGAGTATCTTAGCCATTTGGCAGCTTGGTGCAATATACGTCCCTCTTGATTCCGACTCTCCAGATTCCCGTCTGCATGATATCCTTGCAGTGAGTGAACCGCGATTGGTGCTATATCAAGGGAAAGGGCTTGAGCACTGTGCTGTTGAGCAAATTTCTCTCAGCAGTATCATAAACTTAGCGAGCCACGCTAAGCGAGAAGTATCTATACAGCATCCACAGCAATTGGCATACCTGGTGTTTACCTCTGGCTCTACTGGCAAACCAAAAGGGGTTGCGGTCACACGAGCTGCACTATTGAGCCATTGTTTGGCAATCGCCGATGCTTACCAATATAAGGCCGCCGATCATGCTTTGGCATTTGCTTCATTGGGCTTTGATGCAGGGCTTGAGCAGGTTTTTGTGCCGCTGTTAACGGGTGCCCAACTCACTATGGTGAATGGTAAAACGCTATTACCAGAGCAGTGTAGCGAACTCATCACAGCCAAGCAGATCAATATCGTTGACTTACCACGCGGCTATTTACAGCACTTGCCGCATCTTGATGCGGTTCGCTTGTGCATTGTGGGTGGTGAGGCTTGGCCAGTGCAAGAACTACTTCAATGGCGCCAGCGTGCACCTCACACACAA
Organism: Pseudoalteromonas piscicida; assembly: GCF_000238315.3. Classification (NCBI taxonomy): domain Bacteria; kingdom Pseudomonadati; phylum Pseudomonadota; class Gammaproteobacteria; order Alteromonadales; family Pseudoalteromonadaceae; genus Pseudoalteromonas; species Pseudoalteromonas piscicida. Next base: position 3,451,558 of record NZ_CP011924.1, read on the forward strand.
TTTATCAATGCTTATGGGCCAACAGAAACAGTGATCACGCCAACCATTTGGCAAGACGATAACACTTCATTGCTCGACAGTGTTTATGTGCCGATTGGTTCAGTCGTTGGCGAGCGTCATGCCTACGTGTTGAGTGAAGAGCTTAACCTTACGCCGCAAGGTGGAATTGGTGAGTTGTACATTGCAGGTACGTTGGCACAAGGTTATTTTGCTAGAGCGGATTTAACCGCAGAGCGCTTTATCGCAAACCCATTTAGCGATAAAGGCGAGCGTTTATATCGTACAGGTGATCTGGTGCGTTGGGGCAAGCAAGGCGAACTTGTTTATCACGGGCGTGCGGATCAACAAGTTAAAGTACGCGGTTATCGAATTGAATTGGCTGAAATCGAAAAGCAAATCACGGCAATGCCTAGCGTAAATAGTGCACTGGTCCGTCTGCAAGAAACTCAGCAAGGGGCACAGCTAGTTGCTTATGTGATAGGAGAAGATCTGGATCTCAATGCGCTGCAAACACAAGCTCAACAGAGGTTACCTGATTATATGCAACCGGCTTATTGGTTTGCATTGGCCCAATTTCCGTTGACTATAAACGGAAAAATAGATGTAAAAGCGTTACCTCAGCCCTCACGGCAAGCAAGCCAAACTGAAAGCCATGCAATGAACACTCACGAAAAGCAACTGGCGGCGATTTGGCAGGCGTTATTAGGCGTTGAAGCATCATCCCATAGCCAGTTTTTCCATGCGGGTGGGGATTCTATTCTAGCTATGAGGTTGACCTCGCAAATCAATCAAACATTTGGGTTGAATCTAGGGGTCAGGGAAATCTTTGAACACAGTGAATTTACTGCGTTGGCACAATATATCGCTGAGCAGCATCAAGCGAATAGGGAGGCTGAAGCGATTGTACTACAAGCACTGCCTTTTGAGCAGCAAGTGCCCGTATCGGCGGAGCAGCGTAGTCTCTGGATCACGGACAAATTAAGTGAAGAAAAAGATAAAGCGGCTTATAACATCACTACGAGTGTGAATCTCTTTGGTGAGCTTGATGTGGTAAGCCTGCAGCAAGCATTTACTCAGTTACTGGCGTGGCATCGTACGTTCAGTTATCGCTTTATTGAGCAAGAAGGCGATGTGGTTGCGCTTTACAGTGAGGAAAATGAACTGAATTGGCAGTTCGTGAAACTGACTGATGGCTTAGAGCAAAATACGCAAGAGGCGACCGAGTTGCGTCAACACTTCGAGCGTACACCGTTTGATTTAGCACAAGATGTTTTACTACGAGTGTTGCTGGTCGAAATTGCGGATAAACACTATCAGTTAACCATTAACATGCATCACATCGTCAGTGATGGGTGGTCTATGGGCAACCTGGTGCAGCAGGTTGGTGAGTTTTATTTGGCACAGGTTGAGAAACGCGAAACCGTTTTACCTGCGCTGCAAGTTCAATATAGTGATTATGCTAAGTGGCAGCAGCTGCGCTTGGCAAGTGATGAGGCGCGCGAGGTTGCTCAATATTGGCGAACTCAATTGGCCGATGCACCTATGCAAACCCTGATCCCTCTGCATTCACCGCGTCCTGAAAATAGTGATACAAAAGGTGAAGTTATCGACTTTACCATCGTGGCCGAGGTGCGCCAAGCCATCGAGCAGTTAGCGCAACATCAGCAGTGTTCTGTCTTTAGTGTACTGCTGGCAAGTTATGCTGCATGGTTATATGAAATAACTGGGCAGCAAGATTTAGTGCTAGGCACTGATCTGTCGGGACGAGAACATGCCGACCTAGAACCTTTGATCGGATATTTTATTAGGGTACTTCCATTGCGTATCCGCCTTACTGGCGCTATGGGCTTTGCTGAGCTGTGTGCGCATGTTCAACACACCTTACTCGATGTACAAAGCAATCAGTTGTTTACCTTAGACGGCGTGATTAATGAGGTAGGCGTACAAAGAACTGCGGGGTTGTCGCCATTATTCCAACAGCTTTTTGTAATGCAAAATACGCCAAAGCCGGATTGGCCAATTGAAGGGCTCAATATGGAAGGGCTCTCCTCTACAGATACATCGAGCAAGTTTGACTCAGCAATCTTTATTGATGCTCAAAAGAGCGCTTATCAAGGCCGTTGTTATTACAAGAGCGGACTATATCGACGAGATAAAATGCAAGTTGCACTGGATAGATGGCTAGCGTTGCTTGGGCAGTTAGTGCAACAGCCCGCACTAAGCTTAGCGACGTTCAGACCGCAAATTAGCAAACAAGCGAGTCAGAATAAGTTTAAATCAACGAAGTTTGCAAAGTTAAAGAAGTAGCGAACTCCAGATCATAACCGGTTTAACTATCTGTATAAAAATGAGGTGCGAGATGCACCTCATTTTTGATTCAAATCAAGTAAATCTTCTACTTTGTAGTAAAGAAAATAATTTGCCTTACGTCATATCGCTAAGCAGACCAACTCAAGGTGGCAGGGCGATGTTCTATTGGAGGTCCGATAGTTCATTACCGCGGATTGGTATGAGTCTATGACAGGAGAAAACGATGACGTCCACTGTGCGAAAAGGTAAATTTTCATCACTTAAAAAAGGGGTAAAACCCGCAGCTAGCGCTACTCAGGCTGCAACTTCTACGACATTTTTCCCAGGAGCCGAAGGGTTTCCTGCGGTGATCCAACCAACCAGTAAAGATTTAGACCCGTACATTTGGGCTGAAGCAAATCGAGATTTTATAGAAACTAACTTGCTGAAATATTCAGGGTTGGTCTTCCGTGGTTTTGGCCTAAAAACACCGCAGGACTTTGAGCAATTTGCCAGTGCGATCCAACCTGGGCTTTATGGTAACTATGGTGATCTGCCCAAAAAAGAGGGCGGCAAGAAGACGTATAAATCGACTCCCTACCCTGAAAACAAAATGATCCTTTATCACAACGAGAGCTCTCACTTAGAGCAGTGGCCTCGTAAACAGTGGTTTTTTTGTGAACTACCTTCACCTGTTGGCGGTACAACCCCGATTGTCGATTGTCGTCGCATGTTATCTGTGTTGCCAAGTGAGTTGGTTAAGAAAATTGAAGAAAAAGGCCTGCTCTATCCTCGCAATTTCCACAAAAGTGTGGATGTAAGTTGGCAACACTTCTATAAGACCGATAGCAAAATTGAGGTGGAAGAGCGACTCCGCGCAGCAGGTATTGAATACAGCTGGTTAGAAAACGATGGCTTACAAACCAAAACTAAAACCCATGGGGTAATAGTCCATCCGCTTACGAAAGAAAGGTCGTTCTTTAACCAAGTTCAATTACATCATATCGCCTGTTTGGAGCCAGAGGTTAAAGAAAGTCTAATTGAACTGGTGGGTGAGCAAAGATTACCTAGGCATGTCTACTTTGGCGATGGAAGCGCGATTAGTGAGGAAGAAATGGCGATTATTGGTGCCGCATACGAAACCTGTGCCGTTCGCTTTGACTGGCAGCAAGGAGATGTCGTGATGCTAGATAATATGCTTGCTGCACACGCAAGAGATCCATTCGAGGGTCCACGAAAAATCGTTGTTGCGATGGGGGACATCTATACGCAACAAGAGTTACAACACGCAAATAACGTAAAGTAAAAGGTAGTGTATCTTATGATCCAAGAATATATTTCTGCTTATCCACAAGGTATTTCACTTAGTGCACAGCAGCAAAACCAAGGTAATTCATTAGAGCCACTGGCTTTTAATAGTACGCTCTTACGGCTGGATTTTCAGTATAGCGCTGAGCAGCTACAGGCAAGATTAAACGAAGTAATCGATGACAATATTGTACTAAGTTTTGCATTTACCGAAGTCCCAGGCTTTCGTGGGTTAAGGCAGTTACCTCAAGAGGTCGCCAAACCAGTGGTTGAGTCAGTGACGCTAGAATCGAGCACCAGCATCAACTTAGCAACATTAGATAGTTTATATCCGCTGTCGTTAAACCCGGCATCGGGTCAGAATCTACAAGTAATAAGAGTCGCTCATCAAGACGAGGTTTACCTTTTGGTGCGCACGCATGCGCTATGTGTTGATCTTGTGAGTACTGAAAACATTGCGCAACGATTGCTAGCGCAGAACGTTGAGCGTGAGGAAAGTGTTCAATATCCAGATTTTCTCGCTTGGCTTGAAGAGCTGACCAGCAGTGAAGAATCACTTCAGGGTAAAGCCTATTGGCAGCAATATATTAGTCAACTTAGCACGGCAAAAGATCACTTCGCGTTGCCTTATCATAAGGCCCCTGAGCAAGGTACATTACAAAGTTTGCAATGCGTTGATGATGACTTACCACAAGCGGTTGCTGACGGCATTACAGCGCTGGCACAACAGTTAGAAGTCGAAGCCGAAAGTGTTTATTTGTCACTTTGGTGGTTGTTATTAGCACGTATTTCGGGGCAAAGCTTTATTACTAGTATTGGCTATGATCCTCGCAGAATGAGTGAAGACCTGGCTGATGCGCTCGGGGTTTATACCCAAGCACTACCCGTTCAAGTACCTGCAGCTGCGATGCAAGTACTGAAAGAATGGATAGGTCAGTTTGCTTTCACGCTAGAACAACATAATGAGTGGGCTGAATGTTTTGAAAGTCCTGAGGGCTTAGCAACAAGTAGCATGATGACTCAGTTCGCTTCTACACTTGCGAGTGTTGAAGCCACAGCAGTGACGGCTGATAATGCTGAGTTGAGTTTAACCATTGCTGATGACCGCGTTAGGTTGCAATTTAATAGTGCTGCGTATTCTCATCAAGCTGCTACCTTGTTACTGGAGCAATTTGTGTATTTACTCGCTCAGGCACCGCAAAAGTTGGCGACTCCAGTGAGTGAAATTTCATTAGTTACGCCATTGGAGCAGCAGCGTTTTGTTGAATTGAATGCCGATAAAGGGGTAACAGCCTCTCATATCTTTGAACAGCTCGATTATTTTGCTGATGCTAACAGTGAGCATGTGGCTTTGGTCGATGGCGCGCATGCTCTGAGCTATAACCAGCTCGTGACTTTAGTTAATAAATTGGCTCAAACATTACAAGCTCAAAGTATAAAGCAGGGTGATATTGTGCTGTTATCACTGCCTAGAGGTTGGCAGCAGGTCGTTACGCTGTTGGCCGTGATGCGAGCTGGTGCAGCATATTGCCCTATCGACCCGAGTTGGCCAGAAGCGCGTAAGCAGCGTGTACTAGAAGCTGCCAGTGCCACAATTCATATCCATGAGCAAAATATTGAGCAGTTACTACTTGATGCGCAACAACTTGAGCTTGATGCGGGTGTCTTGCCAGAAATAAGCTTGGATAACACCGCCTATGTGCTATTTACGTCGGGTTCGACGGGGGTACCAAAAGGCGTGGCGATTGCACACCGACAACTTGCGCAGTACTGTGCGGCCTCATCCCATGCTTTAGGCTTACAAGAGAATCAACGCTTTGGCTTAACGTCGACCGTAGCGGCTGATATTGGCAATACAACATTGTTTAATGCGTTTTACAACGGTGCAAGTTTAGTTGTAGCGAATGAGCAAGAAATGCTTGATGGTGAGGCATTTGGTCGCTTTGTGGCAGAGCAAGACGTTGATTGCGTAAAAATAGTACCTTCTCACTTGCAAGCGTTACTAGAAGTCGTACCGGCGCGTCTTCCAAGTAAATTGATCCTTGGTGGGGAAGCGGCAAAACCTACGTTGATCCAAAAAGTGCATAAGCTTGCCCCACAGGCACAGGTATTTAATCACTACGGCCCAACTGAAACGACGGTCGGTGTGATGTCACACCAATACGAAAATAATGTGCGCTTTGATGCTGCGGTACCTAGATTAAGTCATGTTTTCTCTGGTACTCAAATTTTTATCTTAGACTCCCAAGATGCACTGTGTGCTACTGGTGAGCAGGGTGAGCTTTGTATCGCTGGTCAGCAATTGTCTCCCGGCTACATTAACGTGGGGTCCGACGATGCGTTTGTAAGTAACAGCCAATGGGCTGAGCGAGTCTATCGAACTGGAGATCTCGCTCGTTATCTACCGGATGGCTCCATTAGCTTATCTGGTCGTAAAGATGACCAAGTTCAGATCCGTGGATTCAGGGTGGAACCTAACGAGGTGGCACAGTCAATTTCTCAGCACTTGGCAAGTATCGATTGCTTTGTTGCTGTACAACATTATGGCAACGAGGCTGTATTGGTTGCCTTTCTTACTCAGTATCTGGACAAACAAACTACCCCGGCAGAGCTGCTTACAGGACAAGACAATTTGGCGCTGCAAACGCAACTACGTGACGTGTTGCCTGATGCAATGGTACCGGCATTCTTTGTCAGCATAGCTGAGCTGCCTTTACTGGCTAATGGTAAAGTGGACCGCCAAGGTCTACCTAAGATTGCTGATCTTACATTGTCTACCTATGTAGCCCCGAATAGTCAGTTGGAAACCTTGCTGGCGTCAACACTGGCGAAGATTTTAGAAGTGGAACGAGTCAGTTGTGATGCGAGCTTCTTTGATTTGGGTGGTCATTCGCTATCAGCCATCAAATTTGCGACGCGGATTAAGAAATTACTATTACTCAACGTTGAGCCTGGTGTGGTCTTTGACAATCCAAGTATTCAATCTTTGGCGCAAGCACTAAATAACTTAAGTGGCGATCCGTCTAGATTGGAGAAATTAGCATTGACGCAAATTAAACTGGCAACGCTGACCCCTGAGCAGCAAGCAGCATTGCGTGAAAAAATGGGTCTGAAAGCCACATAAATATCAAAGTGAAGGCGTAGCTTTCGATGATCTTTAGACTATGAAGTGGGAGCCAGCGGCTCCCACTTTTATTTTTATGAGTATGTGTATGTCAAATAATGAGTTAGCGGATGAATTGGTAGATGGACTTGATTTGGACCTGTTGGCGCAGTTATGGAATGAACCTGAAGTAGAGGATGAAGTGACAGGGGTTGTTGCAACAGAGAGGGTTTCGGGTGTACTTTCATTGCAACAAAAACGCTTATGGCTGCTCCAGCAAATAGACCCACAAAGTAATGCTTACGACGTATTACGTACATATCATGCGCCTATTGCATTAGATCTTACTCGGTTGCAATCAGCATTGGACGCACTAGTCGAATGCCATGAGATCTTTCGTACCTTTTATCAGTTCGATGGCACTGCAACTCAGGTCGTTGCCTCTGCATGTAAGGTGCCGCTCACCATTATTGATATAGACTCGATATTAGATAGCCAATCACTCCTTGAACAAGCTGCGGTGAAGTCATGGTGTAATGTGCCGTTTAATTTAAGTCAGGTACCACTTTTAAAAGCCGCTTGGGTGAATACTGCACAGGGTGGGTATTTATTACTACGGAATCACCATATTGTCAGTGATGCTTGGTCAAAAATACTGATATTAAAAGATTTATTAGCCGCATATCAGGGAAAAGCATTGGTCAAACCAAGTTGCCGCTACTTAGATTATGCAACGTGGCAAAGTGAATACCTTGCTCATGACAGTGCCAATGAAACGCTGACTTATTGGCGGGAGTACATTAAACAGCAGCCTCAGCCAATCAACTTGCCGAGCAAGGAATCAACGACAACGCTTTCCTCTTTCCCTGTAATGCTCAGTCACCGGCTATCTGAGCAGCAAGTCCAGCAGGTTAACGCTTTTTGTCAGCGTCATGGCTGTACTTCAGCGGCCGTTTTTATGACTTTATTGCAAGCAACATTAAGCCGTTTTAGCAGCACGCAAGACTTTTTGATTGGTTCGCCAACCGCTGCTCGAAATCTGCCTGAACTCGCTGATGTAGTGGGTTGCTTTATGAATACGCAGCTCTATAAAAATGAAGTTCGTGAGGGAGTGACATTCACCGATGCCGTCAACCAAAACCAGCGCCATACCCTAAGGCTGATAAACGAAGATCAAGTTCCGTTTGAGTGGCTTGCAGAGCAATTAGATTGGCCTGTATTAGCGGATAGGCATCCGCACTTTCAAGTTCTGTTTAATTACTTACAAAGTGACACTGTTCCAAGCAATGACATGGCGCTGGCACTACGCCCAATAAATGTTGAGAGTCAGGTTGCTAAGTTTGAATTATCATTGGACGTGAGCGTGCAAGATGGGAATATCGAGCTTTACTTCGAAGCTGATGGTGCTATGTATCGCGCGGCTTTATTAGATCAGCTCTTAACCTGTTACCTGAACTTACTGGATGCATTGATCAGCAAGCCTGAAACGGCCATTAATGACATAGTTGTCTATCAACCAGACGCTACATTGTGTGCATCACGACAAACTAACGAAGTGGCTACAGTCGTCGAATTGATTAAACAGCAACAGATCCCTTTGGCTGCAATTGCATTGCAAGATGACAGCGGTGCCAAGCTGAATTACGAAACGTTACTGCAACTAAGTGACAACTTTGCAAACTTCCTTATCGAACAAGGCGTGCAATCCGAGGATAGAGTGGCGGTGGTCGTCTCGCGCCAAGTAGATATGGTTGTTGCACTGCTCGGATGTATGCAGGCAGGTGTGGTCTATGTCCCCGTAGATCCCAATATGCCTCATCAGCGGCAACAATTAATCTTTGCATCGAGTGCTGCAAGGGCTATCGTGACCAACTTAGAAGATATATTTAACCCAAGTGGATTACCGGTTTGGTCGATTGCAAAAGTGAATCGAACACGATATCAAGACCATAAGACGTCACCGCCGGTCTGTGCCCAGCAGGTTGCTTATATTTTATACACCTCAGGCTCCACAGGACAGCCGAAGGGGGTCGCAATTACCCACGGCAATCTGGTTAATTTTATCTTAGCAATGAAATCCCAATTTTCGCTCACTCAAGATTCAAAATGGTTGGCTTTAACTGCGCTTGGTTTTGATATTTCGGGCTTAGAGTTATATCTGCCATTGGTTTGCGGTGCACAAGTTAGGATTGCAGATTCTGTATTCAGTTTGAAAGCATGTGACTTGGAGGGAGTTAGTCATATTCAAGCCACTCCTGCGGGATGGCAGGGGCTACTGGCTAAAGCACTGCTTTTACATCCTGTCGTTGGGTTATGCGGTGGAGAAGCATTACCTCCTGTGTTGGCTCAAGCATTAAAAGCCAAGCAAGTTGTGCTTTATAACATGTATGGCCCTACTGAAACCACGGTATGGTCTTCATGCCATCGGGTACAGGATAATATTCATCTTGGTTTCCCAATTCGTAATACACAGTTATATGTTTTAGATAGCTATCTGAATGTGTGCCCAGCGGGAGTTGCCGGAGAGCTTTACATTGGTGGTGCAGGGTTAGCGCGAGGTTACATGGAGCAACCAGCGTTGACTGCACAGCTATTTATTGCAAATCCTTTTTCCAGTGTCGGCGAGCGACTCTATCGCACGGGAGATTTGGTTGAGCGTAACGAACACAACGAGCTGCGCTTTCTGGGGCGGACAGATCATCAAGTGAAGATCCGTGGACACCGTATAGAAACGGGGGAAATTGAAAGCCAGTTGTTAAGGGTGGAAGGAGTCAATCAAGCGGTAGTGGTCGCGCATGGTGATGATAATGATAAACGACTTGTTGCTTATGTTTGCACGCAGACGTTAAGTCGCGGCCAAATAACAGCAGCTGTCAGTGATTTGTTACCCAGTTATATGGTGCCAGAACAAATCATCTTGTTAGAAGCGTTACCGCTTAATCACAGTGGCAAGGTGGATAGAAAAGCGTTACCCAAACCGTTGCAGGAAAGTCGTCAGGGAACGCAACCTCAAGGTCATCTGGAACAAGCGCTAGCTAGAGTATGGCAGCAAGTGCTGCAGGTTAACCAAGTATATCGAGAAGATAACTTCTTTGCGTTGGGTGGAAACTCCATTCATGCGTTACGTATGGTGCATCAATGGCAAAAATTAGCTCGACCAGAGCCTTTACTCGCACAAGCTATTTGGCAAGCAGATAACTTGCGTGATTTGGCTCAGCAAATTGCGCTTTCCAAACAATCTAATATTTGTGACATTTTACCTGAATCTGCATCATCGAAGTCATATCGCGATTTGCTGATATGTCTTCATGACGGTCGCGGTTTTACTATGTCATACAGACCGCTTGCTATGGCGTTGCCTGAATATATTCGCTGTATCGGCATTACCCCTGATCTTGCGTTATCACAACAAGATGATTTTAGTACTTTGGCGCATCGCTATGCGGATCAGCTCGGAGATCTTAGCCAGTATCAGAACATTTATGTACTTGGCTGGTCTTTGGGAGGAGCGATAGCATTACAGTTGGTTGAAGCGCTAACAGGGAGAAATACACGCGTAAACAGTATGCTGTTAATTGATAGTTGGGACCCGTTCGAACCAACCAATGCCCAACCAGAAAGTTGGCGTGATTATATTTTAACAAGGCTCTCGGAGAGCATCGCTGCTCCAAACTCTGAAGCTGAGTTTTATCAAGCGGTTGCTCAGTTTCCTTGGTCTGATGGAGGTTCAGTGGCAGAAAGAGCTGACGATATCACGCGTTTTCTTCTAGAGCATATTGATGTGCTTGAAGAAAGTGTTGCAGCTATGCCTACCACCGAAATAGTGCAAACCTTAGAGCAGACTTATTTATTGCGCTGTGCTGGTCGTCATGCTCTTAACTATCGGCAAGGTGATGGTGTTGACTATTACACTGTGTGGAGTAACGAGCGTGATGTAGGAGTTGCAAAACGATTTTGTCAGCGTCTGGATATTCAACACTCGGATTATGTTGATGCTGATCATATGCAGATTATCTCGCATCCCAGTGTTATTGAAACTGTACAAAAAGTAATGAGTGTTGAATAAAATCAAATTGTAAATGATAACTGTTTTCGTTACTATTGCAGGTAATTAACCCGTGGTTAATATAAAAGGGAGATTATTACCATGCATTTTGTAGGTAAGCGAGTGCTTATACTAGTCAGTTGTATCGCAGCACCAGCTTGGTCTGCTGAGCAATCACTGGCAAATGAAGACATTGAAGTGATAGAAGTGTTGGGGCGGGACTCGGAAAAAAACTTTGCCACCTACACGTATTCAGCGACAAAAACGGCTGCTGATATTTTAGACCTTCCGCAGTCAATTAGCGCCGTGACAAAAGAATTAATCAAGCAACAAGGATTGATGCGGCTAAACGACGTGACGCCTTTTGTCAGCGGAGCGAGCGAATTTTCAGTGTATAACGACATCACCATCCGAGGCTTTCGCAGTCAAGATGATCGCCGCCTCAATGGTATGCGAACTTATAATGACTTTTGGTCACAAACCGCCATTGCACATGTTGAGCGAGTAGAGGTGATTAAAGGCCCTGCCTCAGCTATTTTTGGTGATGCCAGCCCAGGTGGTGTAATCAATACCGTAACTAAAAAGCCATTAGCGACTAGTCGTCATGAATTGAGTGCTCGAGTTGGGAGTTACCAAGAGAAGTATGTTGCACTTGACACCACAGGTGCAATAAATTCATCGGAGTCAGTGCTGTATCGACTCAATGTGGGTTATGAAGACTCTGACTCTTTTAGAAACCAAGCATTTAATAAAGGGCTATTAGTGTCACCTAGTGTCACTTTTATTCCCAGTGACACGCTTAAGCTTAACCTCGAACTGGTGTATTCAGACAGTGAAGGGATCTTAGAACGAGGGCAGCCGAATATCCGTGGTAGCCAGCGTTTGGGCACGATACCGATTGAAGTTTCGGCAACACAGCCAGGGGATAAGCTAGATACAGAAAGCTTGATCAGCAGCTTAGCAGTTGACTATCGTTTTAGCGATGCTTGGTGGTTAGCTGTGCAGTATATGCATCAAAATAGTGATCAAGACTTAGTCGAGCACGGTATTGGAAATTATGCTGATAATTCAGACTCTATCGTCAATTTACACTACATTGAGCGTGCTTCAGAAGCACAATCAGACTCCTTGTCCAGTTATCTAAATGGCAACTTTTACCTCGGTGATATCGAACACAATGTGGTGATTGGCTATGACTATATTGATAGATTTAGAGAATCCAGCCAGCGAGTAGCCAACGATGCGATGCAGTTCGATATTCTAAATCCTGAATACAAGCGCCGCGATACTGATAGCTACAATGCAACTCAGCGACCTGTGTTTGGTGGTAACCTACAAAGTGAAGGGATCTATATTCAAGACCGTATGGTATTTGGTCAATGGTCGGTACTGGCGAGCTTACGTGAAGAAAGTTTTGATCTAGATAATACCGGCGGTGGCTCCTCGAAAGATAGCCAACTGCTACCGCGATTGGGAGCTGTGTATAAGCTATCAGATACTCAGAGCCTTTATGCGAGTTGGATGCAGGGCTTTGAGCCTCCTCCTCTATACTCAAATAATCCTGAACAAGGTGGCCCATTTAAACCGCAAGATAGCGAATTATATGAGGTCGGCTTTAAAGCGCGTTTATTTAGCGATGATTTACAATTAACCACAGCTATCTATCAAATAACCCGTGAAAATGTCGTGTTATATGACGCTGAAGCATCAGCCAAAATCGATTTTGCTCGATATATGTATCGTCAGCGTGGTGCCGAGCAAGCGCGTGGATTTGAGTTCGATCTTAATGGTCAAATCACGGAACAACTTTCCGTAATTGCCAATTATGCTTATAACTCAGCGAAAGTAACCAAAGATTTGAATGATAGTGAAGTGGGCAAACGCAAAGAGGGCGCAGCTAAACATATGGCCACTGTATGGTCACGTTACCAGTTAGATGATAATTGGGCATTTGGGATCGGGGCAAGCTATGTGGGGGAGCGAGCAACCTCCTCTGCAGGGTTAATATTGCCTAGCTATCTGATCTACAACGCAGGTGTGTACTATCAGGTGGACAGTTGGAAGACCTCCTTGGTGATTGACAATGTGTTCGACAAAGTACATTGGACCGGTGGCTATAGTTATAGTCAGTTGTTTCCAGGCGATCCACGTAGTGCGAGCTTAACGGTCGACTATCGATTTTAAACAGGGAGAGAGCAGTTGGCTTTTTAGCCAACTGCTCTTTTTAGGAGAAAAGAATGACAGCAAAACAATGGTTCAGTTGGCATAGTTTAAGCGGTGTTTGGTTCGGCTTGCTATTGTTCGTGATCTGTTGGACAGGGGCATTTGCGACCATTTCTTACGAATTAGATTGGCTATTCGATGACACAGTGAGAGCGGCAGAAAGTAGTCCACAAGTCAGTTTAGCGAGTGCTTACGAAAAGGTTCAAGAAACCTATCCAGACGCACGAATAGGGATCGCTTTTGCGGGTTCAGAAACGTATTTTGCTCACGATTTTGTGGTTCGCTTGCCAGATAATCCATGGCAGCATATTTACGTTGATCCATACACTGGAAATATACAAGGAAAAACGAGCTTTTTGAATATTCAGCGGTTTTTCCGAGATTTTCATATGCATTTTTTTGGTGTGTTCGACAGCATTGTGTCTTATTAATTGGTTTTGCTATTTGCCATTCCGCTATGCGTATCCACGATTAGTGCTTTGTATTTGTATCGAGGCTGGTGGAAAAAGTTATTTACATTAAAACTTAGCGGCGATACTCGCGCTAAGGTTGCAAGCTCACACAAATTAGCTGGAGTATGGAGTTTGTGGTTAGCAGTGGTGATTGCGATAACCAGTATGTGGTACTTGTTTGAGTTTGTCAGAATGGACTTGGCTGATGGTAAAACTGCGTTTACTGATGTTGGTGATTTTGCTGTGAACCCCTTACCTGAATTGCAACCACAAGATAAGCCTCAGCTCTCTGTTGTGGCGCTTGCTGCAAAAGTCAGAGAAGCGAGACCAGATCTGGAAATTAGAGCGATTAGATATTCCGGAGGGTATTTTTATGTTGAAGGTCAATCCAGTGACGTATTGGTTAGGGACAGAGCAAATAAGGCGTATGTGAATCCTTATACTGGGGAAGTCGTATATAGCCAAACTGCGTCTAGTCAGGGAATATATTGGCGTTTATCTGATACCGCGGATCCTTTGCATTTTGGTAATTTTGCCGGCATATGGGTAAAAATATTGTGGTGCACCTTTGGGGTTGCACTTTCATTTTTGGTGCTTAGCGGCACCTATATGTATGTTAAACGCCAGCTCAAGCTGCGCCGAAAAGAAGATCTACGAGGCGTGAAAGCTTCTTTGGTTTTTAGTTTAAGCCTTTTGATATGTATTGCTTACTACGCCTATCAAACGCTTATGAACTATGGAGTCGCAGGTCAGTTTCCCGTGCTACCAACAGGTTCTGCGCTGTTTTTGTCGATTTGGACGTTAGTCACTTGCTTTATCATTGTTGTATGGGGAGGCGCGTTACTTAACTTATGTCGCGAAGCAACGCTTATTAGTAAACCTAAAGTGTCGCACCACCATCTATAGTGACCACTTGCATAGTGGTATGTGAGCTTAGGGATGAGGCATAAAATAGCACCGAGTGTGCGATCTCTTCAGGTGTTGCAAGTTTTTGCAGTGGGATCCCAAGTTTATATTGACTCGGGAACCCTTTGATCACTTGCTCTGCACCTGAGCTATCTCGCCACATACCAGTTTGCATTGGCGTTAACGTAGAGCCCGGAGCAATCACATTGGCGCGTATGCCATATTCAGCCAATTCTAACCCTGCTGTAAGGGTTAATTGGGTTGAGGCGGATTTCGACGCGCAATAGGCTGCCATGTTTTGGCGGGGCGTATGGCTCGCATTGGAGCTAACTGTCACTATGCTGCCACTACGTTGCTGTTTGAAATGAGCTGCACAAGACTTCAGGAAAACAAATACGGCGCCAGCGTTAACATGCTGACAGTGTTGCCACTGCTCAAGTGATAATGTCTCTAGCGCGCCAAGTTCGAGTACGCCCGCAACATTAATTAAGCTATATGGAGCGAGATCTGGTCGCACTAATGTTGCTAGCGTATGCTCCAATGTTGCGAGGTCTGCTAGATCACAGTGTATGGCTTTAAATAGCGGTTCTGTAGTTGCAAACTGCTTATCGAAACCTATGACACGAGCGCCAAGCTGCGCAAACTGCTTTGCGACACTTAGTCCTATGCCTTGCCCTGCACCAGTCACCCAAACAATTTTGTTGTGATACTCTTGCTTGAGGCTGTCATCAAAGCACATTGTTCATCTCCTCTATGACGGAAAGATAAGGCAAAGACGGTGTGTTCGACCAGACATTAGCAGCATCCTGCATTGCTTCTGCAATAGATACAACCAGCTCTGGGGAATACCTTGCTGGATTGTAATCAATATCAAACTGCACGGGATCATCACCATTTAAATAGATTTGCAGCATAAAGTCGTCCGTCGTTCCTGCACTAAGAATATGGCTGCGACTTTTGACTTCGCCATAGCGTGGGTGGCTAGTGAAGGGCAAAATATTGACTGTCGGGCCGCTAACTTCAATCGCTTTACCTTGTTGTTTGCGATCTCGTTTCAAATGCTCAACACGATAGCATTGCAATGGCTTCACACGTTTTATCTGCCTATTGATGTACTTGGCCACATCTGCCAATCCCCCAGACGTTGGCAAAGTTAGCGGCAGTGGTAACACATTGCTTTGTACGGTAGGGCATGAAAATTCCACTGGAGCTTGGCGATTCATCATCACCAATCCTAATGTCACTTTATGGCTGTTGCACTTAGCCGCTAACACTATGGCAACTACACTTAGCAGTATTTCACTGGGGGTGGCTTGAACCTGGTTCGCTGCCGATTGTAACGTTTGCCACTGAGTTCGAGCTAACGCGAAATGGTAGCGTTGATTTGGTTCGGTAATCGCAGCTTTGCTGTCACTAAAGCTTTGCGCCACTGGGTATTCATCAAGCCATTCATTAAGGGAGCTTGCGGCCTCAGATAGTTGCTTTTGGTAGAGTTCGCCACCATGCAGATCTAGCAGTTGTTGCTGTGAAGCAAAATGGCAATTTGGCAGAGGTTTCCCTGTGTTTAAAGCCTGATAACTGCGACTTAACGCTTGATGAAATAAACCAAAGCCAAAGCCATCAAGGACAATGTGATGGGCAACAATAAAGCAATAATCTTGGCTAGGGGTGCGCACCAATTTAAATCGCATCAAGCAACCAGAGCTTAAGTCAAAAGATTTGGCCAGCTCATGCGCTACTTGTTGTGGCATAAACTCAGCTAGAGAAGCAATATCATGATCAAGATATTCGGTGATCAGCAGAGGCAGCGATTGTCCAACTACTATACTTGGAATAAAATCATCATTATGGATAAAGTTACTGCGCAGCAAATCACTTTGCCCAAAGACATGCTGGAGTGCGATGGAAAATTGCTCGGCATCTATTTTACCTTGAAACTCTAAGCACTCTGCGACGTTAAATAAGTTGCCTTGACCACTAATCGTATGTAGTAGCCACATCGCGTGTTGAGAGGCAGTTAATGGCAATGCCATTACTCTGCCATCCGAGATTCAATCAGCTCTACCCAAGCTGCGAGAGTTGGCACTTGTGCTAGCTCAATAAAGTTAGTTTCAATACCTTGTTGTTGCCATAATGAAATCAAGTTCATCACTTGCACTGAATCTAGACCGTAATCAATTAAGCTTTCGTGTTCATCAAACTCATCTGGCTCACAGTCGATCAAAGGCAAAATGAATGCTTTAAGTCCCGCGAGCGTAGTTAGGTCAATACTTGCTTCGCCAACCACTTCTGCTGTCGTGATCACTTTTCCTGCACGTTGACCTATGATGTGTAGAGCCATCATATGCTCGTCTTTGGTGAAGTCTGCAATTGCATCAGCGACAACGAAAGGCTGTATGTCACGCATAAATGCATCAATAGCTGTGGTCATCACACCAATATGGCCGTAAATACCGACAATCAAAAGTTGATCTCGTTGCTGCGCTTTTAGCTGCGCTTCAAAATCGCATTTTTGAAAAGCGCTATATCGCCACTTTGTCAGGACAATATCCTGTTCGGTTGGCGCTAATGCATCAACTATAGGTTGTTGACTCGGATCTTGTAGTCCAGCTCCCCACATGTCTAGCAGTAACCCTCGTTCATTGCGACCTTGTTTGATCGGCTGGGCGGTATAATAGACCGGAATATCATGTTGGTAACAATACGTTTTAATTCGCTGAATGTTTTCTATCATGGCTTGTACTAGCGGATTATCTGCACCATAAAAAGAGACGAAGTAATGTTGCACATCATGGATAAGTAACGCAGTACGTTGCGAGTCAAGTTGCCAATCCACTCGACTTGGCGCAAGTTCAGCTGCGCGAGGTAAAGAATAGTGATTTAATTTAGGTATAGTCATTTTACTTCTCTAAAGTTGAATGGATTTTTGTTGTGCTTCGGTTTCGCTACGGAGCTGTTTTTTATCGACTTTACCCACTGGAGTCAGTGGTAAGTTATCTATAAACTTAAACTTATCCGGTACCTTGTAATCTGCAATTCCCTGTTCACGTAAGTATTTGCGAATAGCTAATGGTTTCAGCGGTATACCGGTCAGGAAAGCGAAACTTTTTTCTCCCAAGGTTGGGTCAGGCATTGCAACAATGGCGGCTTGTTGAATATTTGGGTGGCTGAGTAACAGGTTTTCAACTTCTTCCGCTGCTATTTTTTCCCCGCCTCGATTGATTTGATCTTTGACACGACCTGTAACGATTAAATGTCCTGATGGCAGGCGTTTTACCAAATCTCCAGAGCTATAAAATCCCTGCTCATCAAATGCAGTTTGATTGTGCTTAGGTGAGCGATAGTATCCTCGAATCGTATAGGGTCCTCGTGTTAACAATCGCCCCTCTTCACCATCGGGCACGGGGTTGCCGTGTTCATCCACGACTCTGATTTCATCATCTTCACTAATTGGACATCCTTGAGTATTGAGAATGTGCCATAGGTCGTCATTGTAACGTGTGTAGTTAACTAGCCCCTCAGCCATGCCAAAAACTTGTTGTAATTGGCAGCCAAGAACAGGTTTGACTTGTTGTGCAATCGTTAAACTCAATTTAGCGCCACCCACTTGAATGACATCAAGGCTGTCTAGGCGATATTGGCTTTTTGGGGCATGTTGTAACCATAGCTGCAAAGCTGGAGGAACCAATGCAGAGTGTGTTACTTGATATTTTTCAATCAAACTAAAGCAGCTGCTGGGGCTTGGATCTGGGGCTAAGACAACGGTGCCACCCGCAGCAAAAAAACCCAAGGCGCCCGGAGAGCTAAGCGGGAAGTTATGTGGGGCTGGCAGAGCACAAAGATAAACATGTTGCTCCGTCAATTCACAAATGCCTTTACTTGCCACCACGGAATATAAGTAGTCATTGTGAGTTCTTGGGATCAACTTTGGCGTGCCAGTACTTCCACCTGATAGCTGGAAAAATGCTACCTGAGTCGGGTCTAAGTCTGGCGCTGAAAATGGTCGCGGTTGCAAGTAAGCTTGTTTAAGCTGACTATTACCTTTTGGGTGATCTATCAGTGTTGCTTGTATGCTAGGGTAGTCTTTTTGTAACGATAATATAAACTGCTCATCTCGGTACAATTCATGTGCTGAAGAAACGATTAACACCTTGGGCGCTAGCTGTTCACAGTAACTTCTAATTTCAGTCTGTTTATGGCTGAATAGTGCGCACACTGGGGCTGCGCCAAGCTTGAGAAGTGCGAATAAGCTGATATAAAATTCGACCTGATTAGCCAATTGGATAAGTGCTGTGTCTCCTTGTTGAACCCCTTGTGCTGAGAGATAAGCAGCTAAGTGATTGCTATATTGATCAAGCTGCAAATAAGTTAAGCACCGATGTTCATCAATGACAGCATGCTTGTTTGCATGCCGTATTAATTGATCGCTAATAACACAAGTTAGCGGTAGGTCTTGCCAATAACCCTTTTCGCGGTAGCGCTCGGCTAATTCAGCTGGCCAAGGAGTAAAATCAATTTGCTTCATGGAATGTATTTCTCATTGCGTAATATGCTTGCTTGGTTTCGAGTGCGTTTAGCATGGTATTGAGTTTTGCTTCTGTTTCTAGCCATTCAGAGCGCGGGTCTGATGCAGCGACAATACCCGCTCCAGCAAATAACTTAGCGGTCTTATCGCGTAATTCTGCGCAGCGGATCACCACTACCCATTCGCCATTACCGTGCTTATCAAACCAGCCAATGATCCCCGAAAACAATCCTCTGCTTCGCTGTTCTAGTTCTGCTATTTTGGGATAAGCATCAGCAGTTGGCTTACCGCAGAGTGCGGGGGTTGGGTGTAATTGGTTTGCAATTGCCAAGCTATGGGTTGCTGATTCTTTTAAGACCCCTGAAATGACTGTAGATAAATGCCACATAGTGGCGGTGCTCAACAGCTCAGGTTGAGCTGGAATATGTAGTGCACTGCAAAGTGGCGTCAATACTTGCTGAATGTCTTCAATGACAACGGCATGCTCATATCTATCTTTTTTAGAGGCAAACAATACACTGCGGCGGTGTGCTTCTTCCTTTGGGCAAGTATCCCTTGGAATTGAACCTGCCAGCGGGTTAGTGGTTAATTTCTCAGCTTGCTTGCGCAGTAATAGCTCGGGACTGACACCCATTAAAATTGCGTTGTCGGTTGTAGGGAATGAAAAGTGGTAGCCAGATTGGCTTTGTTGTAGCAAATTCCGCAGTACGGCTTGGGAATTAATTGGTTCTGCAAAGCGCAGTTGAGTCTGTTTACTCAAAACAATTTTATTTAGTAGCCCAGTATCAAATAGCTCTTTGGCTTGAGAAACAGCGTTTTCAAATTGAGCTTGAGGCTGTAAATCGGTAATTTCTAATAGCGAGTTTGGTACGCCTTGGCATGACGCTAACTCAGCGTCAAACCAGGCACTGAATGCCGCTTTTTCCCAACGAGAAACTTGCTCTGGAATAATAATTTGCGCGTGCTCTGTTTTGCAAAATGGCAAAGCGGCAAAGGCGATAGTGTTGTCCGGCTCATTATGCATGTGAGAGTCAATTGCAGCGACTAAATCCTTAGTATCACCAATCGGTAAAGTGACGCGTTTCTTGATCCCTTGGCTAACTAAGCAATGCGTACCCGTTGTAAACAGGCAGTTGTTCTCCGGGTTAAATTGCGTGGCTTTTGCATATTGTTCGAGTTGAATAACTTGGCTAAAGTCCATAAGCACACCTAGCTGATATCACAGCAGTGAAAACGAATTAATTGAAATCAAGACGAAGGTAAACAATAAAGATTTAGATTTATATCTAGTTTGTTAAAACAGTCCTGCGCAAAGTTCGTTGTTGTTGATGGGCGTCAAAGTGATGAGGGTGCTTTGGGCAGTCGCGACAAAGCTTGCCATCGCTTGTTTTATGTAACAGGCAGCATGACTCCCTCAGTTGATAGGGGCCTCGCTCGTCACAGAGTTGCAGCTTTGGGGTATAGAAAGGGTTTACATGTTCCCCGATCTTCACTGCCTGAGACAAAGTGTGATAGTCATCGCTTACCTTAGGGCGTTCACCGACATAATGAATGATAGTTGGAAAAAACTGCCTCAAACGAAAAGCACAATTACTCGATAAAACATGCTCAGCAACCCCAAATTGCTGATTTAAAAAGGCATGTAAGGGAGATAAATGCGCGTTAATAAACTCGGCATAGTGCGTAGCCGTATCGTGACACTCCACGGCTTTCCCTTGATTAGGCAGCTGTAGTTGCCAGCTTTCCATGTCGATCACGACTTTATCTAAAGCCAATGGGAGTGCACGGCCCAACACACTGTGTGTAAATAAAATAGCGGGCATAATACGTAGCGTGTAGTGCATGTGCCAAACTGAGGCCTGCGCCTTTTTATTCGTCACTCCCTTTGTTGAACTAAAGCGAGAGATCGCGTCACTTAAAGGGGTTATATTTTTGATTTGCTGAGCAAAAGAGGATTTATCTCCAGAAATAAGTGCAACACCTCTAGCATAGTTATCAAGCGGTGGTGACAGGTAAGGTTTAAGAATTGGCAACATAGTCAAGGTTGTTGAGTTTTTAATATAAGACGCGATCCAAGTGAGTTTTTTTAGTTCAAAGTCGTCCTGTAAGGGATTTGATCATCCTTGGGAGAAATCGTGTTAGTTTTTCTGATAAAAAAGACTTGGCAACGCTTTGTGGCCACTGCGCTGAGCAGCGTTATATTCGGCATTATTAGTGTTTCACTGGTGGCACTTATTAACGAAATCATAAATGCCAAAGGCGAGCGTCAGACGGAGTTCTTTTGGATTTTTGCGGCGCTGGCAATATCAGGAGTCGTGGTACAGCTAATTTCTAAATTAGTTGCTGAACAGTTGAGTGAGCATAGCCAAGCCGAGTTAAGAAAACTCGTTGCTGATAAAACGATAGAAGCAAAAATCAGTCACATAGAGTTACAGGGAGACGCGAAGATCAAATCTTGCTTAACTGAGCATAGTTTAAAGGTAGCAGGGTTTTTCATGAGTATGCCGGGTATATTGACGAATGCCATGATAGTGCTTGGTGCTTTCGTATATATGGCTTGGTTAGACTGGTTAATATTTCTTTTTGCATTACTGACCTTGGTTTTAGGTTCGGTGAGCTATAGTTTTGCGAACAATGTTGCGTTTAAAAAAATAGCGAATGCTGCTGCGATGCAAGACAGCCTTTTTCAACAGTTTGATGCGATCACTGACGGCATCAAAGAGCTTAAACTGAATCGCAGTAAGCGAGCGTTTTTTAAGTTAGAAGTACTGCATCCGGCGATAAACGCTTTAAGAAAAGAACGTATTGAGGGGGTTTCTATTCTACATATGGCCTCCTCTTGGGGTGGCTTTTTGATTTTTACCTTCATTGGTGGGGCGTTATATTTTTTATCTCAGCAAACTGGTGAAGAGAGTCAGCGCATTATGTCTGGCTTTGCACTGTTATTTCTCTATATGCTAACGCCATTAGAAACCTTACTGGCAAATATACCCAGAGCTTTCGCCGCGCAAGCCTCAGCGAATACCATCAAAACACTAACTGATGAGTTGATGAGTGATGATGGAAATAGTGTGCAAGTTTTTACGCAGTTTAACAGTATCCAATTACACGCACTGTGTCACCGTTACTATCACGAGCAAAGCGACGATATATTTTCACTGAAGCCAATAGATCTTGAGTTTAAACAAGGCGAACTCATTTATCTTGTTGGTGGCAATGGTAGTGGCAAAACAACCTTCGCTAAAGTGCTGTGCGGTTTGTATGAAGCAGACGAAGGAGAGATCGTAGTAGATAACCAGCCGATTAGCGGCGCTGGATTAGATGCTTATCGCCAGCTTTTTAGTACGGTGTTTGGTGATTACTACTTATTCGATCGTTTGTTAAATGTGCCTTGCGATCAGCTGGAGCGAAAAGGAAATGAACTAATTCGTAAGCTTAATTTACACCATAAAGTGAGTATTGAATCGGGCCGCTTCACAACACAACGTCTATCACAAGGCCAGCGAAAACGTCTTGCTTTAGTTGTTGCTTACCTTGAGGATAGGCCATTTTATCTCTTTGATGAGTGGGCAGCGGACCAAGACCCGGTCTTTAAAGATGTATTTTATCGAGAGCTTCTACCTGAGCTAAGAAACAAAGGAAAAACGATTTTGGTGATCTCCCATGATGATAAATACTTCTCATTGGCTGACAGGTTATTAAAAATGGAAAATGGTTGCCTAACCGAAGTCTCCCAACTCCCTGTAACTCAAACTCCTGCATTAGCCTAATTAGATTTTTTTATACATGAAACATCAACCTAGCCGCAGTCAGTAACGCGGCTAGGCCTAGCCCTTCATTAAGATTTCATCAAAACCTCTCACATTAATGGCTGGCTCAGGTCGCAGTAAGGAAAAACTACCGTTAGAGAACAGGTTGTTATTCCGAGCTTAGGCGAGATAAGTTACCCTATATACAATACCAAGCAAACTCGGTCATGAGCATGAAAGTATTCGAAAAAATTTATCATAGGGCTGCTGAGCGTAAAGGTTCTGAGGTGGCGCTAAAAGCGAAGCTTAGTCAACCATTGAGTACCGCATCGTTATTGGCATTAAGTGATGATCAATGGCTAGAAGAATTTACGCGAAAGATATTCCAAAGCGGGTTTTATTGGGCGGTGGTTGATAATAAATGGGACGGCTTTAGAGAAGTGTTTTGGCAATTCTCAATCGAGAAGCTGTTAATGATGTCTCCTGAAATGTACGAGCAACGTAGTCAGGATGAGCGGATCATTCGTAATGCTAAAAAGGTAAAAAGTATCGCTGACAATTGCCATATGATTTTTGAAGTGCAACAACAGCATGGTCGTTTTAGTGAATTCGTCGCAAACTGGCCGGAAGACAATATTGTTGGTTTGTGGCTGTACTTGAAAAAGCATGGCTCGAGACTCGGCGGGAATACCGGTCCTTACGCACTTCGTGTGTTAGGTAAAGATACGTTTTTACTGAGTAAAGATGTCGAAACGGTACTGCGTGCTGAGGAGATTATCGACGGTGGCTTGCAAAGTCAGAAGTCACTGCAAGCGACGCAGCAATTTTTCAATGAAATGCGTCAATATAGCGGGCTTAGCTTACAAGAGTTAAGTCAAATTGTGTCAATGAGTGTTGGTGATAATATTCGCTAGTAAAATGGAGGTGACCGCATGGTATTTTTTCAGCCCTATCAAGGCTCTGCTCTGCTCTTTAAGGAGCAACCAGCAAGATTTAATCAGCCCACATTACTACTATCCAATACGCCGTTGCTAGTTAAGCTTGAGCTAGAGAAATACGGCACCACAGCGCTTGCTGAGCTGTTAAGTGGTCAACGCCCTTTAGACAATATTGAGCCTACGAGCTTAGCCTACAGTGGTCATCAGTTTGGGCAATTTAACCCATTACTTGGTGATGGCCGAGCGCATTTAATTGGAGGGGTGAAACTTGATGACGGACGTCAATACGACCTGCACTTGAAAGGCTCTGGAGCGACGCGATTTTCTCGAGGCGGTGATGGTTTTTGTGCGCTAGGGCCTGCGGTACGTGAGTTCATCATGAGCCAAGCTATGGTTGGCTTGGGTGTTCCAACTACGGAATGCCTTGCTGTTGTAACCACTGGACACCATGTGTATCGTCAAGGTGAAGTACCTGGCGCGATTGTGTGTCGTGTCGCAAAAAGTCATATCCGCATCGGTACCTTGCAATATCTGGCTACACAGCAAGATAAAGATGAGCTATGGAGCCTGCTCAACTTGCTGGGCGAGCAATTATTCGAGGGTTTTAAAGTTGAAACCGAACAGGATGTACTCGAATTGTTTCGTGAAGTGTGTGAACAGTTGGTTGACTTAGTCGTGGAGTGGATGCGGGTTGGCTTTATTCATGGCGTGATGAATACCGACAATATTTTGCTCAGTGGTGAAACGATAGACTTTGGCCCTTGTGCAATGATGGAAAAGTTTGATTTTAACGCCGTGTTTAGCTCTATCGACCGCCAAGGCCGCTATGCGTTTGGTAATCAGCCAAACATCATGAATTGGAACTGTGCGCGACTTGCCGAGGCCTTATTGGTGTTGTGGCAAGATGAGCAAGCGGGAATTGAAGCATTTAGTCAAATTTTGGCGGAGTTTTCTGAATCGTTTAATCGCAAGTACAAAGATATGTGGGCGGCTAAGCTTGGTATTGATGAATGGAGCGACGCAGACGACATGCTCCTTAGTGACTTACTCAAGTTGATGACGGAGCATGAACTAGACTTTACCAATACCTTTGCGGCACTAACCAATAGTTTGCTTGGTCATCCAAACAAAGCTTTATCCGTGCCAACGGAGTTGGAGAGCTGGGGGCGACAATGGGCACAAAGGCGTGCTGCCGATGACGTTGCGGCTAACCTGATGAGTCAAGCTAACCCGATACTAATCCCCCGTAATGCGTTGGTGGAGGCTGAGATTGCGCTATTTAATCAGCAAGGCATGAGTCAAACGCTAGAAAGTTGGCTAACCGCGTTGACGTCGCCCTATGATTACAAAGATTATCCTGAATCGTGGACCAGCGCGTCTACACCGGCCCACTATCAAACTTTTTGTGGAACCTAAATGGCAGAACAGCAGCTTTCTTGGCAAGAAATTAAACGTAAAGTCCTTGAGCACAAACGGCCACTTATTAATGCGCATATCATCGCCTTATTTGCCGCGTTGGTGAGTGTACCTATTCCTTTGATGATGCCGTTGCTGGTAGATGAAGTCTTACTAGATACACCAGGCAGAGCAGTGGCTTGGATGAACTCAGTATTGCCCGAGCAATGGCATGGCCCCAGTGGCTATATCGTGGTTATTTTGTTGGCTGTAATAACCATGCGCTTGGCCAGTTTGGTGCTAGGGGTGATGCAGTCACGCCAGTTTACTATTATTGGCAAAGACATTAGTTATCAAATCCGTGAGCGCTTACTTACGCATTTACCTAAAGTTCAACTTAAGGAGTACGAAAGCCAAGGTGGTGCTGCAATTAGCTCTCGTTGTATTACCGATGTAGAAACCTTGGATAAATTTATCAGCCAAACCTTGTCACGCTTTTTAATCGGTTTACTCACAATCATTGGCACTGCGGCGATTTTGCTTTGGATTGATTGGATGTTGGGGCTGGTGATCCTGTTGCTCAATCCGGCGGTCATCTATTTTTCTCGGCAGTTTGGCAAACATGTTAAAGAGCTGAAAAAGGAAGAGAATGCTGCATTTGAAGCACTGCAAACTTCACTAGTCGAGACGCTAGATGCTATTTCTCAGTTAAAAGCTGTTCGTCGAGAGGGTAACTACTTTGCACAGGTTAAAGTAGCCGCCAAAGATCTCAAACATTACGCGGTGCAGTCACAATGGAAAACGGACGCGGTTAACCGCTTAAGCTTTACCGTGTTTTTGGTGGGGTTCGAGTTTTTCCGTGCTGTCGCTATGTTTATGGTGGTGTTTTCTGATTTAACGGTCGGCCAGATATTTGCGGTATTTGGTTACCTTTGGTTCATGATGGGGCCGGTGCAGGAAATTCTTGGTATTCAATATGCGTACTATGGTGCCTCGGCAGCGCTTAGTAGGTTAAATCAGGTCTTTAATTTTGCGACAGAAGCACAATATCCCGCTACGAAAACCGTCTTTGATTCATCTCAGGTTGATATCAAATTTGCCAATATAGACTTCGCTTACGTTGCAGAGCAACCCGTGCTCAAGCAGGTATCTTTGCATATTCCAGCAGGGAAGAAAGTAGCGTTAGTAGCGGTGTCTGGAGGTGGTAAATCCACTTTGGTGCAATTGCTTTTGGGATTGTATGAAAAGCAAAGTGGCGAGATTCATATAAATGACACGCCAGTAGAGCAAATTGGTTACGAAGCAGTGCGAGATAATATAGTAACCGTATTGCAGCAGCCGATACTCTTTAATACCAGCATCCGTGAAAATCTAGCAATGGGACGAGAGGTATCTGACCAAGTACTGTGGCAGGCACTCAGCGTTGCAGAGCTAGCAGATACCGTACTTGCTCTGGCCGACAAATTAGATGCGCAAGTTGGTCGCAATGGAATTAAATTGTCCGGAGGACAGAAGCAAAGGTTAGCCATTGCTAGAATGGTTGTTGCCGACCCTAAAGTGGTGGTGCTGGATGAAGCAACCTCGGCACTTGATATTGAGACTGAGGCAAAAATTCATCGCAATTTGCAAGCGTTTTTGGCTGATAGAACGACTTTGATTATTGCACATCGATTGAGCGCAATAAAACAAGCCGACTTAATTTATGTTTTAGATGATGGTGAAGTGTCCCAGTATGGAGAACACAAGGATTTGTTAAAGGAACAAGGTCTGTATCAAATCCTATTTGGTCATCAAAATTAATTCATAAATAGCAAAAATTCCTTATGTAACGTTAAGTAAACATTAATAGACGAGCTAATATTATCTATGCAACGTAATCGGTAGACGCATTTTCTGATAGACTATCCGAGTCGATACTCAATGCGTAAACTAACAGAGATGGGAAGGAATGATGAAAATTAAAACTTTGAGCTTACTAGTTGCGATGGCAGTGACAGCCAATGCAAATGCAAACACTACTGAGCCTACAGAAGGTGTATATCTTGGAGTGTTTGGTGATTACTATGATGCTGATTGGCAGAATCACCGTGATATGGCTGGTCTAGACGTAGAAGATTCTACAGGCTGGGGTGCTGAAATTGGCTACCGCTTTGACAAGTTTTGGAGTGGTCGTATCGAGTATGCAGATATGGATTTTGACCTTGGCGGTATCAGCAATGGTTCACTGGACGCCGAGCGTTACGGTATCGACGGTTTGTACCACTTTGATGGTGGTCCATTCTACGGTCTGGTGGGTATCAAAAAGATGAACCTAGATGTGATCTCAGATAACACCTTTGCTAACGTAGGTGCTGGTGTTCGTCATTACTTCACCGATCACTTGTTCGTAAATGCAGAAGCGGCAGTTTACCAAGGCTTGGAAGCTGGTTTTACTGATGTTGGTGGTAAGATTGGTCTTAACTACTCGTTCGGTAGCGCTGGTAAATCGGAAGAGGTTGCGCCAGCCCCAGCTCCTGTAGTTGCAGAAGCTCCGCAAGACAGTGACAAAGATGGTGTTGTGGATAGTGAAGACAAATGTGCTAACACACCAATGACGGATGCTGTTGATGCGTCTGGCTGTACTTTGTACGAGACTAAAGAAGACAAAGTAAGCCTGCTAGTCCGCTTCCCGCATGACGATGCAACTTTCTCACAGCAGTATGTTGATGATATCAACGCGGTTGCTAAGTTCCTGAAAGAGCATAAAAATGCAGATGTTGTGATTGAAGGTCACGCGTCAGCTGTGGGTGATGCGGATTACAACCAGAAGCTTTCTGAGCGCCGCGCGAAAAACGTTGCTGAGAAACTCGTTGATATGGGTGTAGATTCAATGCGTATTACCACGGTTGGTTACGGTGAAGAGCGTTTAAAAAATCCAGCAAACACGCTAAAAGCACATGCGGAAAACCGTCGTGTAGAAGCGCACGTTTCTTCTAAAGAGAAAGTAAAAGTTAAGCGTTAATTTTCACTTAGCTTATGCAAAAAGGCTCCTTCAGGAGCCTTTTTTGATCCCACCAAGCATACCTTTTCGCAAAATTAAAATGATTCTCGTTTGACTAATATTCATCAAAATATACTTGTTTCGGTATGCTTATTCATTGTATTTATAGTGACTATAAGGCGAGGTATCGCATGCAAGATTTTCATCTATACTCAAAGACCTTATAATTGTTCATTATATTTTATGGTCAAGGGAATGGTTCAGGCGATTGCATCAATAATCGCAGCCAGATCATTTACTTGTCTGTCCACGTCACCAAGAGGGCAATATTGTGCTTCAAGAATATCGTAAACACGTAGAAGAGCGTGCCGCGCAAGGTATCGTGCCTAAGCCGTTAGACGCGCAGCAAACTGCTGACCTTATCGAATTACTAAAAACTCCACCTGCAGGTGAAGAAGAGTTCATCGTTGATCTATTTATCAACCGTGTACCGCCAGGTGTAGATGATGCCGCTTATGTAAAAGCAGGCTTTTTGGCTGCAGTAGCGAAAGGCGAAGCGGAATCACCGCTCATTTCAAGAGAGTATGCAGCTGAACTACTTGGCACTATGCTTGGTGGTTACAACATCGCGCCTATGATAGACCTTCTAGATGATGCTGCTATCGCGCCAATCGTTGCTAAAGGTTTGTCTCACACGCTACTGATGTTTGACGCATTCTACGATGTAGAAGAAAAAGCAAAAGCGGGCAATGAGTTTGCTAAGCAAGTGATTGAGTCATGGGCAAATGCAGAATGGTTCCTTGAGAAGCCTGCCGTTGCAGACAAGATTTCAGTGACTGTATTTAAAGTAACTGGCGAAACAAATACAGACGACTTGTCTCCAGCACCAGATGCTTGGTCTCGTCCTGATATCCCATTACACGCGCTGGCTATGCTTAAAAACGAGCGTGATGGTATCAACCCTGATAAGCCAGGTGAGGTAGGTCCAATTGCACAACTTGAAGCGCTTAATGGTAAAGGTTTACCGCTAGCGTATGTAGGTGACGTTGTTGGTACAGGCTCATCTCGTAAATCTGCAACTAACTCCGTACTTTGGTTCATGGGTGATGACATTCCATTCGTACCAAACAAGCGCGTTGGCGGTGTGTGTCTAGGTGGCAAGATTGCGCCAATCTTCTTCAACACCATGGAAGATTCTGGTGCACTACCAATTGAGCTTCCAGTTGACGAACTAAACATGGGCGACCAAATCGATATCTTCCCTTACGAAGGTGTGGTTAAGCGTCATGGTACTGACGAAGTTATCTCAACGTTCTCACTGAAATCAGACGTAATTCTTGATGAAGTGCGTGCAGGCGGCCGTATTCCTCTGATCATCGGTCGTGGCCTTACGGACAAAGCTCGTACGTCTCTTGGTCTTGAAGCAGAAGACATCTTCCGTAAGCCTAAGTTAGTGGCTGATTCTGGTAAAGGCTTTACGCTTGCACAGAAGATGGTTGGTAAAGCATGTAACATGACAGGTGTACGCCCAGGTCAATACTGTGAGCCAACAATGACAACGGTAGGTTCGCAGGATACTACGGGTCCAATGACGCGTGATGAGCTTAAAGACCTTGCTTGTCTTGGCTTCTCTGCTGATCTTACTATGCAGTCATTCTGTCATACCTCAGCTTATCCTAAGCCTATCGATGTAAACACACACCACACACTTCCTGATTTCATCATGAACCGTGGCGGTGTATCGCTACGCCCTGGTGACGGTGTTATCCACTCGTGGCTAAACCGTATGCTACTTCCTGATACGGTAGGTACAGGTGGTGACTCGCATACTCGTTTCCCACTAGGTATTTCATTCCCAGCAGGTTCAGGTGCAGTAGCATTCGCAGCCGCAACAGGTGTAATGCCGTTGGATATGCCTGAGTCAATCCTTGTTCGTTTTAAAGGTGAAATGCAGCCGGGTATCACATTACGTGACCTAGTACACGCTATCCCTTACTATGCAATCCAGCAAGGTCTATTGACGGTTGAGAAAAAAGGTAAGATCAACGAATTCTCCGGTCGTATCCTTGAAATCGAAGGTGTTGAGCACCTAACGGTTGAGCAGGCGTTCGAACTATCTGACGCATCTGCAGAGCGTAGCGCAGCAGGTTGTACTGTTAAGCTTTCACAAGCGTCTATCGAAGAGTACCTAAACTCTAACATCGTTATGCTTAAGTGGATGATCTCTGAAGGCTATGGTGATGTACGTACCATTGAGCGTCGTATCACTAAGATGGAAGAGTGGCTAGCGAATCCTGAGCTAATGACTGCTGACGCGGATGCAGAATACGCGCACACCATTGAGATTGATCTTGCTGATATCAAAGAGCCAATCCTTTGTGCACCAAATGACCCTGATGACGCACGTCTACTTTCAGCGGTAACAGGTGAGAAGATCGACGAAGTATTCATCGGTTCTTGTATGACTAACATCGGTCACTTCCGTGCAGCGGGTAAACTACTGGATAATTTCGGTGGTCGTCTACCAACGCAACTATGGGTTGCTCCACCAACGAAGATGGACCGCGATCAGTTAACTGACGAAGGTTACTACGGTATTTACGGTCGTGTAGGTGCTCGTATCGAAACTCCTGGATGTTCACTATGTATGGGTAACCAGGCACGTGTTGCTGATAAAGCAACGGTTGTTTCTACCTCGACTCGTAACTTCCCTAACCGTTTAGGTACAGGTGCAAACGTATTCCTTGCATCAGCAGAGCTTGCAGCGGTAGCTGCTATTCTTGGTAAACTACCAACGCCTGCTGAATATCAAGAGTATGCAGAGAAGATCAATGCAACGGCTGCGGACACGTACCGTTACTTGAACTTCCACAAGATGCCTCAGTACACTAAAAAGGCAGACTCAGTGATCATTCAACAAGCGGTTTAATTACTCGCTCTAGAATACATTGAAAGAAAAAAGCCAGCGTATGTTGGCTTTTTTTATGCACATAAAACGCTCAAGTTAAATGTTGTTATCAAGCATTATTTTAAACCTAGATAAGTAATCTACTAAAATGGTAATAATTGGGTTTTTATTGCGTATTGGTAATTAAAATCCCGTTTTTTTAAACAGTAATTTTCTCTGGTTTTATTAGAATTGTCGGCAAATTCTCATCAATGGGCGAGAGGATCATGACAACAGTAAACAACCAGAATTTATTACAACTACGCTTTTTACCGCAGTCACATATCGACGCAGTTAAGCCTTTTTTCAATCAACTTCCAGATAACCCTTATGCCGATGGTGCATTCAGAAAGCGCCGCTATTCTGTGGTTAAATT
The DNA here is from genome assembly GCF_000238315.3 of Pseudoalteromonas piscicida. NCBI lineage: Bacteria > Pseudomonadati > Pseudomonadota > Gammaproteobacteria > Alteromonadales > Pseudoalteromonadaceae > Pseudoalteromonas > Pseudoalteromonas piscicida. The sequence continues at coordinate 3,482,794 of NZ_CP011924.1, forward strand.
CACTGGCGGTGAAGTGACATTGCAGCCGACTAAGGCTTTCGTTCAAGACGATTCAATTAATACTTTCCAAGGTAATATTGAGCGTGTTTACGAAAACCTTGAGCTGGACATGTTAAACACTGATGGCTTTAAGCATATGCTTGCTGAATTTAAAGCCATGACAGGAATTGCAGACGATACCAGCATAGAAGTGCATCAGTTTCGCATGTTAGCGATTGAAAGCGATACCCCTCCAGCGCCAGAAGGTGTGCACCAAGATGGTTTTGACCATGTGTGTGTTTGCGGTGTTTCTCACGAAAATATCGCCGGTGGTGAGCTATTGGTATATGAGCACAAAGAAGCCGAACCTTGCTTCAAAATGGAAATCAAAGATGGTTTATTTGCATTGGTGAATGACCGTGAAGTGTGGCATAACGCAACACCGATGAACAAGCTAGATGCCGAGCAAGTCGGTTACCTAGACTGCTTCGTATTTACAGCCTAAGAGGGTAGTATGGATTTAAATCAAGTGCGTCGTCAGTTCCCTGCGCTTATGCAAAGTATTGGTGGAGCCGCGCCAATTTTCCTTGATGGTCCGGGTGGCTCTCAAGTACCGCAATCCGTATTGAGCGCGATGTCTGCTTACCTTGGTTATTTTAACTCTAACTTAGGTGGTGCATTTTTCTCGAGCGATAAGACCGTCAGTTTGATGAGTGAAGCGCGCCAAGCGGTTGCGGACTTACTCAATGCGCCAAGTGCAGATCAAATTGTATTTGGTGCCAACATGACTAGCTTAACCTTTAGCTTTAGCCGTGCGCTATCTCGCGAATGGCAAGCAGGTGATGAAGTTATTGTGACCAATGCCGATCACTATTCAAACGTTTCTTCATGGCGTCAAGCTGCCGAAGATAAAGGTGCGACGGTACATGCGGTGCGTATTAATGAAACCGATTGCACGCTTGATCTTGCGCATTTTGAATCACTACTAAATGCCAAGACTAAGTTAGTTGCGGTGACGTATGCATCGAATACAACGGGCTCAATCAACGATATCAAACGCATTGTGGAGCTTGCGCACCAAGTTGGTGCATTGGTATATGTTGATGCTGTGCATTATGCACCTCATGAGCTAATCGATGTACAAGGTTTGGATTGCGACTTCCTTGCGTGCTCTGCTTATAAGTTCTTTGGTCCGCATGTGGGCATTGTTTATGGTAAGCGTGAGCATTTAGAAGGTTTTACTCCGTATAAGGTGGAGCCGGCAAAAGACATTATCCCAGGCCGCTGGGAAACTGGTACGCAGAGTTTCGAAGGACTAGCGGGTGTTGTTGCGGCGATTGACTACATTGCTTCACTTAGCGAGATGAGTGTAGATGCACCACGCCGTGAGAAACTGGTTGAGGCGTTTGCACGCACAAAAGCGCATGAGATGCAGCTTAGCCAACACTTTTTAACGCGTTTAGCCGAATTTAAAAAGATTAAACTTTTTGGTATCGAGTCACGTGAGCGACTCGCTGAGCGTACACCAACGTTTGCTTTGACATTTGATGGCATCGAGCCACGTACCGTGTCGGAATTCTTAGGTAAGAAGCACATGTGCGTATGGGATGGTAATTTCTACGCCCAAGGGCTTTGCGAGCAGCTAGGGGTCATGGATAAAGGTGGGGTTGTTCGCATCGGTTGTATGCATTACAACACCATAGAAGAACTAGATAGCTTGTTTGATGCATTTAGTGAGTTGTTAGCATAATACAAAGTGGGAGCTACGGCTCCCACTGCTCATTTAGGTTTCTTGCCCTTCAATAAATGCATTGAGCTTAGCAATGCGATGGCTCATACCTTCAATGAGCTTATCTTTGATTTTTTCCCGGATCACATTGGGCAAGCGTGTTAATGCATCTGGGGTTATCGCCAATATGATGCTGTCTTTTAACGCTTGTGCGCTAGTGCTGCGTTCTCGGTTAGTGATAAATGCACCTTCACCTAAAAACTCTCCAGGACCAACTTTACCTAAATCATGGGCCGCATCTTGTTTAAAAATCAAAAACTCACCGCTTAATACAATATACAGGCGATTGTCTTTTTCAAAGCGTTTGAAAGCATGACGCTCTTGTTGCACCAGATATAAGTGACCAAAAGACTCAAGCAACACCTGGCGCTCGGCAAGCGTAAACTCTTTAAAAAACGCTAAGCGATTGATGATCTCTAGTTGTTTAAACAGTGGGACATTTTCAAGCAGTTTCACAGGCTTACATAAGTTAGTACATTGTCTTTATTAAATAGTGGCGACTTTTTTTGATTAGAGCAATGATTTTTTATTGTCGCTTACACCAATCTACTCGATTATGTCGCCAACTATTTATGTGGATTGGTATATAACGATAAGCGACATGAGTTAAATCATTCTAGCAAGTGGGATCGTACGGCGAAGTAGGGCATGTCATCCCCTGATAGCTGATACAGCCTTTATTGTGTGGTGAGGTAACATCATAACCACCAGCTGCTTGCGGTGTAAGCTCATTTGCTAGCTTCTTGCTGTTAGATAGGTGTTTTAGTGGTTTTTTATTCAATGTAATTTTCATAGCGATTCCTTTACAAAATGTAAGTTAGCCAACACTTTTTAACGCGTTTAGCCGAATTTAAAAAGATTAAACTTTTTGGTATCGAGTCACGTGAGCGACTCGCTGAGCGTACACCAACGTTTGCTTTGACATTTGATGGCATCGAGCCACGTACCGTGTCGGAATTCTTAGGTAAGAAGCACATGTGCGTATGGGATGGTAATTTCTACGCCCAAGGGCTTTGCGAGCAGCTAGGGGTCATGGATAAAGGTGGGGTTGTTCGCATCGGTTGTATGCATTACAACACCATAGAAGAACTAGATAGCTTGTTTGATGCATTTAGTGAGTTGTTAGCATAATACAAAGTGGGAGCTACGGCTCCCACTGCTCATTTAGGTTTCTTGCCCTTCAATAAATGCATTGAGCTTAGCAATGCGATGGCTCATACCTTCAATGAGCTTATCTTTGATTTTTTCCCGGATCACATTGGGCAAGCGTGTTAATGCATCTGGGGTTATCGCCAATATGATGCTGTCTTTTAACGCTTGTGCGCTAGTGCTGCGTTCTCGGTTAGTGATAAATGCACCTTCACCTAAAAACTCTCCAGGACCAACTTTACCTAAATCATGGGCCGCATCTTGTTTAAAAATCAAAAACTCACCGCTTAATACAATATACAGGCGATTGTCTTTTTCAAAGCGTTTGAAAGCATGACGCTCTTGTTGCACCAGATATAAGTGACCAAAAGACTCAAGCAACACCTGGCGCTCGGCAAGCGTAAACTCTTTAAAAAACGCTAAGCGATTGATGATCTCTAGTTGTTTAAACAGTGGGACATTTTCAAGCAGTTTCACAGGCTTACATAAGTTAGTACATTGTCTTTATTAAATAGTGGCGACTTTTTTTGATTAGAGCAATGATTTTTTATTGTCGCTTACACCAATCTACTCGATTATGTCGCCAACTATTTATGTGGATTGGTATATAACGATAAGCGACATGAGTTAAATCATTCTAGCAAGTGGGATCGTACGGCGAAGTAGGGCATGTCATCCCCTGATAGCTGATACAGCCTTTATTGTGTGGTGAGGTAACATCATAACCACCAGCTGCTTGCGGTGTAAGCTCATTTGCTAGCTTCTTGCTGTTAGATAGGTGTTTTAGTGGTTTTTTATTCAATGTAATTTTCATAGCGATTCCTTTACAAAATGTAAGTTATACCAGTTGTATTAAGTAAATGATCTATCTTGAAGCGGGAAAATAGCTTTAGTAGCAAGGCAAAAATTTTGCTATTTAGTTGTTCTAAATGAGAAATTTTTAACGAAGCTAATATGCTATTTCACCCTTCAAATTGATTAGAGAATTAATTCAATTGGTATTATGCCGAGTAACAAGATACGGCATAGTCCAAGCTACTGGTTATTTGTGTGATTTTCAATCAGATATTATTCATTTTGGGAACTGGAGTAGTGGGGGAAAAGCTGAGTCATAATACTCAGCTTGTCGTCTAATCTTGAATATTTCTCTCTTTTAGCTTTCTGGTCAACGTATTGCGTCCCCAACCTATCTTTAACGCCGCATCTTGTTTATGGCCATGGCAGGCGTTGAGTGCGGATTTGATCAGCCGTGTTTCTAATTGTGCCTGTACATCGGGCCAAATATGGTCTTTTCCTTTACGTAACTCTGAGTCTAACCAAGTTTGGAATGCGTCCAGCCAATTGCCATGCTCTAAGGCGTCAATCTGTTGTGGCTTTTCTAGCTCTTCGGGCAGATCCGCAGGGGTGACAAGTTCACCCGGGGCCATTACCGTTAACCAACGGCAGGTGTTTTCCAATTGCCTAACGTTGCCAGGCCAATGATACGCCTGCATTTTTTGCAGAGCATGTTTGGAGATGATTTTTGGCTCGGCTTTTAGCTCTTTGGCGCTTTTTGCAAGAAAGTGATCGCACAGGGCGGCGATATCTTCAGGGCGTTCACGTAAGGCTGGTAGTTTTAACCTGACGACATTGAGGCGGTGAAATAAGTCTTCACGGAATTTACCTTGCTTGACCAGTGTCTCTAAGTCTTGATGGGTAGCCGCGACGATACGGACATCGACCTTCACGCTGTTGTGTCCACCAACCCGATAAAACTCACCATCGGCGAGTACGCGCAATAGCCGAGTTTGTACGTCCAGTGGCATATCACCGATTTCATCTAAAAATAAGGTGCCACCGTCGGCTTGCTCAAAGCGGCCACGGCGCATGCTGTCAGCGCCAGTAAAAGCGCCTTTTTCATGGCCGAACAACTCAGACTCGACGAGATCTTTGGGGATGGCGGCCATATTGAGCGCGATAAAAGAAGCCTCTTTGCGCGGGCTGTGATTGTGCAGTGCGCCTGCTACAAGCTCTTTACCCGTACCAGATTCGCCGTTAATCAATACACTCATGCTTGAAGCGGAAAGTTTACCGATGGCGCGGAACACTTCCTGCATCGCTGGGGCTTCACCAATAATGTCGGGGCTATTGGCTTTTTCACTTTGGCGCTTTTGCTTTTTAGTTTGCTGGCCTGCACGAAATGCACGTTGCACAAGGGAAACGGCCTCGTTTAAGTCGAAAGGTTTGGCGAGATATTCAAACGCCCCTTTTTTAAATGCGTTGACCGCAGAGTCCAAGTCCGAGTGCGCGGTCATAATGATCACCGGCAAGTTTGGGTAGAGCCCTGCAATTTTATCTAACAAGGCCATGCCATCGATACCTGGCATACGTACATCTGAGATCAGCACCGCGGGTTGCTCATATTCAAGCGCGGTCAATACATCTTGACCACTGGCGAAGCTCTCGGTTTCAAACTCAGCTCGCTTTAATGCCTTTTCTAAAACAAATCGGATTGAAGCGTCATCATCGACTAACCAAACTGATTTCATTGCACGTTTCCTGTTTCGGTGTTGTCAAAGGGAAGGTAGATACTGAACTCAGTGTGTCCTGGCCAACTATCGCATTCGATAAATCCTTGGTGTTGCTCTACCAAAGTTTGCGCGATAGAGAGCCCAAGTCCAGAGCCTCCTTCTTTATTCGTGATCATCGGAAAGAACAATGTCTCTTTTACCTCATCGGCGATCCCTGGACCGTTGTCGCTGATACGGATGAGTAATGCTTTTTTCAATAGTCGCTCACCATGATGAAGACGGTGTTTAATGCGCGTTGTTATGGTGATCGTACCGTCATGCTGTAGCGCTTGTTGAGCATTGCGTAGCATATTCAGCAGAACTTGCTGAATTTTGGCTTGATCTATCACAATGGCCGGAATACTGGGATCATAATCTTTTACCAAGGTGATATCGGCATCGCGCTCCAAGGTGGTTAACTTTATCACCGACTCTAACGCCTGATGGATATTACACGGCTCTTTTTGTGGTAACTGATTGGGTCCAAGTAATCTATCTACCAACTCGCGCAATCTATCTGCTTGCTCAATAATGAGCGTGGCACATTCTTCCCGTTCTTGTTGATCAGTTTCGTACTGCAATAATTGCGCCGCACCGCGGATCCCACCAAGTGGATTTTTTATTTCATGGGCAAGACCGCGAATGAGGTTTCGAGCTGCCTGAAATTGGTGCATTTGATTGGATGCTTGGTCATAACGCAGGGCATCATCAACACGGCGACATTCCACTAAAATATACGCCTTTTCTGCAAGGTAAACTCGTCTGGCATGCAGACTTAGTGTCGCAACACGATTATCTACGAATACCACGTCTACCCTGTGTTGCTGGCAGTCTACGCCATCTTGTAGCACGTATTTAGAGAGCCGTGGCAGGTCTATATGATGATGATTAAACACACTATCAATTGCCAGTCCAACAAGCCGTTTAGTGCTGAGTCCCAGTAGTTCACTACTGCTGTAATTGGCATAGTGGATCATTAAATTTTGATCGAGCACTAAAATCGCGGTTGAGAGAGATTGCCAAACTTTATCCAAGTCAATCGAGTTATGTTGATCCATATATGTTCACCGTGCACCAATGTGGTGCAATGAGAATAGCATAGCTTTGCATCCATTGAAGTAAATTATTACCTAAGCTCAGAAACTAGGGGTTTTCGAACTCGTATCCTAAACTTGTTATTAATAAAGCATGCCAACTTTAAGGTCTTAGTGCTTTGTGTCAAAAAATACATCTAGCTCGTGTCTGTGGGGGGAGCCTTTTTGTCACGTTCTGCATGAGCGGGTGTGACTTTCAAAGCGCTAAGTATGTTACCGAACAGGGTGACTGCTTTCCTCCTCAAGCTGCGAGTGTACATCGAGCTACGAATGGCGAGAAAGCCACCCTTACAGGTGTGATGCGGGTCGTCCAACCTAACTGGCGAGATAAATATTTATTGCGAACAAAGGCCGAGGTCTACTATCAAGTTCAGGTTGGTGAGCAAAGGTTGTGGATTGAACACAATGACATGTCGAATTTGGCTTCCTCAATACCAGAGGAAATGAGCACAGTATGTTTGCAACTACTGGTTGAAAGTCAGTGTAGGTAAGCAATATTGCTTTAATTATTCACGGTATTGCGGTGCAAAAAGAACTTATGAGCATCGCTTTGGGCGACTAACATACCTTTTTGATTAAACACTTTCATAACCACAGAATGTTCGCCGCGATCAATGCCACGCAAAGCAAACTGAGTATTCGTTTGCTTTGGCCCTGTGGCTGTTCCATTGAGAAAGAGTTGCACGCTTAAACCTTGGGTAAATCTAGGCTCAATGGTGCCCGTCACATATACGCTGCCACTATTATCACGGATTGTTTGCTCATGCGCTGGGGAAGTGATTTTAGCTGTATATTGAATCGTTGGTGTTGTATCCGTTTGCTCGAGAATTTTAGTATCAACACTTGGCATGGTTAAGGCGCTGGCATTGAGTTTGACTTCTTTCGAGCCAGGTTGCGGTACATCCGAATAGACCCAATGGCCGTTTTTGTCTTTCCAGCGATAGATTTTTGGATTGGACTCTGCTGCAGCATCAATGCTTGTTAGGGCTAGCGTCATGCTAACCGACATTATAAGAAACCACTGACGCACCACAAATCTCCAGAGCAAACTACTGTTCATACTGTAGTATAGCGCAGTTGGAATTGCGAGTTGCAAATGAATAATTCCCATAATGACAACATAAAGGCGACTTTCTTTAAGCTTTGAATTGCATCAAAAAAGCCCGTAACAACGGGCTTGAGAACACATATGATTAAGAGTGCCAGAAACGCATAATGAGTTTTGGCTCTACAAGCTCAATACGGCAGTATTGAGCGTAGTAGTCGGTTAGCGATTAAACGCTGTAGTACATTTCGAACTCAACTGGGTGAGTTGTCATGTTTAATTTTTCAACTTCTTTCGACTTAAGTGTGATATATGCATCGATTAGGTCGTCAGTGAATACGCCACCTTGAGTTAAGAACTCACGGTCAGCATCTAGAGAAGCAAGCGCTTCATCAAGTGATGCTGCAACAGTTGGGATTTCTGCTGCTTCTTCCGCTGGTAGGTCGTATAAATCTTTATCCATTGCATCACCAGGGTGGATCTTGTTGCGGATACCGTCAAGACCAGCCATCAGCTGGGCTGCGAAAGCTAGGTATGGGTTAGCCGCAGGATCTGGGAAGCGTACTTCGATACGACGGCCTTTCTCTGATGGGATCACAGGGATACGGATTGATGCTGAGCGGTTACGTGCTGAGTATGCAAGCATAACTGGCGCTTCAAACCCTGGTACTAGACGCTTGTAAGAGTTTGTTGCTGGGTTAGTGAATGCATTGATTGCTTTAGCATGCTTAATGATACCACCAATGTAGTAAAGCGCTTCTTCAGATAGACCGCCGTACTTGTCGCCTGCGAAGATGTTCTTGCCGTCTTTAGCAAGTGATTGGTGGCAGTGCATGCCTGAACCATTATCACCAACGATTGGCTTAGGCATAAAGGTTGCTGTCTTACCGTATAGGTGAGCCATGTTGTGGATAACGTACTTCATCTCTTGGATTTCGTCTGCTTTAGTCACCATCGTATTAAAGCGAGTCGCAATCTCATTTTGACCAGCAGTTGCTACTTCGTGGTGGTGCGCTTCAACAACGTGGCCCATTTCTTCAAGTACTAAACAAGTAGCTGCACGCCAATCATTAGACGAGTCTACCGGTGCTACTGGGAAGTAACCACCTTTTACGCCAGGGCGGTGACCTGTGTTGCCGCCTTCGTAGTGCTTGTCTGAGTTCCAAGCTGCTTCTTCAGCATCGATTTTGTACATAGAGCCAGACATGTCAGTTTTAAATTTAACATCGTCAAACAAGAAGAACTCTGGCTCTGGACCAAATAATACGGTGTCTGCAATACCTGTTGAACGCATGAACTCTTCAGCGCGTTTAGCTACTGAACGTGGGTCACGCTCGTAACCTTGGTGTGTGTTTGGTTCAACCACGTCACAACGAACGATAAGCGTTGTTTCTTCTGCGAATGGGTCTAGCTTTGCACTTTCTGCATCAGGCATAAGTACCATGTCAGATTCGTTGATGCCTTTCCAACCAGCGATAGATGAGCCATCAAACATTTTGCCGTCTTCAAAGAAGTCTTCATCGGCTTGATGATGTGGGATCGATACGTGTTGTTCTTTACCTTTTGTATCTGTGAAACGTAAATCAACAAATTTTACGTCGTGCTCTTTAATAAAATCTAAAACCGATTGTGACATGTGTCCTCCGACTCGTTGGGTTATTTTTTGCTGCAATGTACTGCAATTGCACACAGATAAGCTTGATCTGTGCCATGTTTTTAAGTTTTTGATAAGTATTGATTTTTAACTTTTGGGAAATTTAGGGATTAGCTTGTTGCACTAACTTGGTGCGTAAATGTTTCATTATGGTGCGCAATGTTGGTGCAAGCGATTCCCTGTGATAGTCACTTTATCTTCGAGTAAGTGTTTGGAGTATTGGTATAGATTATGAAGTGCAACAAAGCAAAAATTAATTTAATGCGATAGCTGGGATCAGGGGTCGTGTTTTAATAAAAAAGCAAGGCGCCTTGAGGGAGACGCCATGCCTTCAGGGAGTTGACTTTATCGAAGCTCAGGACCGCCGTACTTGTCGCCTGCGAAGATGTTCTTGCCGTCTTTAGCAAGTGATTGGTGGCAGTGCATGCCTGAACCATTATCACCAACGATTGGCTTAGGCATAAAGGTTGCTGTCTTACCGTATAGGTGAGCCATGTTGTGGATAACGTACTTCATCTCTTGGATTTCGTCTGCTTTAGTCACCATCGTATTAAAGCGAGTCGCAATCTCATTTTGACCAGCAGTTGCTACTTCGTGGTGGTGCGCTTCAACAACGTGGCCCATTTCTTCAAGTACTAAACAAGTAGCTGCACGCCAATCATTAGACGAGTCTACCGGTGCTACTGGGAAGTAACCACCTTTTACGCCAGGGCGGTGACCTGTGTTGCCGCCTTCGTAGTGCTTGTCTGAGTTCCAAGCTGCTTCTTCAGCATCGATTTTGTACATAGAGCCAGACATGTCAGTTTTAAATTTAACATCGTCAAACAAGAAGAACTCTGGCTCTGGACCAAATAATACGGTGTCTGCAATACCTGTTGAACGCATGAACTCTTCAGCGCGTTTAGCTACTGAACGTGGGTCACGCTCGTAACCTTGGTGTGTGTTTGGTTCAACCACGTCACAACGAACGATAAGCGTTGTTTCTTCTGCGAATGGGTCTAGCTTTGCACTTTCTGCATCAGGCATAAGTACCATGTCAGATTCGTTGATGCCTTTCCAACCAGCGATAGATGAGCCATCAAACATTTTGCCGTCTTCAAAGAAGTCTTCATCGGCTTGATGATGTGGGATCGATACGTGTTGTTCTTTACCTTTTGTATCTGTGAAACGTAAATCAACAAATTTTACGTCGTGCTCTTTAATAAAATCTAAAACCGATTGTGACATGTGTCCTCCGACTCGTTGGGTTATTTTTTGCTGCAATGTACTGCAATTGCACACAGATAAGCTTGATCTGTGCCATGTTTTTAAGTTTTTGATAAGTATTGATTTTTAACTTTTGGGAAATTTAGGGATTAGCTTGTTGCACTAACTTGGTGCGTAAATGTTTCATTATGGTGCGCAATGTTGGTGCAAGCGATTCCCTGTGATAGTCACTTTATCTTCGAGTAAGTGTTTGGAGTATTGGTATAGATTATGAAGTGCAACAAAGCAAAAATTAATTTAATGCGATAGCTGGGATCAGGGGTCGTGTTTTAATAAAAAAGCAAGGCGCCTTGAGGGAGACGCCATGCCTTCAGGGAGTTGACTTTATCGAAGCTCAGGCTAGGGCCTGTTGATCTTTGCTGTTTGATTTTTGTTCTCCTGAGTGTGTTTTGGTCGCGACGCTCGACTTGCCGCCTAGTAATCTAGGCAAAAGTTGAGCAACAATGAACAAAGCGCACTCAGGTGAACCCAAAGGGCAGCGCTTGATTAGCATTTCTACTGTGTTATCGCCTGACTCACATAGAATAACTATGCTACGCAGGCTCTGCCTTGTACAAATACCAATCAAACTGCTGCAAAAACAAAATTGAAAGGTAAACAGGCCCTAGTTACTTCTCAGCGAGTATAACGCGGGCTTAGTAATAACCCCGCTGGCGGCTAATACAGTTGTTGCAGCGGTAATTCCGATGATAAGCGACAGTGGTAATACGAATCCAAGCAGGGAGACACTAAACATGACCTCCGAGTTTGCCAGCCATGCCATCGCTGCAACGGTTGCAAATGTCGCACATCCAAGAGCCGTAAAGATAACTTTAGTATTTTCTCCTAGTAATCCAAGTACAATACTTTTTGGCGACGCACCAATTGCCATACGCACTCCGAGTTCATAGCGACGCATAGAAACACCGTAATTGAGTACGCCATATATGCCAATTAGTGCGATAAGTAAGGTGATGGTTGCCAGAGATAGCGCAGCCCAACCTGCAACTTGGTGAATTGCGAGCGAGTTAGATAGCTGTTGAGACAAAGGTTGAATTTCAGCAACGCGCCAGCGTTTAGATATTTGCGCCATGGTCTGGTTTATGGATTGGGGAAGTATCTGCTGCCCTGTGTGCGTTTGAATAATAAACGCTGGTGTATAGGCTGACAGTCTGTCCACAGCCCACATGCGAGCGGTATCAGGCTTATCTGGAATGGCTAAATTTTCACTAATACCTATGATTTCATACTGAACATGACGACGGCCATTGAGCCAATAAAAGCGTTTACCTATAGCGTCTCCTTGTGGCGCAAGTTGTTCTGCAAAGGCTTGATTAACAATAAGCACAGCTGATTGGCTATTCACTTCTTCAGTGGTGAAATTGCGGCCTTGTAGCAGACTAATCTCCATCAGTGGCAGGTAAGATTCATCAACGATGTTACCAGACACTGAATACTGCGTCTGGAATCCTGAATCAGTTGCAAGAAAGGTACTGAGTCCAAATTCAATCGGTGTGCCAGTAGTTAAGCTGACCGCTTTGAATTGTGGGTTTTGTTTGAGCGCAGCGGTAACATCTAGTAATTGTTGTCTGCGCTCGGCATAAAATGCATCTCTTTGTTCACGGGCTGGACGTTGCTCTACAAGTTGGTTGAGTTCAACCTCATAGCGTTCAGAGGTTGAGAAATTAGGTGATTGGTTGAGTAATCCCCATGCATTGATAAAAGTTTGCGAGCAAGCGAGTAATAATAGGCTGGCTAGAAATAGTTGGCTAAAAATTAAGGCTTTTCGGGTTTCTGTTTTGATTTGGATCCCGGTGCCTTTTCCGCTGCTTTGAAGTTGGCTATTGAGTTGCTTAAAGTTAATGCGTTTGCTCACAAGCCATGCACCGAGCGATGCCAATAACACGGCAAGAATTAAGCACAAGGCAACCGTGATGAAATTTGTGCTGAGGTTGAGTACGCCAGGTAGGCTATCTGCAGCCACCAGCCTAAGTAAGTAGTAGCATAATTCACTCACCGCGAAGGAAAGTATTGCGGCGCAGCTTGTGAGGATTAAGAGCTCGATAAATATGCCCCGAGATAAGTGGCCGCGTCCAGCGCCAAGTGCAGCTTTGATAGCCATATCACGTTGCTGATTTACCGCTCTGGCTAGAATAAGGTTAGCAATGTTGGCACAAGCAATGAGTAGCAGGCAAAGTGCGCCTAACAGTAGCCAAATAGTTTTGCTGGCACTATCACCGTGGATTTTTTCTCGCAGCGGTAACAGCTCCAACGTAATGGTCATATCATCAAAAAAAGAAGAGCTGGCTGTTTGGGTTTTAAAACGGCTATTGTAATGCGTGGATAACTGGTGGTTGATAGTGGGAATGTCTACCGCCCCCGCTTTTTTAATCAACACGTGTCGATTAGGACCTGTGATCCCCCAGTGCTGAGCATCGCGGCGTTGGAATGAATAATAATCCCAAGGTAACCATACGTCAGTCAGACGACCCGGAGTAAGCATTTCAGGTTCGCGATTTTGCTCTGATAGCACACCAATGATTTTAAAGTTCACTTGGTCTATTTGAATCGATTGACCGACGATATCGGCTGCTTGACCATAATATTTTTGCCAAGCTTGATAGGACAATACCGCGACTGGCTGCATTGAATGAAGGCCTTCGTCTGCGCTCGGTCCACGACCTAAGTGAAAAGTAAATCCTAGCATCGGCATAAATTCAGGGGTTGTGTAAGTAGTATTGACTTGCGGCGTTTCAACTTTACTTCTAATCACCTCTTCGGAATAGCCAAATAGGGCGGTTTGTGACTCCGGCGTTTTTTCATTTTCATAGAGCTCAAGCAGCATAGGTATCGGAGTGAAATCATCAAACTCCACTCTATCCTTGATATAGTGCACTGCTTTTGAAACGTAAAGCTGCTCAGCATTGGGGTAAGGCAACGACGCAGAGAGAATAGTAAAGTTTAAATTAAACATCGCCACGAGCGTACCTAGTGTGAGTGCTAGCGTAGAGATAATCGTGATGGTAAATACCTTTACTTTACTCAGAGAGTACAGACTGGCACTCATGTCTTTGACAAGCATATTACTTTCCTCGTTTCCATCATGGACTAAAACGTGTCAACGACTGCGTTGGCGTTAGCGTGTGATTGAGGGGCCAGTATTTTGCCATCTAGAAGGTGTAGTTTGCGTGTCGCCATATCGGCATATCTAGGGTCGTGCGTCACCATACATAATGTCGTCCCTTCTAGGTTTAGCGTTTTCAACATGTCCATAACGGCATCACCATTTTTTGAGTCAAGGTTACCTGTAGGTTCGTCAACAAGCAGTAATGCGGGGTTGCCGACGAGTGCGCGGGCAATAGCAATCCTTTGTTGTTGACCACCTGAAAGCTGGTTTGGGCGATGTTTTGCGCGGTGTGCCATATCTACTTTTGTCAGACAGCTCATTACTGCGTGATCAATATCGGCATTACTCATCGGGGTTTTACGATAACGCAATGGCAGCGCGATATTATCGTAGACTGTCAGCTCATCAATTAAGTTGAATGACTGAAAGATAAAGCCAATTTTTTCGTTTCGAATATGTGCAGCCGCCGCTAAAGTTAATTGGCTAACCTCAAGATTTTCAATTTTATAGCTACCATCTGTTGGCATGTCTAACAGACCAAGAATTGACAGCAGGGTAGATTTACCACATCCAGAAGGGCCACAAATTGACACGAAATCACCCTTATATATTTCCAAGTCAATCCCACGCAATGCATGAGTTTCCATTTCTTCGGTACTAAAAACTTTGGTGATCCCTGACATGGTTAAAATAGTTTCTTTCATAATCGTATCCTAATGATGATTTATTATTGAATGATCCGTACTTGTTTAGCGTTTTTATAAGTACTTGTATCAGAGAGTATAATTTGCTGATTTGGGGTGACACCGCTTTCAATTTGCAAGAATTTGCCTGCATCAATACCAAATGACACTATCTGAGGGGTTGCGATGTCATTGTCTAACACAAAGAGCGTTTGCTGGCTGTGTGATTGAGTGTTACTTGGACGCTCAACATACAGTGCGTTCTTCAGCTGATGTGTACTAATTTGCGCATCTACGTTAAGTTCTGGACGCGCAGAATCAGGAACGCCATTGACAAAAGTGAGCTCAACTTCAATGGTGCCCTCTTGTACTTGCGGGCTGATCCTTGTGACTTTTGCTGGCACTTGTTCGCGGCGTGTATTGACCATAGCAAATTGACCTACCTGAATTTGTTCTGCTTTAGACTGAGATACTCTGACCAGCGCTTGAAGGTCGTTGGTACTGCCAACTTGAGCAAGTTCTTGGCCGGCCACAACACTTTGTCCAAGTTCAACTGCGAGCCGTTGCAACACGCCTTCTGTACCTGCTCGGACTGTTAGTTTCGCTTCTCTTTCTTTTAACCGGGCGAAAAGAGACTGAGCTTGGTTGATCAGTTCTTGCGAGATGGTTAAATCTTCCGAATGTAATAGCTTTAGCTGCTCTATACGTTGTTGTTGGAGCTGTACTCTTTCTGACAGCTGCTGCTCTTCAAGCTCTGCGGTTTTTACATCAATGGCGGGAACAACTCCTTGGTCTCTGAGGGTTTGCTGAGCTTCTCGGCGCATGACTAGCGATTGATGCTCACTGGTAAGTTCGGCAAGGGTGGCGACTTCCATTAATAACTCTCGCTGGTTTGCGAGTTTTTGTCTGCGAAAGTTTGCTTGTTGACGGTTTAGCTCCATTTCAGCACTTTCTAATTGCTGCAAGAGATCAGGGTCTTGCATCTTCAAAATGATGGTATCAGGCTGAACTTCACCACCGGGGCGTACTAATATTTCATAGACGGTGGCAGGATCTTGGGTGGTGATCAGTTTTTGTTTATTAGAGCGAAGCACACCATAGCCGTCAACGCTAACATCTAAATCACCTTGCTTAACTTGTCCAACAATGATGGCTTGTCTTGGTAATTTGAACTCGTCCGATGTTGAGAATAGCTTAAGGCTAAGCCAAGCGAATATCAGCACTAGGGGGATTGCGATTACAAGTCCTAGCTTATGTAGCGGCTTCGCTTGTTTTTGTTTTATTACGTCCATCATCAGTTACCTTGCTTTAATCGGTTAACCAATGAGAGCAAACGATATGCCAAATTTTATCCTTTTGTTTTTATTGGTATTTAATGTTTTTTTTTACCGAAAGGTCCGATAGTGGACGTGAGAATTCAAAAACTGGACTGAGCATATTGGGTCAGTTTAGTGGCACAGGAAAGGCGAGTTGGCAAATCGCTCCCTGTTTAACCTGACGATTGGTTAGGCTAATGGAGCCAGACATTTGCTCGACAAAATAGCGGCTAAGGTATAGGCCAATACCTTCCCCCGTTTGTTTGGTGGAGTAAAATGGTACAAATAAGTTGTCGTGGTTGGCAACGCCGGTACCTTCATCAAGCACCTCCAAGATAGCAATATTGTCTTTGGTATATAGCTTCAGTGTAATCACAGAGCCCGCGGGGCTCGCTTCTATGGCGTTCTTGATGATATTGATTAGCACTTGATTAAATAAGGTCGGATCAACATGGAAGTAGACCGGAGAAAGTTCAATTTGCCACGCTACATCGGTGAAAAGGCCTTGAACGGTTTTGCTTACTTCTAACCCCGACAGACGTTTTATCTCTACTTTTATTGGTTGGTTGAGCTGGCTGTACTTATGGATAAAATCCTGCAAATGGAAGCACCGCTCAAGTACGATATTAAATGCTTCGTGATCCCTTGGGTCTTTTGCGCGAGTTTGTAGGCGTTCCAGTATGGCGGACACTGGGGTGAGGGAATTTCTTATTTCATGGCTAATCACTCGGATCAAGCGTTGCCAAGCTTGAAGCTCCTGATCGCGCAGTGCTTGCTGAATATCGATACAGACGACAAGATGATATGACTGACTCTGCTGAGTAAAGGTGCTGTGTCTAACTTGCCAGCGCTTGTTGTTCTGTATATCGATAAAATGCCACTGTGGAGAAGGAGTTAACCCTATCGCCTCTGGGTGGCTATATCGTAGGGTTTGCCATGGCCTTTGAAATAGTTGAAAGCAGGCGTCATTGCCAAAGCACAGTTGCATACGTTGGTCGAAAATAAGCATCGGGGTATTTAACACACTGATCAGTTCAGCAACGAGGAAAGATTGCATATCTTCATCGGTTTTTTCACTTTGTAGCATATCGGAGAGCGCATTCAGCTGATTGTGCAGCTGGGCGACAACGCCCGAAGAAAATGTCGATTTGGCTTTTAGGCTAAAGTCGCGCTTAAGCCACGCTTCGGCTTGGTAACCACAGCGTTCAAACGATAGCTTACAGCGATTGTAAAGCTGTTTTAGTAATAATCCTTGGCAGGCAATCAGGCCAACGATTAAGAGTAAGGTAGGTAGAGGCATGGAAATAGGTATGCGAATCCCCATTTGCCAACTGACGACACACACTCCCGCAATTTCAATGGCGATGAGTAGCAAAAACTTACCTACGAAATAGCGCGCCAAGGGTTCTTTAAATAAGTGCATATTTTTCAAGGCGTCGGTAGAGTGATTGCTTAGTGATCCCCAGTAACTCAGCAGCTTGTTGTTTGTTTCCTGCCGTATTAGTCAAAGCTTGAGTAATCAGTTGTTGTTCTGCTTGCTCCAATGTGATGAGTGGCAGCGACATGGAATTATTCGCACTTGGCTGTGAAGGCGTGCTCATATGTAAGTGCTCGGGGCCGATTTCACCCGTTTGTGTTAGTAGCACGGCGCGTTCGAGCAAGTGCCCAAGTTCTCTGGTATTACCTGGCCAATCGTAAAGTTTTAGCTGATTTAGCGCTGTGGGTGTAAGCCAACATTGTGTTTTTCCATACCGCTGACCATGGGTTTTGATAAAGTGCTCCGCTAATAATTCAATGTCTTCAGGACGTGTTCGCAAGGGGGGGATTTCGATTGTAAAGGTATTGATGCGGTAGAAAAGATCTTGGCGAAATTCTGCTTGAGCGATTAACTGCTCTAATTTTGCATTCGTTGCACTGATGAGCCTCACGTCAGCGACTTCAGTGACGCTTGAGCCGACTGCTTCATATTCTCGAGACTCTAGCACCCGCAGCAACTTACTTTGTTGTGCAAGCGGGAGAGTGCCGATTTCATCCAAAAATAAGGTACCAAGATCCGCTAATTTAAACCGTCCTGCACGGTCTGATTTGGCGTCAGTAAATGCGCCTTTGGTATGACCAAAAAGCTCACTCTCAAACAGTTGCTCAGGGATGGTTGCCATGTTAACGGAAATAAATGGCTGCGCTGCACGCAGCGAGTGTTGATGTATCCACTGGGCTATTAAGCTTTTGCCAACTCCATTCTCTCCGGTTAACAGAATATTGGCATCCGTGGGAGCCATGACTTCTAATTGCGTCATCAGGTGTTGCATGGCTTTGCTGCGCCATAACACAGGTTTAGCATCTCCAGCGAGCGCATGCTGAAAAGATTGGCTTTTATTTTTTAGTTTATTGAGTTGTAACTGGCCTCTAATAACTTGTTCAAAGCGCTGGTTTTTCCATGGCTTTTCGAGAAAATCTGCCGCGCCCAGTTGCATGGCTTGAACTACAAGCTCAGTATGTGACCATGCCGTCATAGCGACAATAGGGGTGGTATTGCCAAGTTGCTGTTGCTGTCGTAGAAACCTGAGTCCCTCTTGCCCCGATGTAGAGTCTAACTCAAAGTTCATATCGAGTAGGATCAAGCTAGGCTGGTGCTGTTCAAGAAGGCTGAGTGCTTGCACTGGATTTTCGACTTCTTCGACGGCTAGACCTAAATCTTCCAATACAAATCGCGCAGCTAATCTTACTTCTCTGTTGTCTTCTATTAGCAATATTTGTGGTTTAGCACTCACAGTAAGCTTCCTTGATTTATTATTATCATCCCAGTCACTACATTACCCTCCGCGAAGTGCATTTAATGCGGGGCGGGCAATAATATTTCTTGAAGATAGTAGCGTAACACCTGTGACTAAGGTGATAACAGTGGCTAGTGAAATTAACCAGTGGATAGCGCTATCTATTGTAATAGGTACAAGCGTGTCTTGAAGTATCGAAATACTCAATAACACCAAGATAGAAGCGCACGCTGCTGCAATAACGGGGCGCAAATTATCTTGTAATACCAGTTTAAATACGGCAACCGGTGTTGCACCAACTGACATTCTCACGCCTAACTCAAACCGACGTAACGCTACGCTGTACTTACATACACCGTAAATACCAAGTGCCGCAAGCGCAAGTGCAAATATCGATAGCATCAAAGTGAACATGCTAATGACACGAGCTTGCTGTAAGTGCGTAGCTAAAAGCATGGTCGTGGACTGAAAGTTATAGACGCGCATTTGCGGGTGGATACCTGTGAGTGCCTGATTTATTTCCGCTCGACTAATTGCGGCATGTGCTTGAGTTTCAATTAACACAAAGGGGTAACCAGTTGGCACTGAGGGGATAAAAACCCTTGCAATATTAGATTGTTTGGGAAGATAAATATCCTCTACAACACCAATCACCTCAACGCTTTGTTGGCCATTTCGGGGATATAGTTTAGCGCCCAATACTTGTCCTTGCTGGCGTAATTGCGCAGCTAGGGTTTGATTGACAATGACAACGGGGCATTATTAATGGCTTCTTCATGAGTAAAAGCCCTACCGTCGATAAGTTTTGCCCCAAAGGTGTCAAAGTATGGCCAAGTACCAGCTGTACTTTGATATTCAAACGTGTTTTTTTCTATACCCGGTTCAAATTGCATTTGACGATTTGAAAAGCCCGGCAGCCAATAGGAAAAAGGGGGATAGCCGCCAATGCCTACTTTGGTTACCTGCGGTAACTTTGCTAACGAGTCAACGGCAGATAAAAGCAGTTGTGAACGCTCCTCGCGGCTCATCTGCTGTAGCAAAGTACCTAAGTTTAGTGCTACTTGATAGGTATTGTGTTCTCGTATCCCTGTATCACGCTGCAAGTTTTGCCAGCTTGTTTGGAATATCCCAAGACAAATAGTGAGCAGTGACAGGCAAACAAATAATTGGAATGATATTAATAAAGTGCGGGTCATCGCGGAAATCTGAACGCCAGTGCCTTTACCACTGCTTTGCAGCTGTTGAATAATATGACGGTAGTTAAGTTGACGGCTTACTATCCAAGAAAGTAATAAACATAATAAGGTACTGACGGTAAAGGCGAAAGCAATAGTATGCGCTTCGAGTTGTAGCTCTTGTAACCGAGCGAGCGGGCCGACAATCCCTGATTTTAGTAGCCCTATGATCCCCTCAGCGATTAAAAGCGATAATGCTGCTGCGCTGATAAATAACAGCCCCAACTCTATCGTAATGTGAAAAAATAGATGATTAGGCTTGGCACCTAAGGCAGCCTGAACGGCAAAGCTTTTTTGTTGCTCGGCGGCACGAGAAAGCACTAAATTACAAATATTACTTAATGCGATTAATAGTAATACTGTGCTTCCGAGTAGCATCATTATACTCACTTGTGATGCTTCACCAATAATGCGCGTTTTTATCGGTACAAATTCGAGTTGTACTTTACTATTAGCGAAAGTTTGCTCGCCTGCGGTTTGTTGTTGTAGTTGTTCATTAAGCCAGTTTTCGAGAGAAAGCTTTGCGCGACGTGCATGTTGCACATCATGCAACTTTAGCAATTGATATGTCTGGATATTATTCCTTTGCCATGTTGGCGTTGGAGAATCATTATAGTCATAACTGATCCATACATCGGTGTGCCAGTTAGGTGTGGATAATATCGGTTCAATGAATCGCTCGTCGGTGACGCCAACAATTTTGAAACTCACCCCCTTAAATACCAATGTTTGGTCTAAAACGTTTGTATTTCCGCCGAAATAACGTTGCCACACTTGGTACGAAACGATCGCGACAGGTTGTTGGCTATCCATCCCTTCATCTACTGAAAAGTACCGTCCCAGTGCCAGTGGTACATTGAGTATCGACATAAACTCAGGGGTGATCGCGCCAGTATTAAATGTTGGGCTGCTCGGTAAACTTTGTTCAACATCAATACTGATATTCTGAATGGCCATCACTTCGATATCGGAAAATTGTGCTTGCTTGTCATACGCCTCTATACTGCCTGCATGAGGAATAAAATTGCGTTGCTTCACTTCATTATTGTCATCTACTAACGCGCCACGCATTAATACCAAGCGTTCTGCATCTGGGTATGGGAGCGGAGCTGCGAGCAATTGGTAGTTTAGGTTATACATTGCCACTAGCGCACCGAGTGTCAGCGCTAGGGTAATTGTTATTGTTAGGGTGTAACTGATATGGCAGCGAAGTTTTTGCCAGGCCATTTTAAGTGAATGCGTTACCATATTTACTCCAAATCCGCTCACATTGTGTATTGGTATGTTGTGATAGTTATTCTCCTCTATAGGGAAATAGCAACGCCTATGCCAAACTTACCTTATTGATATTAATAATATTTGTATTTCATTTACAAGTGTTCAGTCCATAATCGGACGATAAAAGACCATAAATGGACTCTAGCTGCATAAGACCGTGCAGAAGCCACACTGGGTGTTGATTTATGCGCGCACCGCTCAGGATTATTGAAAAAAATGTTGGATAAACTTTCATCTGTCACATTAATAGTAGATAATACGCGACCTTTAATTCTCAATCGGGCAATCTCAACGCGCATTTTTGCGTAGATCGACTAGGATCACTGAGGGCCAACTTCACTGAGTAATAATATGAGCATCGAAAAGTTAAGAAATATCGCGATTATCGCGCACGTAGACCACGGTAAAACAACGCTTGTAGACAAGCTACTTGAGCAATCAGGTACACTACAGCAGCGCGGTGGTAATGAAGAGCGAGTGATGGACTCAAACGATCTTGAAAGAGAGCGTGGTATCACCATCCTTGCAAAAAATACCGCAATCAAGTGGAACGACTACCGTATCAATATCGTAGATACTCCGGGACACGCCGATTTTGGTGGTGAAGTAGAACGTGTTCTTTCGATGGCTGACTCAGTATTACTACTAGTTGATGCACAAGAAGGTCCGATGCCACAAACGCGTTTCGTAACGCAAAAGGCGTTTGCTCAGGGTCTTAAGCCAATTGTTGTAATCAACAAAATTGACAAGCCGGGCGCTCGTCCTGATTGGGTAATGGACCAAGTTTTCGATCTATTTGATAACTTAGGTGCAACTGACGAACAGCTAGACTTTAAAGTGATCTACGCATCAGCAATCAACGGCTGGGCGACACTTGACCTAGATGAGCCGTCTGACAACATGGAACCAATGTTCCAAGCTATCGTAGACGAAGTTGAAGCGCCTAACGCGGATCCTGAAGGTCCGTTCCAGATGCAAATTTCTCAGCTTGATTACAACTCATATGTTGGTGTTATCGGTGTTGGCCGTGTCACGCGTGGTTCAGTTAAACCTAACCAACAAGTGACTATCGTGGGTGCTGATGGTAAGACGCGTAACGGTAAAGTTGGCCAAGTACTTGGTTACTTAGGTCTTGACCGTCACGAAGTTGAGCTAGCAACGGCGGGTGATATCATCGCAATCACAGGTCTTGGTGAGCTGAAGATCTCTGACACTATCTGTTGTCAGAATAATGTTGAAGCACTACCACCACTATCTGTTGATGAACCAACAGTAACAATGACTTTCTCTGTAAACACGTCACCATTCTCAGGCCAAGAAGGTAAATACGTAACTTCTCGTAATATCCTTGAGCGTCTAGAAGCAGAGCTTGTGCACAACGTTGCATTACGCGTTGAAGAAACAGATAACCCAGATAGCTTCCGTGTATCTGGTCGTGGTGAACTTCACTTAGGTATTCTTATCGAGAACATGCGTCGTGAAGGCTACGAGATTGCAGTATCTCGTCCAGAAGTAATCTTGCGCCATGTTGATGGTCAGCTAGAAGAACCGTACGAAACAGTGACAATTGACTGTCAAGACGAGCACCAAGGTTCTATCATGGAACAGCTTGGTCTGCGTAAAGCAGAAATGACTGACATGTCTCCAGACGGCAAAGGCCGTGTGCGTATGGACTTCATGATGCCTGCACGTGGTCTAATTGGTTTCCAAACTGAATTTATGACGTTAACGTCTGGTTCTGGTTTGATGTACCACACGTTCTCACATTACGGTCCACACAAAGGCGGTAACATCGGTCAGCGTAAGAACGGTGTACTAATCGCTAACGCAGCAGGTAAAGCGCTAACAAACGCACTATTTAACCTACAAGAGCGTGGTCGCCTATTTATCGGTCACGGTGTTGAAGTGTACGAAGGTATGGTTATTGGTATTCACAGCCGTGATAACGACCTAACGGTAAACGCGCTTAAAGGTAAGCAGTTAACCAACGTACGTGCATCTGGTACTGATGAAGCACAAAACCTTGTGCCACCTGTTGTTATGTCTTTAGAGCAAGCACTTGAGTTCATCGATGACGACGAGCTTGTAGAAGTAACGCCTGAAAGCATCCGTATTCGTAAGAAATTATTGACTGAAAGCGAGCGTAAACGCGCTAGCCGCCAAGCTAAATAATAATTGACCTGGACTTGAGATAACAACTTATCTCGAAGGCAGGTTACTTAGAATACAAAAAACGCCGCAATTTTTGCGGCGTTTTTTTGTGCTCCATTTACTAACTCTAAAACAAGCCGTACTCTTCCGTTTCTTCTGGCTCATAATTTTGTAGATGCTCAGGGCGGAAAATGGCGCTAGGGTCAATCAATACGCTGTGGCGTTTTCCCATCTTGACCAAGCCTTTCATCAATTTTTTGGTTTGCGCATCTATTTCAAAACCAATACTGGTCATTTCCTGCAGTGATTTAATATCGCTTTCATCACAGTGAACGTTATCTTCTACCTTATCGACAAGCAAACCGATATGCGGACTTTGGCCATCTTGAGTGGTAAAGACGATGATTGGTTTATGGTCGAGCATGATCTGATCACGAGCGGATTCAAATAATCGCATGAGTTTATTAAAAGTGGTGCTCTTTTCACGAGCGAGCGCATCTATAGCCTCTTGTTTGTGTCCCTGTGCGCACATCACTAATAGCCTATCTGCTAATGAATGTAGCTTTGCATGCGGTTCTTCGAAGCGTTTTAGAAGCGCTTTGAGGTCGTCATTGTCAGTTTTGAAGCCGTAATACCACTGCCCGAAAGCACATTGTTTTGGATCTTTGGCTTTAGTGAAGGGGACATCGTTAAAAATGCTTGCTTCGAGTGCGACAAGCCATTCTTTATGATCTTGCTCTCGCTGCTTTAGCATGCTGACCAATTCTTGATTGGTTTCGTAAGACGAGCACTTGTTCAATATGATCCCTAAATCAAAAATAGGGGTAGGTGCGCCCATGTAATCTTTAACACCCAAAAAGCTGGGGTTGTCATTGGGTAAATCGGTTAAATTTTCTTCGTAGCGTTCAGTTAATAGAATATCGAGGATTTGCAGTGATATTGTTTTTTTCCCGACGCGAAAGTTAATTAAATCCATGTCAGCCTCGCATATGGTCAGTATCAACTAAGCATAGAACATTATTAGAAAAAGGAGCGGTAAACTGGCAATTTCTTTTGCGCTGGTTGGAGCATAAATACCTCTCGAATAACGGTGTTATGCTCCAACTCCTGTTGTAATGCGTTTAGCAGACAATCGCTATCAATGGGCAGCTCACATTGCTGGATAGCAGTCGTCAATAAGTAGGCATTGAGATAGCCCTCAAAAACCTGTTCGTTATGGGAAAGTGTGGTATTGCGAACTGCCTCGCGAAAGGTATCACAAAGCTTGCCCTTGCAAATCGCAGGATCGGGTACAACTTCGGTGACTAAAACTTTGGGTTTGCCTTTGAGTCTAGCAAATAGCTCATTTGAGGAAGCAAATGAAACCGTTGCGTATTGTGTTTCAAGGCCAACCTCCATGGCACGATTAATAAACTTAGACAGTGGCGTGTAGGTGCCTACCATCGCGAAGCCTTCTATTTTATGCTGCTGTGCTTGTTCAAGGGCTCGTTCAATATCATCGGTATTACGTCTAAAACGCGTTATCACAACGGGTTTTAATCCACGTTCCGCAAGCGCTCTAGTAAGGCTTTTTTCTACGGTTAGACCAAATTCATCGGCTTGAATGAGTAAACCCACCCGCTTTAGCTTTTGTTCATCAATAAAGTAGCGGATGATATCTTGTGCTTCTTTATTGTAGCTAGTGCGGAGGTTGAAGACATTAAATGTATGTGGCTCTTGAAGAAACTCAGCGCCAGTATATGGCATAAGAAAGGGAACCTTAGAGTGCTCTAAAATCGGCTTTATGGCATAAGATGTGGGGGTGCCCATGACGCCAAACAATGCATCGACCTTATTTTCGTAGACGAGCTTACGCGCATTGGTTACGGTTTTGTGTGGCTCATAACCATCATCCAATACCTGCAACTCAATCGCAGCAGCACCATTCGCTTTGTGCTGATTATAAAAGTTAAAGTGTAGTTCGGCACCCGCTTTAAGTTGTTGACCGATCTCTTTTGCGGGCCCTGAAAGGGCAGTAGACATGCCAACTTTCACCACAGATTGAGCAGATACTGTAAAATTCAGTACAGCAGAAGCAAAAACGAATAGTAAAAACTTAACACCGAAAATACTCATATACTTGCTGCACTGTCTCTCTTAGCGTTGTGGTGAGGGCCTTTTTACCAGATAATCCAAGCAGATTAATTACGACTTGGGTCGAATGTTGCTGTAATATTAGACGAATTACTAATGCTTTGGAAACTTTAGTTAAGTTTTTAAGTAATCGAGGATCGGTTGTGATCAGCTGCCATATAAAAGGACATACTTGTTGCTCAACCGGATTGCTGTTACGTAAATAGTGCAAATAATCCAGCTGCTCATTAGTTATATGTTCAAAGGGTAAGGTCGCTAATAGTGCGCTCACCACCTCAGTATCTAGTTGTTGATAGTGCGAGCGTAACTGATAGAAAAAAGCTTGTTTAAATATTCGAGTATAGGTGTTGCCTATGTCGCCTCGGACTTTTTTGAACATCAAAACCGCATACTCACCACTGGCCTTATCTTGCTTAAAACCCAGTTTCATTGGCTGATAGTGATGTTGTGACCAAAACGAAAGCAATGGCGCTGTAAGGCCAAAACTGGTTCCTATGTAACAGATATCTTCTGGTAATGTGGTTTCAAAGAACGCCAGTAGGCGGCGGCCAATCCCTTGCTGTTGTACATCCGGGTGCACGGCTATTCTAACGATCCTTACGCTTTTTTCGGTGACAAACTGGCTATCACCAAAGCTTGTTGTTAGCTGCTGCGCCATGAGATGGCCTGCGGGTCTTCGCTTTCCCGCTAGAATATCTTCTGCGAGATCTGAAGCGAGTCCGCCTTCGATAACAGCAAGGCAAATTCCTATTAGCTCGTTATTGCAAAATGCACCTCGTAAATGCAGATCGGGTGCATCTAATAATTGCCTTAAATCATCCACGCTGGTTTGATAATGGGCTAATACGAGCAGTGAAAAAACTTGCTCAAGTAACGAGCTATTTTCTATCAACTCACTCTGGGAAATAGCACGCATTGTGGTTGAGGAAGTGAGTATGGGTGATGTCGCTTTACACTCGAGTACAAATAAATCCCTGATCTGCTGCTCCAGTGGATCATTCGATGCGTAACGAATAGGAGTCGATAAGGTGAAATCAAGATAACTTGGGTAATGTGATTCTAAGTAGCGTTTAAACCGTAAGGTGTAGCCTCTACCATTACCCTCATAACCAACTAAGGTGCTGGAAAAAATGCAGCGAAAGCCAAGTTGAGCGACTTGTATTAAAAATGGAACTGGCAGGGCGGCTGCCTCATCTACCAAAATAACCGTATTGCTATCAAGTGCAGAGGCTTGTTGTAGTAACGCATCTGGTGCCACATAGCTGAGATTAGCCAGCTTCTTCGTTTTTACATCAACCTCGGTATTGAGTGCTTGAGCAAGCATGCTAAAGCAACTATGCAGAGCATGAAGGTGACGGCTACAAATAACAAATTGTTGCGTAGGATGCTTTGATGCCAAGAGGCCTAATAGCGCACTCTTTCCCCTGCCTCTGTCAGC
This sequence comes from Pseudoalteromonas piscicida, assembly GCF_000238315.3. NCBI lineage: Bacteria > Pseudomonadati > Pseudomonadota > Gammaproteobacteria > Alteromonadales > Pseudoalteromonadaceae > Pseudoalteromonas > Pseudoalteromonas piscicida. Next base: position 3,509,433 of record NZ_CP011924.1, read on the forward strand.
GCTTAGTAATACAGGTGTTTGCTGGTTTTCCAATGCTGTGGAGAGTTGTGTCAGTACGTTTTGTTGCTCCTCAATACCACAAACCGCCGAACTTGCAGCAAGATACGCTAAGGGCAGTTGAACCCCAAAGTGCTCACTGATATGCCAAGCTGGTTGTTGCTGCCAGAGTTGTTGCCACCTTTTTAAAAAGTAGCTACGTATGGGCGTTTGCCCCTCTGAGCACCAGCGGGTAATTGCAGGGTCTAGCCAGGGGTCGAGTTCATCTAACTCGGGAAGTAACAGTAGGAGTAAGCCGCCTGCCTTTACCGTGCCCGCAGCAGCTGCGATTTTGTTAGGCACAATACCGCTAAAGCCATCGTAGACTAGATTACTAAATTCTTGTCCGAGTATTTGGTGTAAATGCTCGGGCCAAACGGCATTTTCTAATGTCTTACTGCTACTTAGGATTAGATTATCGTTTGAGTTTGCTAATAGCTGCTGGCACTGCGTGTAACACCAAGTTTGGCTGCCAGTGATAAGCAAGAGTTGCCGATGGCGGGCATCGGCAAGCTGAGAACGTAATAGTTGCAGATTAGAGTGCTTGAAGTCTTGCATAGGCGGTAACTAACCACTTACTACCAACATCATCAAAGCTAACTTGGATGCGTGACTGAGCACCCGCACCTTCATAGTTAAGCACTGTGCCTGCACCAAATTTGGCATGGAGGACACGCTGGCCTAAATTAAAACCGCTATCTTCAAAGGTCGCGTGACTGATTGATGGACTGAATCGGCCCGAGTTAGCCGGACGAGATATTTGCGTTTTAATCCGGATTTCTTCCATGCAGTCTTCAGGAATTTCACGTAAGAACCTTGAAGGGCTGTGATGTTTTTCTTGACCATACAAGCGGCGACTTTCTGCGTGGCTAATGTATAGCTTATCCATGGCACGCGTCATACCGACGTAGCACAAACGGCGCTCTTCTTCCAAGCGGCCCGACTCTTCATTACTTTGCTGCGATGGGAACATGCCCTCTTCGACCCCAACCATAAAGACCAATGGAAACTCGAGACCTTTGGCCGAGTGCAGCGTCATCATTTGTACCGCGTCTTCGTGCTCGTCAGCCTGGCCTTCGCCTGCCTCCAAAGAGGTATAGGCTAAAAAGCCTTGTAATGGTGAAGTAAAATCTTCATCGATAGGCAGCTCATACTGACCACAAGCACTGATCAATTCTTCCAAGTTTTCCACTCGAGCGCGGCCTTTTTCGCCTTTTTCGGCTTGATACATTGCCATGAGACCTGACTGCTCAATGGCTGTCTGCGCTTGTTGTACCAGTTCAAGCTCGGCAATTTTATCGTCGAGCTGCTCGACTAATTCAATAAATTTTGTCACCGCCGTAGCAGCTCTTCCAGCTAAATGCTTTTGCGCAAGCACAGCTTTGGCTGCATCCCAAAGTGAGAGTGATTCGTGACGCGCACAGTCGCGAATATGACTTAACGTTTTATCACCAATACCACGGGCAGGCGTGTTTATTACACGCTCAAATGCCGCGTCGTCATTGCGATTGCTGATTATACGAAGGTAAGACAGGGCATCTTTAATCTCTTGGCGTTCGAAGAAGCGCATACCGCCATAAATACGGTATTTTAACCCTTCTTGAAGTAGGGCTTCTTCTAACACCCGGGACTGTGCGTTGTTTCTGTAGAGTACGGCGCTGTCGCTAAGTGCATTGCCAGCCTGTAGCCAAGATTTAATTTTGCCAACCACAAAGCGTGCTTCATCAAGTTCATTAAAAGCGGCATAAATTGAAATTGGCTCGCCTTGGTTTCCGTCAGTCCAGAGACTTTTACCCATTCGTTCCGCGTTGTTTTCAATGAGCGCGTTGGATGCTTTTAGAATGGTTGCGGTAGAACGATAATTTTGTTCAAGGCGAATGGTTTCGGCGTTAAAGTCGTCCAGAAAACGTTTGATGTTTTCTATTTTTGCACCACGCCAGCCGTAAATACTCTGGTCGTCATCCCCTACGATCATGATATTGTTGTCACTACCTGCAAGCAGGCGCAACCACAAATATTGAATGCTGTTGGTATCTTGGAACTCGTCCACTAGCATATGGCGGAAGCGTTGTTGATAGTGACGTAGCAAGGTAGGTTGTTGCTGTAATAGCTCGTAGCAGCGCAATAGGATCTCGGCAAAATCAACAAGACCGGCTCTATCACAGGCATCTTGGTAAGCACTATATACATTCAACATCAGCTGTTCATTGACATCGTATGCTTGAATATCTTTGGGTCTTAATCCTTCGTCTTTACGCGCGCTGATGTACCAGCTTAACTGCTTAGGTGGCCACTTTTTCTCATCGATATTCATGGCTTTGAGCAAACGGCGGATCATTCGTTGCTGATCATCGCTATCTAGAATTTGAAATGATTCTGGTAATTTAGCTTCACGGTGATGGGCGCGTAACATGCGGTGGGCTAGGCCGTGGAAAGTGCCTATCCACATGCCACCAACAGGGCCATTGAGCGTCGCTTCAACACGAGCACGCATTTCTTTGGCTGCCTTATTGGTAAAGGTTACCGCGAAAATACTAAATGCAGAGGCGTGCTCAACTTGCATAAGCCAAGCAATACGATGAACCAGTACTCGTGTTTTACCTGACCCCGCACCTGCGAGCACTAACATGTTTTGCAGAGGTGCGGCGACTGCATCGCGCTGTTTGTCGTTGAGGCCGTCGAGTAATTCTGATACGTCCATTGCTTTGCCTATTTGCTCAAATGATGGCAAGTATACCGAGTCGTTGCCGTAAATCCCAGCATATCGCAAAGCAAACCTAACCGAGTAAAGGTAACATTATGATTTATAAAGAAACATAAACTGGTTTTTTATACAGTGTTTATATTTATTTTTGCAAAACGTCCTTCAACCGATTTTGTACCTCTGTTACCAATAAATCGGGTTGGAATTTTGATAGAAACGCATTACAACCCACTTTTTCGACCATGGCATTGTTAAAGCTGCCACTGAGTGAGGTATTGAGAATGACATAAAGGTCTTTCAGGCGACTGTCATTGCGAATTTCATAGGTGAGTCGATAACCATCCATAACTGGCATTTCTGCATCGGTGATCACCGCAAGTAATTCTTTTTGTACGTCGATACCTTCGTCGGCCCAGTGCTTTAACACATTGAGCGCCTCTTGGCCGTCAGTTGCTGGGATGATTTCTATGCCTAATTGTGCCAAGGTATCGGCAACTTGACGACGAGCGGTCGGCGAGTCATCGGCATGTAGAATTTTGCGGCCATGAAACTCGTTGATGATATCTTTATCTAGAATGTCCTGCGGGATCTCAACTTTGTACTCAACGATTTCGGCAAGTACTTTTTCTACATCGATAATTTCAACGATGTGTTCAACGCCGTCACGTTTGATTTTAGTCAGTGCGGTGAGGTAGTGATTGCGGCCAACAGACTTAGGGGTTGGCATAATATCGGACCACGTAGTATTGACGATTTGGTCAACTTTACCAACTAAGAAGGCCTGCACTGAGCGGTTGTATTCTGTGATCACAAGGTTGCAGTCTTTGTCTCGGTCGCATGGGGGCATGCATATCGCTTGTCGTAAATCGATAACCGGAATAGACTCGCCACGAATATTGGTTACGCCACATACTTTAGGGTGTGCATTGGGCATTTTATTGAGATGAGGGAGCTTAACAACTTCTTTTACCTTGAAGACGTTGAGCGCAAAAAAGTGGCGGCTATGAAGATGAAACAATAGCAACTCAAGGCGGTTTTCACCCACCAGTTGTGTACGTTGATCTACTGAGGCCAATACGCCAGCCATGTTAACCCCTCATTACTTCTTGTAACCTTTTCTAAGACTATATCAAAGAAGTCGATATGTCGTGTTGTTTTTTGGCTAAAATCTGCAGTAAGGTAGCAGTATGTATTTGATAGGGAAGCAATATGCCTATAATTTTTAAGCGTTTAGTTGTTTTGATGCGGGCTCATGTGGATAAGGCCAGCTGGCAACTGTTATTTATGGCAACGCTCATTCATATGTCGGTGACTTGGGGGTTGTTATGGCTCAGCAATGAATCGGCATTATTGCCACTGAGCACGTTCTTTTATTACTACGTAGTGACGACTTCAACAGTTGGCTACGGAGACTTTAGTGCAACAACGGATTTTGGCCGTTTAGTCGTTGCCATTATACAGATCCCATTTGGCCTTGCGCTATTTGGTGTGTTATTGGGAAAAGCTGGACAATTTGTGACGTATTGGGTGAGAAGAGGCATGACAGGGGAAAAAGACTTTGCACATTTGCAAAACCACATCGTAATTTTTGGTTGGCATGATGTGAGAACGAAAAAAATGGTGGACTACATTTTAGGTGACAATAAACGCGAAGATAGAAAAATCGTATTGGCCGTCACTGAGGCCATGGAGCATCCGCTGTTGAGTTATCCGGAAGTCGCATTTGCGCGTTTAACCAGCTTTACTGATGACGAACAGCTAAGTCGGATTAACATTGAGCGGGCTGACAAAATCATCATTGATGGCGATGATGATAACCAGACATTTACCACCGCGCTAAAGCTTAGTCGGGTAGTAAAACCCGAAGCACATATTAGCGCGCACTTCTTGGACGATAACAAAGCACTACTTTTAAGAGAGCATTGTAAAAATGTTGAATGCTCAGCATCTATGTCTGCGGAAATCTTAGTGCGAGCCATGCAAGACCCAGGCTCAAGCCGAGTACAAGAGGAATTGCTGTCGACGCTACACGGCGATACGCAATTTAGCTTAGCCTTACCTGCAGAGGTAAGCTGTTTAACCTTTGGTGATATTTTTGGTTATTTTAAACAGCATCATGATGCGACGCTGCTCGGTGTTGCGCACGATATAAATGCGCTAAATATGGATCTAAACCCACCTCTGGATTACAACATCACAGGGGGAGATATTTTGCACTATATTGCACCACAGCGAGTGCTTGCATCAGAGGTTGACTGGTCATCACTATGTTCGAAGAACTCTTTTTGATGATTGCTGTTGTGTGCGCTTACTTACTTCCTGTCGCTTTGGTTGCAGGAAGCAAGCGCAGCAAAGGGCATGAAAAAAACGGCTGGCTGATAGGAACGCTACTGTTTTCTTGGGTCGCTTTGCTGCTATATATCAGCATAGTGCCTAAGCACGGGCGACAAAAAGGCAAAGCAAAACGTTAGCTTTGCCCCGACATCTCTAAAATAACCTGCCACTCAAGTTCGATGATGGGCATGATGGATAATCGCCCCCCTTTTTTTAAAGCCAGCTCGGTGAGCGCAGTGTTAGCTTTTATCGCCTGCAGGGTCACCGGGCGTAGGTGCTGCTCGTATGCTAGCGTGACGCCTACCCAGCGAGGGTTATCGGTGCTTGATTTGGCATCATAATAATCACTGCTTAAGTCAAATTGGTGTGGATCTGGCTCTGCTGCCTTCACCACTTTGGCAATACCGACAACCGCAGGCAGTTTACAGCTTGAGTGGTAAATAAACACTGAGTCACCCACCTTAACCTCGTCGCGCAGGAAGTTTCTTGCCTGATAATTACGAATTCCCTCCCAAAAAGTTTGCTGCTCAGGCGCGTTTTTTAAGTCATCAATGGAAAATGCATCGGGTTCTGTTTTAAACAGCCAATAAGCCATATGGGTTAGTCCAATAGTTTGAGTTATGATGTATTATACTCATTTGAGCAATGTACTTGGTTTGCTATCAGTCCGAGTCTTACTTGGATTTGATAAAAGTATTATCTCATTATAACGACTATCGCCAGTTCTACTAGACGTTCGGAGTGCAACATGAGTCAAGTGTTACAAAATCTGTTGGATTTACTCAGCCTTGAAGAAATTGAGCAAGGGATATATCGAGGTCAAAGCCAAGACCTTGGTTTTCCTCAAGTGTTTGGAGGTCAGGTGATGGGGCAAGCGTTGTCCGCAGCAAAATACACCTTACCAGAAGGGCGCTTTGTTAACTCGCTGCATTCTTACTTTTTGCGTCCTGGTGATGCGAGCAAACCCATTGTCTACGATGTCGAAAACATTCGTGATGGTCGCAGTTTTAGCACTCGTAGGATCAGTGCCATTCAATATGGTAAGCCGATATTTTACATGACTGCCTCTTTCCAAGGGGATGAGCCGGGCGTTTCTCATCAATCTTTGATGCCGGATGTGCCAGAGCCTGAAACGTTAAAGTCATCACTCCACTTTTATCAAGAACATGCGGACCTCATTCCAGAATCACTTCGAGCGAAATTTACGCAAGAAATGCCGCTGGATATGCGCCCTGTAAACTTTCAAAATCCATTTAAACCTAAAAAACAGGACCCGGTGAGAAATGTTTGGTTTAAAGCCAATGGTGAGATGCCGGACGACAGAAGGATCCACAACTATTTGCTGGCATATGCCTCAGATTTTGAATTTTTACCAACAGCACTACAACCACATGGTTTGTCGTTTATGCAGTCAAATATGCAAGTCGCGACAATTGACCATGCGATGTGGTTCCATCGTCCGTTTAGAATGGATGAATGGATTTTATATAGCGTTGATAGTCCGAGCGCGTCTAATGGCCGAGGCCTAGTACGAGGTCAATTTTTCAACCGTCAAGGTGAGTTAGTTGCGTCGACTATTCAAGAAGGCGTGATGCGTCAACGCTAATTTGTTGGAAAGTGTATGGCGCTTTTTAACAGTAATCTTGCTTGGTGCTTTGTGCAGCACTAAGCAAAGTATAAACTTATAAAATCATAAGCCATTGCTTACAGAGGGTTTTCCTGTTTATTGATGGCCGCTTCTAAAGTCGTTTGCACTACTTTTTCCGGTGCTGTACTCGGTTTGATTTTGCACTATCTTTAAAATTCCATCTAGATGTAGCGTTATTGCATTTTTCCCAAACAAAAATTAACACTAAAGTCAGCTAAATTTATCTACATTGTTATTTACAAAACGAATCGTCGCGTCACAGCAAGGCGCATATGACTCTAGGAGAATGATAATGAATAAACCGCTCGCCACTGTAATTGCATTGACGTTTGTCGGATTAACCGCGGGTTGCGCAACGGAAGCATCAAGAACGGTAGAAGCACCAAAAGTGGCCTCATATAATCAGGCTTACAATGGGCCAAAAAGTCAGTTAGCGGTTGGTAAATTGCAAAACCGTTCAGCTTTTCACAATGGTGTGTTTAGTTCTGGGCCGGACCGCTTGGGCTCTCAGGCTAAAACTATTCTGACCACCCATTTACAGCAGAGTAATCGCTTTATTGTTTTAGATAGAGAAAACATGACAGAGATCGCCCAAGAAGCTGGATTTGCTGGCGCAAAACAAAGTATTAAGGGTGCTAACTTTGTGATCACGGGAGATGTTTCTGAGTTTGGCCGAAAAGAAGTAGGTGATAAACAATTATTCGGCATCCTAGGTAAAGGAAAATCGCAAATTGCTTACGCTAAGGTAAATCTGAATATCGTTGATGTGACTAGTTCAGAAGTCGTCTACTCGGTGCAAGGTGCTGGAGAATACAGCTTATCTAATCGCGAAGTGGTTGGTTTTGGTGGCACTGCAGGGTATGACTCAACGCTAAACGGCAAGGTACTTGATTTAGCCATTCGTGAGGCCGTTAATAACTTGGTTAGCGGCATCGAGAAAGGCGATTGGAAGCCATTATAGACAATCCCCACAGCTAATCTAAACCTCAGGTAAATTATGAAGCAAACGATATTTGTGGCGACTTTACTATTGATATTGTCTGGATGTCAGAGTACGACACCACAATATTATTACGGTTCTTACGAACGTAATCTCTATGAGTTCTTTCGAGGTGATGGGCAGTCGCTTGAGCAGCAGATCAGTCAGTTAGAGTCAAGCATAGCGCGCGCCGAAGCAACTCAGATCAGTCCAGCACCAGGCATGTATGCGCATCTCGGTTACTTATATTTGATGCAAGGGGATGACAGCAAAGGGTTTGCGTATTTTGAACAGGAAAAACAACTATATCCTGAGTCTCGACAATATATCGACTTTTTACTAAAAAATGCACAGGGAGAATAAGATGAAATGGATTAAAGCGAGCTTGGTGCTTTTGACTTTTGCCTTATTGAATGGCTGTGCGACAGCACCTAAACAGGATTATAGTGCCTTTATCCAAAGCGATCCTAAGTCGATACTGGTGTTACCGCCTATCAATAACTCCAATGAAATTGTTGCACCTTTTGGGGTTATGGCGACGGTTGTAAAGCCACTTGCAGACTCTGGCTATTATGTTTTTCCAGTATCTTTGGTAAACGAGACTTTTAAAAATAACGGCTTAACTGTGGCTCAGGATGTTCACAATGTTGCGATAGACAAGCTCTATGAAATCTTTGCTGCCGACGCTGCTTTATACATAGAGATTCAAGATTATGGTACGTCATACGTTGTATTAGATAGTGATACTACAGTCGCACTATCGGCAAGGTTGGTTGATTTAAAAACTGGCCAAGTAATTTGGCGTGGTAAGTCAAAAGCGTCAAGTAGTGAAGACAGAGATGACCGTGATAACAGTTTGGCTGGCGCATTGATTGGCGCGGTACTTAATCAGGTGATTGAAAGCACTTCAGATAAAGGATTCGAAGTTTCACAGAAAGCATCACAGAGATTATTATCAGCGGACTCAAGCAATGGTTTGCTTTATGGCGTGCGCTCACCTAAGTATGGGCATCCGAAGTGAGCCCTTAATCCCAGTAGTAATTTAATTGTAATGAAAGTCGGGATGTTTCTGCATAGTCCCAGCCAAATCTTACATCGGATTGAGGCGAAAGCTGGTTTGAGAGCTCAAGTTTGATATGTGTTGCGTGATGGGTATTTTTCGCGATGGATGTTCTTAATGCAAAAGAATTATTTAGCCTTGAAAGTAAGCCAACTTCAATGCCAGGGCTGAGATAGTAATTGTTATTTATAGAAAAAGTTTCTATTGTTGCGAGAGCAAATGTGATGCTGCTAGCATTTAGCAGGTGGGCGTAGCCTGCAGCAGTATTTAATCCAAAAAAAGCGCAATCATTACAATAAGCCTGCTGCTTTTCATAGCCTAAGCGTAGGCGCCAAGCCCAGTTTTGGTTATCAAACCCTTTTGCATAGCTTGGATTAAAAGACTCTAAATCCAGCACGTCAAACTTGTAAATATCAATGTCGTTATCAGCTAGTGCAAGTTCTACATCCAGCATTTCTAAGTTTGAAAATTTAACTCTAGCGGTGTCTGGAGAAAGCGAATCAAAATACGTCAATCTAAAGCCAAACCTCACGGTATACTCGGAATCGGGCTGTGATTGAACGGCTAGGCTTACTTTCGACGGTTTTGTTGCCAAGTGTGGTGCTTTGTCACTTGGTGTTATAGCCAAGAGAGATTTCGCCTTACTGATGCCTGCTGGAAGCTTTATTCGCTCTTTTAGCAGTACACGTTTAAATTCACTGTTACGCGTCTCATCTCTTTCTAAGGTAAGTTGCAGCTGTATAAAGCTCATCAATACCTCAAGTAATGTTACTTTTTGCTCAGTTGGAAGCTGTTGATACTTTTCATTATTGAAGTCTTTTTGATGGTGATAAAGATGGACTGCCAACGATCTGAGCTCAGGACTTAATTTTTCATATAGGTTGTAGAACTTACTGCTTGTTGAGGGAATATAATGAATCGCTGACACTAAAGAATTACCTTGGTGCTTAGCTTGATTCAATCTATCAAAAATAGTGACAGGTATCACCCAAGGTGGTAGGTCAGCCGTTAATGGCTTATCAAGCACAAGCTCGATAAGTTGGGCGATATGAAATGCGCAATTTTCGTCAGCAAAGTAATAATCAAATTGAGCGTTTAGTAACTCCCAAAGGTGTTTTATAATCAATTCGACTTCATCTGGTGTTAAGTTTAATTTGTACTCCCAAAGGTCACGCAGCTCGTCCGCACTGTAGTTGTGGTGGTGATGAAAAAATCGCTGATCTGAAAAGCCAGCCTGGTAGCCGCCAAACAACCCTTTAGCTATATAAACTAACCCATTTTCGTCCTCTGGAACGATTGCGCCATAATTGACACTCCGGTCTAACAGGATATTGTGATCTGATTGAGAGCCGATTTTAAGTAACATATGCCCATACAACGAGGCTGGGTTGCTCATGTATCCGGAGGCAAACACTAAGCTGATAGAACTCCAGTTACCTTCATTTTTCCAATCATCAAAAGCCACGCAAGCTGGCGGGTTTGGCAAGGGAACGCCTTGGGATCTCAGCCACTTTGCTCGAGCCGGGAATTGGCACTGTGAACTAGGCTCTCGTTGAAAAGCTACAATAGTTGCACTAAGTTCATTAGCTGGTGAGAATTGGGTGTTATCAGACAGAAAAAAAGAAGCTGATTTTATTAAACTGTGGCCATCCTTCTTTAGATGGAGAAGTCTTTGCCACGTTGTGTTTTGGGCCAGCTCGTTGGTATCAAAGCTTAATGTGGCTGTACTATAAAATAGTAAGCTGTAAGCTGAATATTTGAGAACGGTCTTCATCAAAAAAGTGAGCGCTGCGCTACTAGATGTGCTCACCTATACTATTTAGCTTGCGTTACACTGAGCTGAGTAGCTAGTCGAAACGCGAGTTTCTACGATGTTGTATAGTGCTTCAGCGTTATTCGCAGGCTGCGCTGCGTAGTCATTTCTGATAGCGGTTACAATGTCAGCTGTTGCTGCTGCGTCACAGCCACGTACTGCTAACATCGCAGATACGTATTCACCTTGACCTTCCGCAATTTCTTGCTCAAGTGTAGGGAATGTTTGCTGAATAAACATTGCAGTTTTAACTTCACGACCAGCACAAGATTCTACAGATGAAATTTTTGTAGAAACAGCAGTCGTACCAAGGTCCCAAATGATATTCGAAATTGCAGCGGCAGTACCATTATCTGGGAATATGATTGCACCGATACCACATTCTTGCCAAGGGTTTACAGAATCAGAAGCGTGTGCAGCTAGAGGGGCAGTCATTGCGCCAACGATGATTGCTGCAGCTAGAGTTGTTTTAAACATTTTACATCCTCATAGTTATTTTTATTTCGCCTAGTCTTCAAAGGCGGAACGGAATTCTATAGGTTAATTTTTAATTCCACAACAATAACCCCCCCACACTTATAAATTTGTGTAAATGCCTCAGGCGGCTTTAGGCTACTGCTGCTATATTCAATACACTTGAATGAGTTTGGTGCTTATCATGGCAATAATTAGTGAATTTAGACCCGGTTATTTTTGTTGGATTGAATTGTGTTCAAGCGACTGGCAGTCAGCAAAACCCTTCTATAGCCAACTATTTGATTGGCAAATTCTTGACCAACCCATTGGTGAAGATTGTTATTACACCATGTTGCAAAAAGAAGCCGATGATGTCGCTGCTATGTATCAGATGACCGCTGAGCAACAACAAGGAGGCATGCCTAGTCACTGGCTTGCTTATGTGGCGGTAGACAATGTCGATGAATGTCTAAACAAAGCCTACGAACTCGGTGCTGAAGTGCTTGCAGGCCCTCACGATGTCCCAGGGGCTGGGCGGATGGTGATGTTAAAGGAGCCTGGTGGAGCGGTTTTTGCGTTATGGCAAGAGAGTGGTCATATTGGGACGCAACGTCACCTTGAAGCGAATACCCCTTATTGGTTTGAATTAGTGAGTAAAAACAGCGCCAAAAGTCGTGACTTTTATTCAGCATTATTTGGGTGGCAAATCGAAGTTAAAGACATGGGAAATATGGACTACACCTTATTCAAAGTAAATGAGCAACCCGTCGCTGGCATGTTAGAAATGACGACAGAGTGGGGTGAAGACATTCCTCCGCACTGGATGATTTACATTGCGGTATTGGACTGTGATAGTAAAGCTGAATATGCCCAAAAGCTTGGCGGAGAAATTTGTGTACCGCCGACAGATATACCAGAAGTGGGTCGCTTTAGCGTGATAACCGACCCTCAAGGGGCGGTATTCTCTATCATAGAATCTGCTATGGATGATATTTCAACTTAATGCATTTCTAATTCAATCACTTTGCCATGGCAAGTGGCAAAGTGACCTAAGAGTTTACTAAAGATAATGTCGCGCTCGCCACTGCTATTTAGCTGCTTGATAGACGCAGTTAATTTCGGCAGTAGGTCTTGGTGTTTGCGATTGATATAGTGATAAATAGGATAACTCGCATCTCGTAGCCTACGCACATAAACCGCGGCGAGTCCTGACTGACATAGCGCACCAAGCGCAAATAAGTCATCAGCTAAAATTTGTTCTACATGACCTTTTTCAAGCGCTTGAAACGCAGAAACGTCGTTAGAAACCGCATTACAGGTCAACTTCTTACGCTGACAAACTTGCTCCGTTATTAAACTTCCTTGTATGACCACATAGTCTTGCTGGGTCGACAAAGTACAATGTTCCTTCTTGAGACAAAACACCGCCATTTGCACGGTTACAAGTGGTTCGGGTATTTGCAGTAAGTTAGGATAGGCATTTGCAATAGCGCTAGTGCGTCCTGCTTCCGCATCATAAAACCCTTGATCTACATATTCTAATCCGCGCTCACTGGGTAACACGACGAGTGTGGGGGTGATATCCAAAGGTGCGTATATCTTTTGCATGAGTTGCGCGATTTGCTGTTGGCCAAGCTGATAAGCGACCAGCTCACTGACATTGATTTGGTAGGCGAACGCCGCCTTGTGGATAAAGAGAAGCAAGAGGGTGCTAAGTGCGAGTTTCACAACATATCCTTACGGTTTTCAGAGTTATAACTGTAGCAAAGTTGTCAGAAAGTGAAAAAGTACATCATAAAAATGAATTCAGTCGAGATTGACCTTGAGTTTAGTAAACTCATACCAATTGTAATAGTTTGAGCATAAAAATCGTGAGGAGAAGGATATGACACTACATGTTTTAGTGACCGGTGCTAACCGTGGGATCGGATTAGAGTTTTGTAAACAATACTTATCTCTAGGCTGCAAAGTAACTGCGGTTGTTCGCAAAGCATCGGCAGAACTAGAATCTCTAGGCGTGGATATCATTGAAGATATCGATGTTGCGACAGAAAATGGTGCGAAAAAGTTATTGGCGGCATTGGGCTCGAAGAAGATAGACATTCTTATTAATAACGCTGGGGTATTTCATAATGAAACGCTAGCGGAAATGGATTTTGAAAATATCGACCACCAATTTAACGTTAATGCGTTAGGACCAATTCGAGTTACTCATGCACTGCTCGATAACCTCAAAACAGGTAGTAAAGTTGCCATGATCACAAGTCGTATGGGTTCGATTGCAGATAATGGTTCTGGTGGTTACATTGGTTATAGAATGTCGAAAGCAGCATTAAACGCGGCGAGTGTGAGTATGGCTCACGAGCTGAAAAACCAAGATATCGCTGTTGGACTATTCCATCCAGGCTTTGTACAAACGCAGATGGTGGGATTTGCAGGTGATATTGGTCCAGATGTTGCGGCGGAACGTTTAATTAAGAGAATTGAACACCTAACTATCGAAAACAGTGGTGGTTTTTGGCACTCCAATGGCGACACGCTTCCTTGGTAATCAAGCTGGGCGCATCGTCGCCCCCTTTTCAGCCATCAGCCATCTAACTGTGCTAATATAAAGCAAATACTCAGATGGTAACCTTTGATGGAATTACAACAAGATACCCCATTGTCACTGCCGCTTTTTTTGTTAGACGACAACATCGAGAATCGTGATATCGACTCTCCAGATGCTGAAGTATCAGTGATGTTGAGTGAGAACCTCCTTGCTCATTTGTGCCAAAACCCAAAAGAAGATGAGAATATTAGCTTGCATATTGATGACTATGCGCTCAACAACATCAGTACGACAGTGACTGAGTTGATAGGGGCAGAGCATCAGTTGCAATTGCTCATTAATCGCGGGCCTATTCTCAGTGCTGTGCTGAGCACCAGTAGCGATGCATTATTTGTCTCGCCTCCAGTAGAAATGATGCCGACTTTTGATCTTGGGCTGGATGACGACGAGGGCGAGTAAATGTCTAAACGTGTACTGTTTTGTGCGGTGGTTGTCGCCGTGCTTTCTGGATGTGTGGCTTTGGGTGTGTCTAAATATGATGATATGTTTGGACCAGAGCAACCCCAAGCACGAATCGAACAATATCACCAAGGCGGTGCACGTTACTTACAAAGCGTGAAGCCCATTTTGGAGTCGCGTTGTGTGGTTTGTCATGGTTGTTATGATGCACCTTGCCAGCTCAAACTGTCATCTCCAGAAGGAATAGATAGGGGATTGTCGAAGGAATTAGTGTATGACGGCACGCGGTTGTTAGCTCAAACACCAACCCGGCTGTTGTTTGACGCCCAAACTACGACACAGTGGCGTGAGCGTGGTTTTACCCCAGTGCTGAATGAGCGCAATCAATCTGAATACAGCAACCTAGCTGGAAGTGTGCTTTATAATAGCTTGCTGTTAAAAATGTCTCATCGTTTTCCTGAGCAAGGCATCTTGGGTAAAGAGTTTGATTTCTCTTTAGATAGAACGCAGTCTTGCCCAACCATGGATGAATTTTCTACCCTTGCGAAACAACAGCCTCATGCGGGTATGCCCTACGGCTTACCAGCGCTCACGCAGGATGAATTCAAAACCTTGGAAGCATGGCTGCAAAGTGGCAGTAAAATGAGCCAGATTGCGAAGCCAAGTATTGCAGCACAAAAAGAAGTGAAGAAGTGGGAACAATTTCTTAATCAGGACTCGAATAAACACCGCCTTGCCGCGCGTTATATATTTGAGCATTGGTATTTAGCCCATATCCACTTCCCTCATCTGGATGACCCCGCGTTTTTCCAATTGGTACGCTCAAGCACACCGCCTGGTCAGCCAATCGCGCTGGTGAGCTCGGTGCGTCCGTTTGACGATCCTGAGATCGATAGGGTGTATTATCGATTGATGCAAGTGCGCAGTACTATTTTGTCAAAAACTCACATGCCACTGGCATTGAACGACGCTAAGCTATCACGGTTACATCAGCAATTTTATGCAGCGGATTATCACGTGGATGAACTGCCAGGTTATGAGCCAGAGCTTGCAGCAAACCCATTTAAGGTATTCAAAGATATTCCGGTCAATTCTCGTTATCAATTTATGCTGGATGAGGCCGAGTTAATTGTAAAAGGCTTTATCAAAGGCCCTGTATGCCGAGGTCAAATAGCGCTTAACGTCATTAACGACCATTTTTGGGTGGCGTTTGTTGATCCTGAAAAAAATAGCAATGAAGCGGTGAACCAGCTGCTGCTTAAACATGATGAAGATTTGGTGCTACCTGCGGCTGAGCAAAGTAATGCGTTACCGCTTTCCAGTTGGGCTAAATACGCTACTAAGCAGCAGGATTACTTACGTGCTAAAACTGAGCTTGCAGATAAGATGTTTGCCGATGGGCAGCGTCTCAATATGGACTTGATTTGGCGTGGTGAGGGGGAAAACCCGAATGCAGCATTAACTATCTTCCGTCATTTTGACAGCGCAACGGTGGTTAAAGGTTTTATTGGTCAGCCTCCCAAAACAGCTTGGGTATTAGACTATGCCTTGTTCGAGCGCATTCACTACTTACTGGTGGCGGGTTTTGATGTGTATGGCAACATTGGTCATCAGCTGATCACACGCTTATATATGGACTTCTTGAGGCTTGAAGGTGAGCAAAACTTTTTAAATTTACTGCCACTTAGTCATCGTCAGGAAATTAAACGCTATTGGTATCGTAAGTCACACTTGAGTTTAAGTGAGTTTATCAATCGTAAATCACTAATCGGTGCGCCAACGGGGATAAAATACGAAACGGACGATCCAAAGCAAGAGCTGTATGACAAACTGCATGCTGTGCTTAAACCCGTTCTAAATCGGGATTATGACTATCAAGCCGTAGGCAAGCCACTGCAGGCACTCAATAGCATGTCCGTTAGGGCGATTAATTTGCTTCCTCAGGTCTCGTTTATTATTACTAAACAAAGCGACGGTTCACATCAAGCGTTCTCGCTATTACACCATAATGCTCACTACAACATCTCCAGTTTGTTAAATGAAGAAGGGCAAAGAGCTTATACAGAAGACACTGCGACGATTGTGCCAGGCTTTATCGGAGATTACCCAGAGGCAATTTGGTATTTAGAAAGCGAGGCAGCACAAGAGGACTTCGTCTCATCATTTAGCCACATGAATAGTGAGTCGGATTACCGAGCGCTACGAGCGAAATACGGGATCCGCAGGACTCACCCAGAGTTTTGGCGTTACAGTGATTTGATCCACGATATTGCCAAGCAAACACGTGGCGTTGAATATGGCTTATTTGATTATAACCGGTTAGAAAATCGCTAAAAATGGAGTCTTCGGACTCCATTTTTATGTGCTTTTCCTATAGTTGACTCGCGGCTTTTACCGCAGCTAGTAGCACACTTTCATCCAATCTCACTTTGTAATTTGGGTTTGCGTATTGAAATTGGATCAAGCCCTTCTTATCGACTACAAATACCGCCGGCACCGGCAAGGCAACTTTATCGTTCCCCTCAAAATCAACAAAATTTACGCCCAACTTGTTGCGATAAGCAAGGGCTGTTTTATCATCTAGGAAATAGGCGAGACCTAACGCTTGGCTCATCCGCATTTCGTTATCAGACAACAGTTGGTAGTGAGGGGATTCAATTGTACTTTTTGCCAGTGCCTCAGGTGAGTCTGGTGCGATAGCAATAATTTGTGCCCCCATTTTAACAAGCTGTGGTTCAATTTCTTGGATCCCCGCGAGCTGTCTTGAACAGTATGGACACCAGCCACCACGATAAATCACCAGTACGGTGATATTTTCTTTATAGCGTGTCGCGAGGTCGACAGTTTTACCTGACTTATCTTTGAGTTGTAATGCAGGGGCATCAATGCCGGGAAGGAGTGGGCTCACTTGCTCAGGTGCTGCGGCGATATTGGTGATTTCAGCTGCGCTGACAAAGGCTGAGCAAACCAAAGCGAGCGATAAAATAAAATGACGCATAAAAAGTTCCTAGGGTTTCAAGTTGATATCGACTCAGAAGACCTAAGCGCTGGCGAAAATCTTTCACTTCGGTATGATATCGCTCGTAATTGATTTCCATGAAGAGAGAGCACAATGTCTGCAAACATCACTAAGCTTGTGGTTATGCTAGAAATGCAACATGCCATGAACACCAAAGTACACCAACAATGGTTTGAACAAGGGTTTGAATGGTACCGCGCAATTTGGGTTGAGTGTGCAGAAATGCTAGATCACTACGGTTGGAAATGGTGGAAAAAGCAAACGCCAGATACTGAGCAAGTGATTTTAGAGCTAGTGGATATTTTTCATTTTGGCTTGTCTTTACGTATCGATGGCGAAACGTCATTTGAGCAACTAGCGACTCAGTTAGAAGCTCAATTGGCAAAGCCGACTACCGCAGAAGACTTCAAGGAAACCCTTGAATTGCTTGCAAGTGCGGCTGTGACCAAACGCGAATTTGATGCCCATGCGTTTGCGGGATGTATGCAGCAAGTCGGGATGTCTATTGATGACCTATACCGTGGATATGTCGGTAAAAACACGCTTAACTTCTTCCGTCAAGACCATGGCTATAAAGATGGTTCTTATATCAAGGTATGGAATGGCCAAGAAGATAACGAACACTTAGTCGAAGTGGTAAAAAGTCTAGATACAGCGCACCCAGACTTTAAAACACACGTGTACGACGGCTTAAAAGCTCGCTACCCAGCTTAATCTATAATAGGTAGCAAGGTACGGTAATCGGAGACTGAAAGATATTCAGTGATCTCTCGCTCTGGTTGCCGACTGTCAGGGTTAGCAACGGCAAGCAAATGGCCAATACCAAATTCTTTCGCAGCATTTAACACGCTAATGCTATCGTCCACAAATAAAGTGCGGGACTTATCAAAGCCCAAATCACGCTCTACCTGTTGCCACAATATCTGACTTTCCTTACTTACGCCATATTCATGGGTTGAAACCAATTTGTCGAGATACTTATCGAATTGGGTACGCTCAATTTTCAAACTTAGGCTGTTTGGGTGAGCGTTGGTCAACAAGATAAGCTGTTTTCCACTCTTTCTTAAGGCCTCTAAAAACGCTGGTACATCCTCACGAATTGAGATCAAGTGTTGCACTTCACGTTTAAGCTCCATAATGGGTAGCTGTAGTTGCTCCTGCCAATAATCTAGGCAATACCATTCTATCTGGCCCATTACCGCGTCATAACGCGCGAGGATGTCGGCCCTTGCAGCCTCAAGGGTTAAGCCTTGACGTTTTGCGTGTGCCTTAGGCACGACGTCGAGAAAAAAGTGATTATCAAAATGGAGGTCGAGTAATGTGCCATCCATATCTAACAAAACGGTATCGATATTTGACCAATTTAGCATAGGCATTTAACTTCAAAGGCTTTATGATTAGGTTATTCGCCATGATAGCAAATAATGATCTATGTCACATAAAAAGCATCCCACACCACCAGAAATTTTAGCTTGCGACGTCGTGGCTAAAAGCAAATTATTCACGGTAGAAGCACTTTCGTTATCTTTTTCAAATGGCGAGCAACGAGAATACGAAAGAGTTCGTGGCGGTGGTCGTGGCGCAGTAATGATCGTGCCCATAACTGCTGATAATGAGCTATTATTAGTGAGAGAATACTGTGCAGGAACACATGACTATCAACTCGGCTTTCCCAAAGGGCTAATTGACCCTGGCGAAACCCCGGTGGAAGCGGGTAACCGAGAGCTAAAAGAAGAAGTGGGTTTTGGTGCAAATGCTTTCTCTGAACTCAAAATAGTGTCACTGGCACCGAGTTACTTTAATGCCAAAATGCATATTTTGGTCGCTAGTGAACTTTACCCTGAGCAGCTTGAAGGTGATGAGCCAGAGCCACTGGTAGTAGTGAAGTGGCCGCTAGATAAACTATATGACCTGTTACATCAAGAGGACTTTACCGAAGCAAGAAGTGTCGCGGCACTACTGTTATTAAAAGCACATTTGAATTTGGAGGCGTAAATTGCAGTCCTATTTAGAGCCTTGCATCGCACTGGCACAACGTGCCGGTGAAGCCATTATGGCAATTTATCAAGCCGATGATATTGGTAAAAAAGAAAAGTCTGACCACACTCCAGTCACTGCCGCAGATTTGGCATCTAATGAGATCTTAATGGCGGGTCTTGCTGAAATAGCACCTGACATTCCGGTAATGTCTGAGGAAACACCAATTCCACCATTGAGTGAGCGACAAAGTTGGCAGCGCTACTGGTTACTCGATCCTATGGATGGCACTGGGGAGTTTATTCTTGAAAGCGGTGACTTTGCCGTCAATATTGCGCTAATCGAAAATAATCATCCTGTGTTAGGCGTCATTTACTGGCCATCTCAAGGGCTGACATATTACGCGAGCAAAGATGAAGGTGCGTTTAAACGTAGTGACTCAGGCGAAAGTAAACGTATTTTCGTCTCGCCACGAGAAACGCTGACATTGGCAGTAAGTCGCAGACAAAAGCTTGAAGCGGTAAGTCAGTACTTAAATAGTCAGTTCGACACTGTGGCACTTGGGTCATGTTCATTAAAAGCCTGCATTATCGCAGAAGGTAAGGCGGATTGTTTTTTACGAGTAGGGCCAACGGGAGAGTGGGATACTGGCGCGTCACAAATCATCGTCGAAGAAGCCGGAGGTTGTATTACCGATGCTGAGTTTAACCCGCTGACCTACAATCGACGAGAAACTACCGAAAACCCAGACTTTATTGTTATGGGGCATCCCGATTGGCAATGGCAAAAGTTGATCAGTCCACATCATCGAACGATAGAATAAATAACGGTTTAAGTTGAAGGTTGTGGGATTTTTGCGCACTTGAATTGTTTTAAGCATTAAATCCCTTGCAATAAAATTTTAATCCATTATTATAGCGGCCTCTTGAAAGGGAAGTCCTTTTTAAGAGTTTACAGGCGCGGGATGGAGCAGAACGATAAATCATTCGTCGAGCTCGCTAAACCTGAAAAGAATCGAAGGTCGTCGGTACCCGACGAAGAATAGATTCAAAAAATATACAGGCGCGGGATGGAGCAGCCTGGTAGCTCGTCGGGCTCATAACCCGAAGGTCGTCGGTTCAAATCCGGCTCCCGCAACCAACATTGGTTGGATGTATAAAGTCTCAAGTACAAGACTTAAAATTAAGTACAAATACAGGCGCGGGATGGAGCAGAATGATAAATCATTCGTCAGACTCGCTAAACCTGGAAAGAATCGAAGGTCGTCGGTCCCCGACGAAGAATAGATTCACATAAATATACAGGCGCGGGATGGAGCAGCCTGGTAGCTCGTCGGGCTCATAACCCGAAGGTCGTCGGTTCAAATCCGGCTCCCGCAACCAACATTTGTTGGATGTATAAAGTCTCAAGTACAAGACTCAAAATTAAGTACAAATACAGGCGCGGGATGGAGCAGAATGATAAATCATTCGTCAGACTCGCTAAACCTGGAAAGAATCGAAGGTCGTCGGTCCCCGACGAAGAATAGATTCACATAAATATACAGGCGCGGGATGGAGCAGCCTGGTAGCTCGTCGGGCTCATAACCCGAAGGTCGTCGGTTCAAATCCGGCTCCCGCAACCAATTTTTAATTGGACTGCATAATCTAAAGAACTACTCCGAAATTCGTCGGTTCACTCTTCATAGGTTAATGGCTCCCGTAACCAATTCTTAATTGGACTGCATAATCTAAAGAACTACTCCGAAATTCGTCGGTTCACTCTTCATAAGTTAATGGCTCCCGTAACCAATTCTTAATTGGACTGTAGAATCTAAAGAACTACTCCAAAACTAGTCGGTTCACTCTTCATAAATTAGCCGCTCTTGCAAACACTTCTTAATTGGTTTGAAATCTAAGTATTTACTCTCTAGGTCATCGCCCCAATTTTCATCTTTTCCGCATTAAATTCGGTAGCTATACGCTGCGAATATTTGTCTATAAATCTTTATATGGTCTAGGCTTTTACTATCTCTTATTTGAGGTGTATGAAGATGGATTTACATAGTATTCGAGTCAAAAGTTCATTGCCAACGGCTATGTTGACGATCGTGCTGCTATTTGTGTTTTTTGGTTTTTCAGTGTTGCTCAATAAAGTGCAATCGGCACTTGAGATCCAAACTGAAAACTATTTAAAAGCCGTGTCAGTGGTACTCAATGCGGATAGAGACTTTTATCAAGCTCAAGAAGCCTACCTTAAATTATTAGCGGGTGAAGATAAGTGGGCGGATTTTGAAGAAAACGCCGAGCAGGTGAAACAACGCTATCAAAAGTATCTTCAGTTTATGTCACTCCACCAGAGTGAACTTGGTAGTTTTGCAACTTTTGATGCGGACTTTCAAAGTTGGTATCGCGTGACGGTGGCGAGTATTAAAACACCGACTGATAAAGCGCTTCAAACTGAGTCGGCTAAGTTATTTGGTGCAGTTCGTGATGTGCTTGATAAAGCAGGTGAATTAGCCGATGGAAAATCGGCTGCAAGTCGTGCGGTAGTCGTTTCTGAGGTTACTCAGATAAAGTGGGGACTTGGCGTTGGTGCCTTGCTCCTACTTGGTATTGCTTGTTGGATTGCTTATCGGATCCCTCGTCAGTTAGCAAAGCAGATAAATTTTGTGTCGGATAGGATCTCTGAAATTGCCTCTGGGGACGGAGACTTAACAGGTCGTATTGAAATCAAAGGAAATGATGAGTTTGCAAAGCTGTCGCTAAACTTTAATCATTTTCTCGAAAGTTTACAGGCGATGGTTACAGCACTTGTGAAAGATGGTGGCGAGCTGTCGAGTTTGTCGTCAAAACTCAGTCATTATGCTACACAGTGCCATGACTTAATCGACTCGCTTGGTAAGTCATCACATACCATTGTTAGCGCGGTACATCAGCTAAGTCACTCAAGCCAAGAAGTCTCGTCGGTGGCAGAAAACTCATTGAAAGAGGCTGAAGCTTCACATCGCTACGCAGCACAAGGTAAAACGGTGTTGGCAGATTCAAAACAAAAAATCACTCATCTTGCTGATAATATGGAAACGGCACTCTCCAGTTCGTTAGCTTTACAAAAAAACTCTGAAAACATTACGCAAGTGCTCGATGTTATTCGCGGGATCG
Organism: Pseudoalteromonas piscicida; assembly: GCF_000238315.3. Lineage (NCBI taxonomy): Bacteria > Pseudomonadati > Pseudomonadota > Gammaproteobacteria > Alteromonadales > Pseudoalteromonadaceae > Pseudoalteromonas > Pseudoalteromonas piscicida. The sequence goes on from NZ_CP011924.1 coordinate 3,531,609, forward strand.
CTGAGCAAACCAATTTATTAGCGCTCAACGCGGCAATTGAAGCGGCAAGAGCAGGTGAACAAGGTCGCGGATTTGCAGTGGTAGCTGACGAGGTTAGGTCACTGGCCACTCGAACACAAGACAGCACTAATGATATTCAGAAGATGTTGGAAGCATTCTCACATAGCGTAGAGGACTCACAAAAGACCATTGAAGATGGTAAGCAGTATGTTGATGTTGCAGTAGAAAGTTTTACGAAGGCAACGGAGCTATTAGAGTTAATTGCACAAAGTGCGGTGAAAGTGACGGAGCTTTCTGAGCAAACCGCTCATGCGACTCAGCAGCAAAATGCAGTATCTACAGAGATTAGCAGTAATCTGACCGATTTAAATGACAGAACATTGGATGGCGAGCGGTTGTCAGGAGAAACACACCAAATTTCGGATGATGTGCTGCGAGTCACCAGTAAGTTGGTGGATGAATTATCTCAGTTTAAAGTCTAAGGTATTGTATGGTGTGCCGTGCGGCACACCTTATGAAATAAGAGGTTTGAACAGTTATTTAACCTGAGGTTTGGATAAGGGATGTGCTAACAGGTTATTTAGCAAACTTCTTTGCGTAAGCTTCGGCTTGTTTCCACACGCGCAGGGTATTGCCACCTAAAATCTTTTTGATATCAGCATCGCTGTAGCCTCTATCCAAAAGACCTTGCACAAGATTTGGATACGTTGACACGTCTTTTAGGCCAACTGGTAGTGAGTCACCCACACCATCGTAATCTGAACCAATCCCTACGTGATCTATCCCTATCAACTTAACGACGTGATCAATGTGATCTAGCACTTGATCAAGCGTGGCAAATGGGAACGGATTTTTTGCTCTAAACGCCGCTCTAAAGTCGGTGCGATCTTTGTCTTTAGCTTCTTTTTGTGCTTCGTCACGCTTGTCATACCAAGCACCTGCTTTTGCCGTCACAAAGCTCGAACCAAAGTTAATTTGGATCACACCGCCATTTTTTGCCAAGGCTTTGAGCATTTCGTCATCCATATTGCGCTCGAATCCTGGGGTGTATTTGCGCAGGGATGAATGTGAAGCAACGACCGGTACCTTTGAAATATCCATAACCTGATAAAAGGCGTCATCGGAAATATGTGATACATCAATGAGCATACCAATTTTGTTCATTTCAACCACAAGCTCTTTACCAAATGGGCTTAAGCCTTTCCATTTGCGGCGTACGTCATAAGATGAGTCAGAAATATGGTTGCTTTGCGAGTGTGCTAAGGTGATGTAGCGTACGCCACGGTCATAAAAATGCTTAAGGTTTTTCATCTCACCTTCAATGGGCGAGCCATTTTCCATGCCCATTGCGATAGACATAATACCATTGTCAAATTGCGCATAAATATCGTCGGTATTGTAAGCCATTGCAAATTTATCTGGTGCGCGATGTGCTAAGGCTTCCATACCGTCAATCAGTTGATTGGCGAGTTGATAGCTTTTACCTTTACCTTCAAATTCTAAATTAGCAGGAATATAAATAGACATAAATGGCGCATTAAGACCGCCTTTGACCGCGCGAGGATAGTCAAAATCACCGCCTTCGGTTGCTTGGCTAACATCATCCCATTTACTTTGGATGCGATATGGAACGTCGATGTGTGTATCAATTAGGATGTTATCGTGAGCGAGTTTAACTGCGCGCTCAGAGGCTTTGTATTCAGTTGCATTAGCGGTAGAAACAGCCAGCGCTAGGGCGCAAAGAGCAGTGCCGAGCTTCATAAAATTGCCTTTCCTTTATAGTTATAGAAATTTGATTGTAACAACTCCTGTCACTACGACAACTGTTTACGATTAGTGCTGAATGTAAAGAAAGCTGAAGGTTTTTTAATACTCGTAATCTTCTTGCGCTTGCATGGCTTGAAACTGCTGCTTACTCACAATATTCACAGATTCATGTAATTCCGAGAAAACGATCAGTGCTTCTCCGGATTTTAGCTGTGCTTTCACTTGCGCGACTTTGCTCTCGGTACAGACTTCAGTATCGCCATAGTCTGTTCCTTCACGCAGTACATAGTGTTCAATAAGGTTGTCTAGCGTCTCTTGCGGAAGTTGTTGATAGGGAATGAGCATACTACTTAGCCTTACTATAAATTTGCTGTAAATATTGTGGGATAACGCTTTCTAGCCAAAACCTAGGTTTAAAGGGATTACTTCCCGAAATAAATCCTACGTGACCACCGTGCGGACTCACTGCGAGCGTCACCGGTGAGTTAACCTGAGCGGCTGTAGGCACGGCTTGTGATGATAGCATGGGGTCATCTTCGGCGTGGATCAGGAGTGTTGGTGTCGTGATCTGGGTTAAGTAGGGCTGCGAACTTGCTTGTGCGTAATAGTCTTCCGCGCCGTTAAAACCATGCAGCGGAGCCGTTATCTTATCGTCAAATTGCCATAGGTCATCAATGGCATAAAGGGCAGGCTTGTCTATCCTAATTTGCGACTGGATGGTGTCTAGCTTACGTGAAAAAGACTTCTTCATCCTGTCTAGCAAGTATTTTTGATAGAGTTTAAAACAGCTCTTCCTGATCACCTGGCAAGAGGAAGAAAGGTGATAAGGCGCTGAGACAACGACGCCAGCTTCAAGACCGCTTTGCGATTTGGTTTCTCCCAAGTATTTGGCAAGTACATTGCCACCGAGCGAGAAACCAACCGCAAATAATGGCCGTTTAGGAAAACGGGATTTTAGCGTGTCTATAAAAAAGCCAAGATCTGAGGTTTCGCCGCTATGATAAGCTCTGGCTTGGCGATTTACTTCACGTGAGCAGTTGCGAAAGTGCATCAGTACGGCGTCAAAACCATGGTGTACCAACGCTTTTAATAGGCCTTTTGCATAAAAGCTGTTGATATTGCCTTCTAGCCCATGCAATACCACAACCAGCGGTGCCGATTTATCGCCGTGTTTTGCCCATGCAAGTTCTAAAAAGTCATCGTCTGGTGTGTCTAGTGTTTCATAGTCGACGGGCACCTGTAATCTCGGCCTAAAGAATCGCGGTAGTATGGTTTGGGCATGGCGGTTGCGCATCCACCAAGCGGGTTTAAATTCGTAATTATCGGCTGTTATTGTTTTCATGGCTTGATTCATAATAGAAACTGCGTCTTTTTGACGGTTGCTCGCAAAGCAAAGAAAGGAAGCTATCCAGTTGCAAAACACGTTTTAGCCAGTTTAACGTATTATCAGTTGAGGGTTAAGCAAATAAAAAGCACCCGACCAGTAAACTGATAAGGTGCTTTGTGCGTCGTGCTTAATTCTGCAAGTTGGGGAACTACGTCGAGCCGATCTTCTACTACTTATTCTTCAATCGCCCCAAGGTAATACATTTAAATCTGTTCTATTGTTCGTTAGGTACTTCAGCGTCCATGACTTTTTTAATGAAAAAGTAGACGTAATAACAGCACAGCAAAATTACAATCCCTAAAAAGCCAAAAGACAGAAACAACACAGGGTCGGAAAAAAAGTCTCTAAAGAATACGTTCATGGCTGTGCCTCCTAATTTGTCGATGAGTAAATAGTAGTGGAGGTCTGAGGGACTTGATATGATCAAGATCAAGTTTCAATCCTGAGTGAAATTAAACCTAGGCAAAGGCTTGATCTCGATCAGGTTCTATATCTAAGTTGGGTAAATAACAGGGCTTATATTGATTTAATGGTTTAGAAGTCAGTCGTATTGAATAAAGCGTCGTACTCACTCTGACTCAAATAGAGCAGCACATTGCTACATGATTGCAGTGGCACAAATGAAAAGCGCTTTAATGTCTCCAGCAATAACGCTTGTTGGCGCTTTTCAAGCTCAAGCTCTGCAGTCAGCATCGCTGAACGCAACTTTTTATAGTCTTGGTAGTCTTGATGATGTGCTTTTAGGGTGTTGCGGATCGCGCGTTGAGGTTGTAACACCGCTTGGTCAAATTGCTTAGCAGTATTTACCAGTGAGGCTAGGGTGTCGGGGGTAATCGTCAGTGCTAAAGTGTCTAGGTAACAAAGTAACAAACACAGGTTGATATTTTTGCCTGCAGCATCTTGCAAATTCAGCAGCCGCGATTGCATTTGCGGGCGGCTGTAGAATTCACAGGCAAACTGCCAAAAGTCTTCACGACTTAGCATATCTCTCCAGTCTCATCGAAATGGTTTTGCTTTTCTTCTAACTCTTCCAGTGCCATTAATAAGTTTTCTTCTGTGTCATTAAGCTCTGGGGTTATCTTGGCTTGTTTTGCCAGTAAGTCACTTAATTTTGCTTTGTTCTCGTCCGTGTATAGGCTGTTGTCAGCCAAAGCTTGCTCAATTTCGTCTGCTTGTTCAGTGAGCTGGTCGAGCTGTTTTTCGAGCTTTTCAATCGACTTTTTCAACGGCTGAATGGTTTTTCTGAATTCGGCTTCAAGACGCTTTTGCTCTTTACGATTGGCATTAGAGTTTTGCTTTGGTTCAGACTCGGAGCCACTTGGTTTCGCTTGCTCTTTATTGGCATTCATGAGCCATTGGTAATAAGCATCTAAGTCATAGCCGAACTGAGAAACGGTTCCATTATCAACTAAATAGTACTCGTCAGCGGTATTTTTCAGCATGTGGCGATCGTGGGAAACCGTGACCATTGCACCCTCAAAACCTTGCAAGGCCATCACAAGTGCGTGTCGCATTTCTAAATCTAGGTGGTTGGTCGGTTCATCGAGCAATAGCAAGTTCGGTTTTTGATACACCAACATTGCTAGTACGAGTCGTGCTTTTTCGCCACCAGAAAACGGCGCAACGGGTTCGAGGGCCTTATCACCATGAAAAGCAAAACCGCCCAAGAAATCACGAATAAGCTGCTCTGGTACTTTAGGGTCTAGACGTTGAATATGGGTAACCGCACTGGCCTCAAGATCGAGAGACTCAAGCTGATGCTGAGCAAAATAGCCTACATTTAATCCTTGGTGTTGGAACACTTCACCAGCTTGTGGGGTTAAATCGCCGGCAAGTAACTTGATTAGGGTCGATTTACCAGCGCCGTTACGGCCAAGTAACGCAATACGGCTACCTGGGACCAGATTAAGCTTGATGTCATGCAAAATGGTAACGTCACCATAGCCCGCTTTGGCTTGCTCTAGTGTCATCAATGGATTAGGCAAGCTCGTTGGATCTGCAAATTCAAAATTAAATGGTGAATCTGCATGAGCGGGCGCGAGCATTTCCATGCGTTCAAGGGCCTTCACACGACTTTGCGCTTGTTTTGCTTTACTCGCTTTCGCTTTAAAGCGGGTAATAAACTTCTCTAAATGTGCAATCGTTTCTTGTTGCTTCTCGTAAAGCGCTTGGTGCTGTGCCATGCGCTCTGCTTTTTGACGCTCAAACTGAGAATAGTGACCTTTATAGACGTTGATCTGCTGTTGGTCGATATGCCAAATCTCGCCAACAACCGCATCTAAAAATTCGCGGTCGTGAGAAATAAGCACTAATGTACCCTGATAGGCGCGCAAAAAGCGTTCTAGCCAATAAACAGCGTCCAAATCCAAGTGGTTGGTTGGCTCATCCAAAAGCAATAAATCGGCATCGCGGATCAGCGCTTGCGCAAGGTTCAAGCGCATGCGCCAACCACCAGAAAAGTCGCTAACGGCAAACTCAATCTGTTCATTGCTAAAACCAAGGCCATGGAGTAGTTCACCCGCTTTGGCTTCAATACTATACCCTTTGATGTTCTCTAGCTGTTGGTGTGCTTTTGCTTGTAGTTCACCATCACCGTCCCGCTCCGCTTGTTGCAGCTGCGTTCTCAATACATAGTATTCGGGGTGCCCCTGTAGCACATATTCGAGGGCGCTACTGGAGAGTGCTGGGGTTTCTTGTTTTACCGATGCAATAGACCAATCTTTTGGAATAGAAAAATCACCTGAATCGAGTTGCAGCTCACCTTTTAGCAGCGCAAAGAGAGATGATTTACCACAGCTATTGGCACCGACTAGGCCCGCCTTATGTTGTGGATAAAGCGTTGCATTTGCTTGTTTTAGCAGTGTTTTACTGCCACGAAGTAGCTCGATATCAGAAAGTTGGATCATAATTCTAAAAGTCTGTCTAAATTGCGCGCATCATAGCATGGATCCAATCCCTTACTCCAAGCGTATCATGACAAATAAAATTAGGATAAAATGACAAACCTTAAACTCGGTGTTCATTAGAGGTGTAGAGTTGAAAGTTAAGAAGCGTTTTATTGCAGGGGCAAGTTGTCCAGAATGCCAAAAAATCGACGTAATGATGCTCTACAAAGAGCATGATGTTGAAAAAGTTGAATGTGTTGAGTGTGGCCACGTAATGTCACAGCCGAAAGACGCGGTACAGGCTTCTACACGCCAGTTTGAGCAAGTTATTGGGGTATTCAAACCGGAGTGAGTGCTCACCCCGGTTTTCAATTTATTTGTTAGTAGTGCGGTGGTGGTGGCTCTTGATGTTGAGGCATTAAACCTGGGTCGCGGCCTTCCTTCATTTTCTCTGCCAATAGCTCAATTTGTCGTTGCATTTTAGCCAAGCGCTGCTGATGTGCCTTTAGCTCTTCATTTAAGGTTTCGATTGTATCTTCTTGAAAGGCAAGCTTAGCCTCAAGCTCAGTAATTCTGTTTTCGATTTCGTTCATGGCTTTTTCACCTGCGCAAATTTTTCCAGTAGTCCGCTGGAACTTTCGGTTAACAATGCAGTGTCTTGGTCTTGAAAAGCAACGTCAAATACAACCGCAGACTTGGGGCGGCTGCCTTCTCGGGGTTGTACACGCCAAGTTTGCAATCGTTCGCCATCACTCACTTGCCATAAAATAAGCTCGCGGTTAGGTGAGCCGGTAGCCAAGAGCGTTGCGTCTTGATTAAAGCGCACTGCACTGAAAATTTTCTGGCGAGCAATATACTGTAATTGTGCTTTGAGATCACCAGAAGTTAATTGCCAAATACTCGCTTTTTTCATGCTATCTGCGGTAAAAGCAAATCTTCCTTGGTCATCTAATGCAACTTTGGTCACGCGACTTGGGTGGTTAAAGCGGTGGATCACTTGCCCCGTTCTAGTATCCCAAAAGTAAGCGGTATAGTCGTTGCCTCCGGTTAAGGCAAAGTGACCATTGGGAGACATGGCAATAGAATTGATATTTTCTTGATGTCCAAGGAACTCTATCCGCCTTCCACTCTCTAAGTCGAGGTGAACGACAACGTTATCACTGCGGGCATAGAGTAAATATCGGCCCGCATTGCTAATTGCGATATCTCGAATAGTGCCAGACTCGATCTCAAAATATCCTAGGTTTTGACCGCTTTCGATGCTCCAGATGGCGAATGTTTTATCAGTGGCAGTGACGGCCGTGGAGTTGTCATTAGCTAAAGCCAGTGAGTGAATGAGATCGTCGGGGGCATCAGAGTGACGCCATTGAAATTTGAGGCCTTGCTCTTGATTATCCCAAAGTACGGCCCCATGCTCTATGGAAGAAACAAGGCTGTAGTGACCGTCCGCAGAGATAGCAGCAGAAAATGCGCCTCTGCTGGCATGTTCTACGGTCAGAACGGCTTTTGAAGTGTCAGGGCCACAGCCGGTTAAGGTGAAGCAACTGAGCATCGCGCATGCAAAGAGGAGGCTTGTCCACTTAATGTTGACGAGTTTGACCATAAATTAGGTAAATCCTCCTTAACTCCAAAGTCTACAACAGGTAGACTAAAGGCACTAAAAACAAGATATTATTTTGATATTAGCGTATTAAAAGCGTAATGTCGTTACGCGATAATGGCAAGCAAATGCATATTGGCATTCTGATCAGAGAATGTTAATGTGGCTAGCACCTTTTCTTATTAATATAAAATTTACAATGGCACCGCATATCAAGCTCTCTTGCGCGAGCATTGGTGTTTTGATAGTAGGGACTGTCGGAGAGTTGAGAATGAAACAGACGATTAAACTGTCACTCGTTGCTGCTTCAGTGTTAGCACTAGTAGCGTGTAATAAAAAAGCAGAAGAGCAGAAGCCTGCTGAAGTTAAGCTAGATACAGAAGTGCAACAGCAAGCATACGGTATCGGTGCTTCAGTTGGTAACTTCTTGCAAAAAGACTTAGCGGATAAAAAAGAGCTAGGTATTGAACTTGATCAAGAGTTACTCATGCGTGGTTTTAAAGACGCATTGGCTGGTGAAGCTAAGCTGGATGAAGCAAAAATTCGTGAAGTACTCACTTCACTAGATTCTTCTGTTCGTGAAAAGCAAGCTGCTAAAGTTGAAGCTGACGCGAAGAAAAATAAAGAAGAAGGCGATAAGTACCTAGCTGAGAACGCGAAGAAAGAAGGCGTCCAGGTAACTGAGTCAGGTCTTCAGTATGAAGTGCTAAGCGAAGGTGATGGGAAAAAGCCAGTTGCAACAGACAAGGTGACAGTACATTATAAAGGTACTTTGTTAGATGGTTCTGAGTTCGATAGCTCTTACGCACGTAATGAGCCTGCCACTTTCAACCTAAATCAAGTTATTGCAGGTTGGACTGAAGGTCTACAGTTAATGAACACTGGCGCTAAGTATAAGTTTACGATTCCTGCGGAGCTTGCATACGGCACTCGTAACCTTGGTAAAATTCCAGCAAACTCAACACTGGTATTTGAAGTTGAACTGCTAGGTATCGAAGACGAAGCTGAAGAAGCTGCTGAATAATTTGGCAGTGTCCGTAAAGAAAAAGGTGAGATAGCTATCTCACCTTTTTTTATATTTTGGTGCCCGCAAATTTAGACTATTCAGTGTGATTAGAATAAAGGTTATCGATCAGCTCATCTTCCAATTGGAAGCGTAACTCAAGCGTTTCACCTAACACAGACAGGTCGTTATCGAAGTCTGTTAATTCTTGTGTTTCTTGATTTACTTCAGCGTATTTGTCGTTGAAATCAAGTGCGGTATCAGTCGTATCTGTGATCCGAGGGTACAGTGACTGAGCCAGTTTTGCGCTTTCAGGGCCTTTTTCTTGGCAGGCCTCAACAATGTTGTCATAAATTTCAAAATGACCAGCTGAAAGATAGTCCATCAAAATCTGGCAGAATGACTGAATGTCAACTTGCTCAGGAAGTGCTTTACCATTTCGAGTTGGTGAGCATCCTGCAACTTTATAATATAAAACCAATAGTTCCTGACGCTCTGCTAACCATGCATCAATTACACTATGGCTGCCTCCCCATTTCTGTTGGGCTTGTTCTAACTGCGAAAGCATAGTGATTCTCCTTAAGCGGGTTACCTACCTCTATGGAAAGGGAAACGGGGCAAAAGGTCAACCAATTTTTTCTGTAAAAGCGTAAAAAGATCAAAAGATTATTGGTTTGATTATCGGGAATGTTAACAAATTCAGGAGGATAAAAATAAAAAAACCACCGAGAGAAACTCAAGGTGGTTCAAAATAGCAGTTTAGCTTGTTGCGTAATGTTGTTATTTTTCTAATTGAAGGTGTTTTGTTGTTATTTTTCTAACGCGGTAATTTTATACCAACCTTTTAATCGTGTTGCAAACAGTTTAATCGCTTGTTTCGGTAATTTTTACACAAGCTTATGAATTTGTTCCTAATAAAGTGAGGTTTAATCTAGATCATAACGAGGCGCAGGCAAGGATAGTTTAGATAGTGCCCATGTGCACTTAGTGATACAATCCGCACAATTGAATTTAAGTATTGGAATAGAGACGCTATGAGCGAATTAAAAAACGATCGTTATTTACGAGCGCTATTAAAACAACCAGTTGACGTCACACCAGTATGGATGATGCGCCAAGCTGGTCGTTATCTACCAGAGTATCGTGCCACCAGAGCACAAGCTGGTGACTTTATGAGCCTTTGTAAAAATGCAGAACTGGCATGTGAAGTGACATTACAGCCGCTGCGTCGTTATCCACTAGATGCGGCGATTCTGTTTAGCGATATTTTGACTATTCCAGATGCAATGGGACTTGGGCTTTACTTTGAAACTGGTGAAGGTCCAAAGTTTGAGCGTCCTATCCAATCGTTAGACGATGTTAAAAAGCTACCAAAATTAGATCCAACCGATGAGCTTGGTTATGTAATGAATGCGGTGAGCACAATTCGTCGTGAGCTTAAAGGTGAAGTACCACTTATTGGTTTCTCCGGCTCACCATGGACGCTAGCGACTTACATGATTGAAGGCGGTAGCAGCAAAACATTCGGTAAGATTAAAAAGATGGCGTTTGCGGAGCCGCAGACACTGCACCTACTGCTAGATAAAGTGGCTGATTCGGTTATCGACTACCTAAATGCGCAAGTAAAAGCTGGTGCTCAGTCGCTAATGATCTTCGACTCTTGGGGTGGAGTATTAAGCCCGCGTGACTACAAAGAGTTTTCACTACAATATATGCACAAAATTGTAGATGGCCTGATCCGTGAAAATGACGGTCGTAAAGTACCTGTGACATTATTCACGAAGAACGGCGGTCAATGGATTGAAGCGATTGCAGCCACTGGATGTGATGCAGTTGGCCTTGATTGGACGATTGATATCGCCGATGCAAAACGTCGTGTAGGCGATAAAGTCGCACTACAAGGTAATATGGATCCTTCAATGCTACACGGTACCCATGAGCGTATTCGTGAAGAAGTTCAGCATATCTTAGCTGGCTTTGGTGAAGGTAATGGTCACGTATTTAACCTAGGTCATGGCATTACGCCTGATGTTGACCCTGAAAATGCAGGTGTTTTCATCAATGCGGTTCACGAATTTAGCCGTCAATATCACAAGTAATTTAAGTTTGAACTTAAACTTAAAATAGCAAAGAGCGCTTATTGAAGCGCTCTTTTTGTTTTTGAAATGTATTTTGTTTCGGTAATTTTTACACAAGCTTATGAATTTGTTCCTAATAAAGTGAGGTTTAATCTAGATCATAACGAGGCGCAGGCAAGGATAGTTTAGATAGTGCCCATGTGCACTTAGTGATACAATCCGCACAATTGAATTTAAGTATTGGAATAGAGACGCTATGAGCGAATTAAAAAACGATCGTTATTTACGAGCGCTATTAAAACAACCAGTTGACGTCACACCAGTATGGATGATGCGCCAAGCTGGTCGTTATCTACCAGAGTATCGTGCCACCAGAGCACAAGCTGGTGACTTTATGAGCCTTTGTAAAAATGCAGAACTGGCATGTGAAGTGACATTACAGCCGCTGCGTCGTTATCCACTAGATGCGGCGATTCTGTTTAGCGATATTTTGACTATTCCAGATGCAATGGGACTTGGGCTTTACTTTGAAACTGGTGAAGGTCCAAAGTTTGAGCGTCCTATCCAATCGTTAGACGATGTTAAAAAGCTACCAAAATTAGATCCAACCGATGAGCTTGGTTATGTAATGAATGCGGTGAGCACAATTCGTCGTGAGCTTAAAGGTGAAGTACCACTTATTGGTTTCTCCGGCTCACCATGGACGCTAGCGACTTACATGATTGAAGGCGGTAGCAGCAAAACATTCGGTAAGATTAAAAAGATGGCGTTTGCGGAGCCGCAGACACTGCACCTACTGCTAGATAAAGTGGCTGATTCGGTTATCGACTACCTAAATGCGCAAGTAAAAGCTGGTGCTCAGTCGCTAATGATCTTCGACTCTTGGGGTGGAGTATTAAGCCCGCGTGACTACAAAGAGTTTTCACTACAATATATGCACAAAATTGTAGATGGCCTGATCCGTGAAAATGACGGTCGTAAAGTACCTGTGACATTATTCACGAAGAACGGCGGTCAATGGATTGAAGCGATTGCAGCCACTGGATGTGATGCAGTTGGCCTTGATTGGACGATTGATATCGCCGATGCAAAACGTCGTGTAGGCGATAAAGTCGCACTACAAGGTAATATGGATCCTTCAATGCTACACGGTACCCATGAGCGTATTCGTGAAGAAGTTCAGCATATCTTAGCTGGCTTTGGTGAAGGTAATGGTCACGTATTTAACCTAGGTCATGGCATTACGCCTGATGTTGACCCTGAAAATGCAGGTGTTTTCATCAATGCGGTTCACGAATTTAGCCGTCAATATCACAAGTAATTTAAGTTTGAACTTAAACTTAAAATAGCAAAGAGCGCTTATTGAAGCGCTCTTTTTGTTTTTGAAATGTATTATACCAATTGCACTAAGTCTCCAATCAATTTGAAGGGTGAAATACCATATTAGCGTCGTTAAAAATTTCTCATTTAGAACAACTAAATAGCAAAATTTTTGCCTAGCTACTAAAGCTATTTCTCCGATTCAAATAGCTCATTTACCTAATACAATTGGTATTATTCAAATAAGGCGTCGATGGTGCCTTGAGCAAGTGGGTGGTATCCCGGACGTGCTTGTTGATAAACACGGTAAGCCCAGTCACGCTTGCCATTCTTAATGAGAGACTTGTATAAATTCACAATAAGCTTGCGACGACCAATACTTACTAGATGCTTTTCAAGGTCTGGGTAAATAGCTTGGTAGCCGTTACCTACTGCTAGCATATACCAAGCAAATGCGCGTTCAGCGTTGGTCGATTGGGTCAGCTTAAACGCCTTGTCCAATGCTTCCATACGCTCAATGGCGAGATCTCTTGGTAAGTTATTAATAAAGTGCAGCCACTCATGTACTGTCCAAGTGTCGGTCGGTAAATCTGCAAGTGTTTTCTCGTCTTTTAACCAAGCTTGAGTTAGCGCATCCACTTTTTCAAAGGCATCAGAAGTTGGGTTCGGTGCGTCGCTTGGCAAGCCTGGCTCATAAATCCACTCTTTGGCTTTTTCTAAGCTCACGATACCAGGATATTGCTGTAGCAAGTTTTTGTCTAAGTACGCGACGAATTCATCAGTAGTCAGAGATTTAAAAGAGAAAGTGTTAAAGTAGGTTTTAACAAACTTGTCGAACTTGTCACGACCAAACTTTTCTTCTAGATAAATAAGGAATAATTGACCTTTAGTGTAAGGTACAGAGCTAAACGCATCGTCAGGGTCGCGGCCATTAAGCTCTAAATTCATGCGTGTATCAGGGGCGGCAATAGTTTTAAGTTGTGCGCGTAGGCCTGCAGCGTCAAGTGCTTGTTCCATCACCGCGCGGTCACGACCAAACACTTCTTCCATAATACGGTTTTCAACGTAAGAGGTGAAACCCTCATTTAGCCATAGGTCTTCCCACGTCGCGTTGGTCACTAAGTTGCCAGACCAAGAGTGCGCTAGCTCGTGGGCGATTAGGTTTACTAAGCTTTTGTCACCGGCAACTACAGTTGGCGTGATAAATGACAGGCGTGGATTTTCCATACCACCAAACGGGAAGCTAGGCGGCAACATGAGCAGGTCGTATCTACCCCAAGCGTATTCACCATACATGGCATTGGTTTTATCGATCATCGCTTGCGTATCATTAAACTCAGCAACAGAGGCATCGAGGATTTGCGGTTCTGCAAAAATCGCAGTTTGGTGCGACATCTCTTTATATTCAAGGTTACCTGCACCAATTGCAATTAGGTACGGTGGGATAGCTTGCGGCATATCAAACCAATAATCGCCATCTTTGATCAATGCGCCGGTATTGTCCGCACTCATTACCGCACGTACATCTTTAGGCGTATGTACGCGAGCAGAGTAAGTCACACGCATTGCTGGCGTATCCTGCACAGGGATCCAACTACGAGCATGAATAGCTTGAGATTGGCTATACATAAATGGGTGAGATTTACTTGCGGTTTGCTGCGGTGTTAACCACTGTAGACCTGATGCTACTGGCAAGCTGTTGTAATAAATACGTGCTTTTTTTGCTTGCTCTTTAAAGTGAATAGTTAACTTAGCACCTTTCACATCATCGCGCTTGGCAAGATCAAACTTGGCGGTATGCCATTTATCATCTTTACCTTGATACATCACTTTGTCGATTTCGAGGTCACGCGTATCTAGTACCAGCGTTCTTGCTTGGCGATTCTGCCAATCTAGTGTGTGTTCAACAAAACCTTCTAGTTGCTTATCTTCAAAGTCAACGTCTAGGTCTAAATGCAAGTGTGTGGTAATAACATCGTTAAGATTGGCGTAAGTGTGTTGGTCAACGGCTGCGTTTACATCAGCAGTGTGGACAAGGCCAGCCATGGCAAGGCTGAGCGTAAGTGCCGAAAGTTTAATCATAATGCTGCTCTTATAAAAAGAATATTCCCAATTAGAACGGCTAACATAACTAATTTCTGACCATTTAAACAGTATAAGCCGATGGGTTACATAAAATGGTGGGCAAGATGACGTTAATGCGTAAGTCAGGGCAATGCGCTACACTAGCGCCAGTTTAGTTAATATTGGCAAGGTGCTGCAGTGACTAGTTTGCAGTCTTATCACACTTTTTCGCTGCCGTCGGGTTGCGAGTCCCTTATTATTATCACAGATCCACATGCGCTGGTTGAGCTCGATTTCAGTCGCCCTTTCTTTTTAATCGGGGAAGGGAGTAATACCATTTTTCTGGAAGACTATGCTGGAACCGTTATTAAGCTTGCGACCTTAGGTGTCGATATCGAGCAACAAGATGATAGTTATGTTGTTACAGTCGCAGCTGGAGAAAACTGGCACCAGCTCGTTACAAAGCTGCTTGATAACGGAATTGACGGGTTAGAAAATCTCGCGCTGATCCCTGGTACCGTTGGCGCGGCGCCGGTACAAAATATCGGCGCCTACGGCGTTGAAGTATCACAATTTATCACTGCCGTTAGAGGATTTGATATTGCCGAGCGGCGCTTCACTACATTAACAAATGCAGAGTGTGAATTTGGCTATCGAGATTCGGTCTTTAAACACCGCCTAAAAGATAAGTTTGTGATTACAGAAGTGACATTTACACTGCCTAAACGTTGGCAGCCAACGTTAAGTTATGGCCCACTACAAAGCTTGAGTGATACAGCAACTGCACAAGAGATTTGTGAAGCGGTGATAGTTACCAGAAACAGTAAATTGCCCGATCCTGCGACACTTGCAAATGCCGGGAGCTTTTTTAAAAACCCAGTGGTTGATAGGGCGTTTGCAGCTCAGTTGAAAAGTAAATTTCCTGAGGTGCCAGCGTTTGATGTGGACAATGACCATGTAAAACTTGCGGCTGGCTGGTTAATTGACAAAGCGGGTCTAAAAGGCTGTCACCGTGGAGCCATTCGTGTGTATGAGAAACAAGCGCTGGTACTTGTTCATAGTGGTGGCAGCACCGGCGAAGATTTAACACAGTTAGTGAGCCATATTCAGCAAACCGTTTGGCAAAAATTTGCTGTGTTACTCGAGCATGAAGTGCGCCTTATAACAAAGCATGGTGAATGTCAGTTGCAAAGTGTGGAATGCCATGAAAACGCCTGATCATAAAAAGCAAACGATTTTAGCAGCCTTGAATAAAGGAGAATTTGTCTCAGGGCAAGAACTTGGCGAACAATTAGGTATTAGTCGCGCGGCTATTGCGAAGCATATAGCGGCGTTGCAAGAGATGGGCGTGGATATTTTTCGAGTCAATGGCCGCGGCTATAAACTCAATTATAACTTACCGCTTATTCATCAAAGTAAGTTGAATACTCTATGGCAACAGCAGTTTCAAAGTGAGTGTCCTATCGAATATCACGCAATTATAGACTCAACGAATAGCGAGCTAATGCGTCGTTTGCAGGACAAACAGAATATGGGCTCAGGCCATGTCTTGGTGGCAGAAATGCAGCAAGCTGGCAGAGGGCGCAGAGGTCGGGTATGGCAATCGCCCTTTGGTGCTAACCTTTATTACAGTTATTATTGGCAGTTTGACGCTGGTATGCAAGCCGCGATGGGCTTATCTATTGCTGTAGGACTTGCGGTATATGATGCGTTAAAGGTCCTTTATGGTATTTCCGTTGAATTAAAATGGCCAAACGATATATATCTCAACCAGCAAAAACTGGCGGGGATTTTGGTTGAGCTAGAGGGGCAAGTAGAAGGGCCTTGCCATCTTGTGATTGGGATTGGGCTAAATATATGCATGCCAGAATCAGCCTCTAAACACATCGACCAAGCTTGGACAGATCTGCAAACGCACTTAGGCCAAATTGATAAAAATCAGTTAGTGGTGCAGCTCACTCACTCTTTGTCTGAGCGTCTTGCCCAGTATAAAGAGTCTGGACTGAGCGAAATGGTGACCGAATGGAATAGTCTAAATGCCTTTAAAGGTGACGCAGTGACCTTGAGTACTGGACAAAGAGAGTGGCGTGGGATCTGTGAAGGCATCGATATGCAAGGTGGCTTATTGCTTAGGCAAGATGGTGAGCTTAAAGCTTTTTATGGCGGTGAAATTTCGTTAAGAAAGGTGATATCGTGAAACTGCTAATTGACGTAGGTAATACTGCAGTTAAATATGCGCTTGAGCATGAAGGCCGTATTAGTCCTGTAAAAGAAAGTAATATTGAATGGCAAAAGCTAACTGCAATTGTCTGCTCTCAGGTTGGTAAGGGAGCGGGATTACAGTGGGTGGAAAGTCGCGCCTCTGAGTTTGGTCTTGTGCTAGAGCAAGCACAAGTATCGCCTAGGCGAGCTGGGGTAACTTGTGCCTATCCTAGTTTTAAAAATTTGGGGATTGATAGGTGGCTCGCGGTACTTGCCGCGCATGCTCTATATCCAACGCAAGATATAATCGTGATTGATTCTGGCACTGCGACCACGGTTGATGTAGTGACTGCACAAGGGATACACATGGGTGGGTGGATTTTGCCAGGCATCGATCTCATGATATCCAGTATTACCGCGCGTGCAGAGCGGGTATTTTGTGATGACAACACGCCTTTTGCCGCAGAATTTGCTAAAAATACACCAGAAGCGGTGAAAAATGGTGCGTTAGCCGCAACACTTGGGCTCGTACATAGTGCAAAACAGCAACTTAATAATGAGTCTGCGTTGGTATTGTGCGCAGGTGGATATGGCGAGTTAATAAAAAACCATATTGCGTCAGCGGTTTTTGATGACCTTTTGGTATTCAAAGGGCTATCAGTTTGGTGGAAAAACCCACAATAACTGTAAAAATGTCATGGGATTGGCTTAAAACTGAGCGTTTGAACAATAAATTTAAATTTTTTTGCATATTCCTGTTGCATCAAGTCAATGGTTGCTCTAATATCTCGCCCCGTACTAAAGCAGGCAGTTTGACGCTGGTATGCAAGCCGCGATGGGCTTATCTATTGCTGTAGGACTTGCGGTATATGATGCGTTAAAGGTCCTTTATGGTATTTCCGTTGAATTAAAATGGCCAAACGATATATATCTCAACCAGCAAAAACTGGCGGGGATTTTGGTTGAGCTAGAGGGGCAAGTAGAAGGGCCTTGCCATCTTGTGATTGGGATTGGGCTAAATATATGCATGCCAGAATCAGCCTCTAAACACATCGACCAAGCTTGGACAGATCTGCAAACGCACTTAGGCCAAATTGATAAAAATCAGTTAGTGGTGCAGCTCACTCACTCTTTGTCTGAGCGTCTTGCCCAGTATAAAGAGTCTGGACTGAGCGAAATGGTGACCGAATGGAATAGTCTAAATGCCTTTAAAGGTGACGCAGTGACCTTGAGTACTGGACAAAGAGAGTGGCGTGGGATCTGTGAAGGCATCGATATGCAAGGTGGCTTATTGCTTAGGCAAGATGGTGAGCTTAAAGCTTTTTATGGCGGTGAAATTTCGTTAAGAAAGGTGATATCGTGAAACTGCTAATTGACGTAGGTAATACTGCAGTTAAATATGCGCTTGAGCATGAAGGCCGTATTAGTCCTGTAAAAGAAAGTAATATTGAATGGCAAAAGCTAACTGCAATTGTCTGCTCTCAGGTTGGTAAGGGAGCGGGATTACAGTGGGTGGAAAGTCGCGCCTCTGAGTTTGGTCTTGTGCTAGAGCAAGCACAAGTATCGCCTAGGCGAGCTGGGGTAACTTGTGCCTATCCTAGTTTTAAAAATTTGGGGATTGATAGGTGGCTCGCGGTACTTGCCGCGCATGCTCTATATCCAACGCAAGATATAATCGTGATTGATTCTGGCACTGCGACCACGGTTGATGTAGTGACTGCACAAGGGATACACATGGGTGGGTGGATTTTGCCAGGCATCGATCTCATGATATCCAGTATTACCGCGCGTGCAGAGCGGGTATTTTGTGATGACAACACGCCTTTTGCCGCAGAATTTGCTAAAAATACACCAGAAGCGGTGAAAAATGGTGCGTTAGCCGCAACACTTGGGCTCGTACATAGTGCAAAACAGCAACTTAATAATGAGTCTGCGTTGGTATTGTGCGCAGGTGGATATGGCGAGTTAATAAAAAACCATATTGCGTCAGCGGTTTTTGATGACCTTTTGGTATTCAAAGGGCTATCAGTTTGGTGGAAAAACCCACAATAACTGTAAAAATGTCATGGGATTGGCTTAAAACTGAGCGTTTGAACAATAAATTTAAATTTTTTTGCATATTCCTGTTGCATCAAGTCAATGGTTGCTCTAATATCTCGCCCCGTACTAAAGCAGTGCCGACTTAGCTCAGTTGGTAGAGCAACTGACTTGTAATCAGTAGGTCATCCGTTCGACTCGGATAGTCGGCACCATCTTTTTACCCTATCTTGTATAGGATGCTTTAGGAAAGAATTTTACGTGGAGGGGTTCCCGAGCGGCCAAAGGGATCAGACTGTAAATCTGACGGCTCAGCCTTCGCTGGTTCGAATCCAGCTCCCTCCACCACTTTATTCTTGACGGTTAGAGGTAGTTAAGAACAGGTTCCTAAAGCGGGCATCGTATAATGGCTATTACCTCAGCCTTCCAAGCTGATGATGCGGGTTCGATTCCCGCTGCCCGCTCCAGTTCGTCTGGCGTGCTGATATAGCTCAGTTGGTAGAGCGCACCCTTGGTAAGGGTGAGGTCGGCAGTTCAAATCTGCCTATCAGCACCAGTCTCCGAAGAATCTTCTCAAATACTTCCTTTGAATTGTCGAAAAAATATTTATAATAGACTGAATAATTCTAATCCACACTCGTCGTGGATTATTTTTATATGTAATCTAGATACACAAAACTTATAGGTTTCGTCATGGCAAAAGAAAAGTTTGAACGCGTAAAACCGCACGTAAACGTTGGTACTATCGGCCACGTTGACCACGGTAAAACAACTCTAACTGCAGCAATCACTAACGTACTTGCAAAAGTATACGGTGGTACAGCAAAAGACTTCGCATCAATCGATAACGCTCCAGAAGAGCGTGAGCGTGGTATCACAATCTCAACTTCACACGTTGAGTATGACACACCAACTCGTCACTATGCACACGTAGACTGTCCAGGACACGCTGACTATGTTAAAAACATGATCACTGGTGCTGCACAGATGGACGGCGCGATCCTAGTAGTTGCTGCTACTGACGGTCCTATGCCTCAAACACGTGAGCACATCCTACTTTCTCGTCAGGTTGGTGTACCTTACATCATCGTATTCATGAACAAATGTGACATGGTTGACGACGAAGAGCTACTAGAGCTAGTAGAGATGGAAGTTCGTGAACTACTTTCTGAGTACGACTTCCCAGGTGATGACCTACCACTAATCCAAGGTTCAGCGCTAAAAGCACTAGAAGGCGAAGAGCAGTGGGAAGCGAAGATCATTGAGCTTGCAGAAGCACTAGATTCTTACATCCCAGAGCCAGAGCGTGACATCGATAAGCCATTCATCATGCCTATCGAAGACGTATTCTCAATCCAGGGTCGTGGTACAGTAGTAACAGGCCGTGTAGAAGCTGGTATCATCAACGTGAACGACGAAGTAGAAATCGTAGGTATTAAAGAAACTACGAAGACAACTTGTACAGGTGTTGAGATGTTCCGTAAGCTTCTAGACGAAGGTCGTGCGGGTGAGAACATCGGTGCACTACTACGTGGTACTAAGCGTGATGAAGTTGAACGTGGTCAAGTACTATGTAAGCCTGGTTCTATCAAGCCACACACAAAATTCACTTCAGAAGTATACGTGCTTTCGAAAGATGAAGGTGGTCGTCACACTCCTTTCTTCAAAGGTTACCGTCCACAGTTCTACTTCCGTACAACAGACGTAACTGGTGACATCCAGCTACCAGACGGCGTAGAAATGGTAATGCCTGGCGACAACATCAAGATGACTGTTGAGCTAATCGTACCAATCGCAATGGACGAAGGTCTACGTTTCGCTATCCGTGAAGGTGGCCGTACAGTAGGTGCTGGTGTTGTAGCAACAATCGAAGAGTAATCTGTAGATTGTCGTAACACACATAAAAAAGGTCGCTTTGGCGGCCTTTTTTAATGCCTTTGTTGATACGATTTTATATCGCGACTATCGAAAAGGGTCGTTCTCTAATAAGAAGTACAGACCTTTTTATTATTACGCTTTAAAAGATGAACTCTTTGTCGAAGCAGTGACTTTACATCGCGATTTTAAAGATAGAATTTTTGTGGTGGGAGCGAGTTTACCTCGCGATAAACTCTTTGTCGTAGCAGCGATTTTATATCGCGACCAACGAAAAGGGTCATTCTCCTATTAAAGCATCATTTTTGTCGTTGTGATGGTTATAACGAACAATTCGATAATGTTCTTATATTTACTTTCGACAGCTTAAAATCCATATTCTCACCATTTAATCTCCCTATTCTATATGCTGATATCCTGCCACCAGTCACGTAAAAATTTGGTTAATTACGTAAAGGTGTGCACAATAAGCCCATATAAAACCTAAAATTAGGGAGTGTAAAGATGTTAGGTCTTTCGGCTCGAACGATTTCTGCTGTGCTCAGTATCACAATGTCACTATGTACTTTTGCAAGCTTTGCCAATGTAGATAAGGACAGATCCTATATTTTGGCGACAGCCTCATCTGGTGGCACTTTTTACCCAGTAGGTGTCGCGATTGCGACACTAACTAAGCTAAAAGTCACGCCGCAGCACGGTATGAGTGTGTCGGCCATTACCTCTGCCGGTTCTGGTGATAACCTCAAACTCATGCGTAATAAAGAAGCTGAACTGGCTATTTTACAGGGTCTTTATGGTGCGTGGGCGACGCAGGGGACGGGGGCAATGGCACCCGTTGGCAAACAAGATTATCTGCGTTCAGTGACTATGTTGTGGCAAAACGTAGAGCACTTTGTCATTGCTAAGAAGTATGCCAAAACGGGCAACGTCTCAGATTTGAAAAACCTATATTCACAAGGGTTTGGCATTGGTAAGCGTAACTCTGGAACGGAAGGTTCTGGGAAGCACATCATGGCTGCACTGGGCGTTGATAGTGACAAATTCACTTTGGTGCATAAAGGTTACGCGGGCTCTTCTAGCGCCCTACAAAATGGTCAGATTGCGGGAATGAATATTCCGGCAGGCGTACCGGTCAGCGCTATTACGAGTGCTTATGCAGCCGATGCCAATGGTATCACTGTGCTGGATTTCACTGATGAGCAGCTAAATAAAGTCAACGCTGAGGTAGAGTTATGGTCACGCTTCGAGATCCCAGCGAACACTTACCCCGGCCAAACTAACGCAATCAAAACGATTGCGCAGCCAAACTTTCTTGCAGCACATAAAGACATGAGTGAGGAAGATGTATATCTACTCACCAAGGCAATTTATGAAAATTTAGTCTTTCTTCAAACCATCCATAAAGCGACTAAAGCCATGGCGATAGAAAAGGCACTCATGGGACTACCTGCTAAGCTACATCCCGGCGCGCTGAAGTATTATAAAGAAATAGGTATTACCGTACCTGCTCATCTGCAGTAACGCCGCCAACTAAGTAAAACGGGATAGTATCTATCAATGAGTAATAGTAGCAATGAGCAAAGCACATTAGCAGTACCAACAGCGGCTCGTGAGCGGATCGCTTTTTATTTAGCAATATTCACGAGTTTGTTGCACCTCTATTTTAACTTGGTCGCCACTTGGCCGGATAATTATATTTCAGCCATCCATTTCATGTTATTTGGTAGCATTATCTTACTCACCTTGCCACTTAGAGTTGGCAAATTGGCAGTGCTTTCTAGCGTTATTGATATCGGGCTATTTATCGGTTTAATCGTGAGCTGCGGCTATCTTGTTCTATACAGTGATGCGTTGGCTGCGCGTAATTATGAATTTGCTACGGCTGACTGGATAGCATCTTCGACCGCTGTACTCCTCGCGCTTGAGTTGGTGCGGCGCTGTATGGGCTGGTTTATCCCGGTGATGATCCTACTGGCGATGAGTTATGTGCTGTTTTTGGGACAGTATATTGATGGTGTGTTTCATTTTGCTGGTTTAAGCGCTGAAACTATTTTGTTTCGCAATTACTTTGATGACGGCTTGTTTGGACCTATTGCTAAAATTTCTTGGACGTTTGTCTTTATGTTTATCTTGTTTGGCGCATTTCTAGTCCAAGCAGGAACAGGGGATTTTATCATTCGCTTTGCCAATGCACTTGTTGGCCGCATGGTTGGTGGGCAAGGACTTGTTGCTGTCGTGAGCTCGGGTATGATGGGCTCCGTATCGGGCTCTGCTATCGCGAATACAGCGGCAACTGGGGTGATCACCATTCCATTAATGAAGAAAGCTGGCTTTCCTGCAAAGTTTGCAGCAGCAGTTGAAGCCGGAGCATCGACGGGAGGTCAGCTGATCCCGCCGATTATGGGGGCAGGTGTATTTGTGATGGCCTCTTATACTCAAATTCCTTATCTTACGATAATTGCGGCGGCCTTTGTTCCCGCACTGCTTTATTTTGCATCTATTGCCATCTTTGTACGTATTCAAGCTAAACGTTTGAATATCCAGCCAGCATTAGAGTCAGGGCAATTGAGTGCTTGGCAAGAGCTGAAGTCCGGTTGGCATCATTTATTACCTATCGTGTTGCTCGTAACATTGATGATTTATGGCTTTACGCCAACTTATGCAGTCAGCATTGCGACGCTCAGTGTGTGTCTGTTTTCTTTGTTTTCACCTGCGCCGATGAGGTGGTCAAAGATTTTGGCTGGGCTTGCAAATGCAACTGAAAACAGCGCCAAGACAGCAATATTATTGGTTGCCATTGGCATACTGGTGAATTGTATTTCGATCAGCTCCTTAGGGGTTACTTTTTCTCTAATGATAAATGAATGGGCGGGAGCAAGCTTGATACTGTTGTTGGTATTGATTGCATTGGCCTCGTTAATTATCGGTATGGGACTGCCCGTGACGGCATCGTATATTGTATTGGCAACGCTTTCTGCACCGGCTTTGTATGGCTTGATCAGCCAGTCAGCACTGGTAGAGATCATAGTAAATGGTCAACTCAATGACACTGCGACGATGATGATGAGTATGATGGCGCCAGCACTAGGTGAGATATACAACCAGCCAAATATTACCACGGCTCAAGTGTTTACTATTTTGGCAAGCTTGCCGCCAGAGGCTATTGATATTATTCGCAGTAGCCAATTTGATGCCACGCATTTAGCCATGATGTTACTCTCTGCCCATATGATTATTTTTTGGTTATCGCAAGATAGCAATGTAACACCGCCGGTATGCTTGGTCGCGTTTACCGCTGCGGGAATTGCCAAAACACCGCCGATGGCAACAGGAATAGAAGCATGGAAAACGGCCAAAGCACTATACATCGTTCCTTTACTGTTTGCTTATACGCCGTTTATTGGGGGGAGTAACTTTGAGATCATGCAGGTTTTTTTCACTGCGCTTGTGGGAATGTACGCTTTGGTAGCAGCGATATACGGTTATGCAGAGGCAAAGCTCAATAAACCAATCAGGATAGGGTTAGCGCTTTTAGGTATCGCTTTAGTTTGGCCGCACCAAATAATCTCTGTAGATATAGCGGCGGCACTATGTGTTGTTGCTGTTGTTACAAAGCAAGTAGTAGATAATCGTCTAGCTTAAGCTTTGCTATGCACCATAAAGTAGGCCCCTAAATTGGGGCCTTATGATATTAGACGATATGTTGAATAGACTGATGTATTCGTGCCGGTAGCAGGGCTTTTAAGTACTGCTCTAAAGTATGTAGTGATTCTGTGCCGCGAATGCCAGCGGCTTCATCTTGTTCTATAAAGCCTTGCTCTTTTAGGCTAGTGACAAATGCGCTGAGCACTTTTTTGTCAAAAAACTCTGGGCTTTTGATGCCGTGTAAAGTTCCTAGTCGGTCGGCAAGAAGTGCACTTTCTTTTTCAAGCTCGCTACGACTTAATCCTTGATGACGCTTAACCAGGTTAATCGTGATTGCATAGCGTTCAAGCGTTAAGTGGATCACTTTACCTAGCATTTCTAATTGTGCCAACGCGCTACCATCTTTGTTAACAGAGGCTAGATGACCATCAAAGGTGATCAGATCCTTAGCCGCAAAGTATTCAAAAATAGACTCTATATATCCTGTCTTAAGGCCTGTTAAGAACCACTCTTTTGCAAACAAGGGATACAAAAGCGCTACCTCTTTACAGCACTCATCAACGGTTAAGCTGTAGCGGTTGAACAGTTGCTGAGCGATTAAGCTAGGTACGGCAAACAGGTGCAGAATATTGTTACGGTAATAATTAAGTAGAGCGCGTTCTTTTTCCTTAACACTAATGATGCTGCCAAAACTGTCTTCAATAATATCGAACTTATCAAGCTTAAGTGCATGATCGAGTAGGCCCTCAGAGCTCGAATCTGGCACCGTCGCATTGTCGTGATAAGGTGCATTTCTGTGTAATCCAAGATACAAATCAAGCTGTTGTAGCAGTTGTGATTTAGGCAGTGCAAACTGCTCGTTACTCAGCAAAATTGTCGCAAGCAAATTAACTGAGTTCAGTGCTGCTGAGTTATTTATCTCAGTCATGATGACATCAGCGAGATCGGCAACTTGCTTGTTCAGCCAAGCTGGCTTTTGAGTTTCGGTAGGGTGAATAGAACCACGCCAATCTGGTTGATGCTCATTTAAAAATTGGTTGACTGATATCGGATCGCCGAAATTTAAATACCCTCTACCATAGTTTTTAAGGTTCTTAATCGCCTTAAAAATACCAAAAATAGACTCATTTTTCTTACTGTTGCCAGCCAGCTCTTTGAGGTAGGTGTTGATCTCCATAACATGTTCGTAGCCGAGATAAACGGGCACTAATGATATAGGTCTATCAATGCCGCGAAGCATAGATTGCAGTGTCATTGCCAGCATCCCCGTTTTTGGTGGTAGAAGACGACCGGTACGACTGCGACCACCTTCGGTATAAAACTTAACGGAATATCCTTTGATAAATAACTGACTTAAATATTCCTTGAATACCGCGGAATAGAGTTTGTTACCCGAAAAAGAACGGCGAATAAAGAAGGCACCACTACGACGGAAAATCGGGCCCGCAGGGAAAAAGTTGAGATTAACGCCAGCTGCGATATGCGGTGGTACTAAACCCTGATGGTAAATCACATAAGTTAGAAGCAAGTAATCCATATGGCTACGATGACATGGCACGTAAATGATCTCGTGTCCTTTGTCTGCAAGCGCTTGTACTTTGTCTGAGTTATTAACTTCAATACCATTATAAAGCTTGTTCCACAGCCAAGTGAGGGCCCTGTCAGCTACGCGCACCATGGCGTCTGAATAGTTTGCGGCTATTTCGTCTAATAATCTAAGTGCTTGTAATCTTGCTTCTTCTTGACTTAGACCTTTTGCCTTTGCTTCGTCAGCAATGGCCTTTTTAATGCTTTGCGACGCTAAGATAGAATTAAATAGCTGCTCACGTGATGGCAATTTGGGGCCCGTAGCAGCCAATTTTTGACGACGGAAGTGCACGCGTGCAACGCGCAGCAGCTTATGTGGCAGTTCGTCAACGTCGGCTTTATCATTTAACAATTGATTGAGTTCAATCGGGCGGGAAAATCGAACAAAGTTATCCCTGCCTGAAAACAAGACCACAAAGCATTTGCGTAGCCAGCTTGGAGTTAATGAGTTGGATAATAAAGTTCCCACACCTGGCTTTTCTTTACCTGGATTACGACCCCACAATATGGTGACCGGAATAACTTGCGCATCGGTATTGTCGTCATCTTTTAAGGCTTCAAAAATTGCTTTGCTATGTTCAAGCGCATCACTTGGTTTATGACTATTACCAAAGACACTTGGCGGAGTCTGGATCCCAACAAAACGATTGAGCTCTTTATTGCCAATTCGCGCTTTTTGAGATGGTCTTGGTAAACCAAGCTTTTTACACATAACGTCTAGCGCTATCATGTCTGATACCGAGTCGAGTCTCGCTACATAGAATGTGGGAATGCTGGGATCTAGCTCGTAATCCTCGATGGGATGCTCTGGCAATACTTTACTTTTAACAAAAAGCCAGTTGCTACAGCGAGCGATGGTTGTAAGCAAATAAGAAAAAATCTGCATGGGAATACCGAACAATTATCATTAGCTATAGAATACCAAGATTTAACTGGACTGACCATTTACAAAGGCGTCATCCATGTTTTCTTGTCGCAATATTTGTCTGTAGAAGACTAACAGAAGCGAATGCATGAGTAGAGTGAATTTTGTTCTAAATGCTTTTTGTGAGTGAAATATTGTGGATGCTCAATGTGCTTTATCTGCGTGATAGCGCCTATGGATCCGAGCGATAAAATTACTTTATATTAGTTGTTGCATTTATCACCAATATCACTATAATATGCAGACTTTCTTGACCGTAGCGTCTAGGAAAGTAAATGAAAGGTCTGGATTTCAGGCCCTATGAACAGGAACTCCAATTGTGAGTTCAACGGTAGAAATAAATTAACAACCGACTTCTCAGGAATAATTGAGTTAGTCTCGGTCGTTTTTTTATGCTCTTTTTAAATGCTCTTTTTATTTTGAGGTTTAAGAATGTCAAATCAACGCATTCGTATTCGCCTAAAAGCTTTTGACCACCGTTTGATTGACCAATCAACGGCGGAAATCGTGGAAACAGCGAAGCGCACTGGTGCACAGGTTCGTGGTCCAATCCCACTACCTACGCGCAAAGAACGTTTCACAGTATTGATCTCTCCGCACGTAAACAAAGACGCGCGTGATCAGTATGAAATCCGCACCCACAAACGTCTGATCGACATCGTAGAACCAACTGACAAGACTGTAGACGCTCTAATGCGCCTAGACCTTGCTGCTGGTGTTGATGTTCAAATCAGCCTGGGTTAATCGGAAGATTAGAGAGGTTTTAGGAAAATGGCATTAGGTCTAGTCGGTCGTAAAGTGGGTATGACACGTATCTTCACTGAAGATGGTGTATCTATCCCTGTGACAGTTATCGAAGCGACTCCTAACCGTGTTACGCAGATCAAATCTGACGCAACTGACGGTTATAACGCGCTTCAAGTTACTGCAGGCGAGAAAAAAGCAAGCCGTGTAAACAAACCAGCAGCGGGTCACTTCGCTAAAGCTGGCGTTGAAGCGGGTCGCGGCCTGTGGGAATTCCGTCTTAACGGCGGTGAAGGTGAATTTGAAGTAGGTTCAGAGCTAACTGTTGAACTTTTCACTGAAGTGAAAAAAGTAGACGTTACTGGTACTTCAAAAGGTAAAGGTTTCCAAGGTGGTGTTAAGCGCTGGAACTTCAGCATGCAAGACGCAACTCACGGTAACTCTCTATCTCACCGTGCTCCTGGTTCAATCGGTCAAAACCAGTCTCCTGGTAAAGTTTTCAAAGGTAAGAAAATGGCCGGTCAAATGGGTAATGTTCGTTCAACGACACAGAACCTTGAACTAGTACGTGTTGACGCAGAGCGTAACTTGCTTTTAGTTAAAGGTGCAGTACCTGGCGCTATCGGCGGTGACGTTATCGTTAAACCAGCTGTTAAAGCATAAGTCCTGGAGATTTAGTGATGGAATTAGCAATTAAAGGCGCTGGCGCGCTTGAAGTTTCCGAAGCTACTTTTGGACGTGAGTTTAACGAAGCATTGGTACACCAAGTAGTTGTTGCTTATGCAGCAGGTGCTCGCCAAGGTACTCGTGCTCAATTGACACGTTCTGAAGTACGCGGTGGTGGTAAGAAACCATTCCGCCAAAAAGGTACTGGCCGTGCACGTGCTGGTACAATCCGCAGCCCAATCTGGCGCAGCGGTGGTGTGAGCTTTGCAGCTAAGCCGCAAGATCACAGCCAAAAAGTTAACCGTAAAATGTATCGCGGTGCGATCAAGAGCATTCTTTCTGAGCTTGTTCGTCAAGATCGTCTAGTAGTTGTTGAAAACTTTGGTCTAGAAGCACCAAAGACTAAAGAACTAGTAGCTAAGCTTAAAGAACTTGAGCTTAAAGACGTACTAATCGTGACTGAAGAAGTAGATGAGAATCTATTCCTTTCTGCACGTAACCTGTACAAGGTTGACACGCGTGACGTAGCTGGCATCGACCCAGTAAGCCTAATCGCTTTCGATAAGGTTCTGATTACTGCTGCTGCTGTTAAGCAACTTGAGGAGGCGCTAGCATGATCCGTGAAGAACGTCTTTTAAAAGTAATCCTTGCTCCACACATCTCTGAGAAGAGCACTGTATCTGCTGAAGAAAACAATACTATCGTTTTCAAAGTAGCTAAAGATGCAACTAAAGCTGAAGTTAAAGCAGCTGTAGAAAAGCTTTTCGAAGTAGAAGTAACTGGTGTTCGCACTCTAAATGTTAAGGGTAAGACAAAGCGTACTGGTATGCGTTTTGGCCGTCGTAGCGATTGGAAAAAAGCATACGTTACTCTTAAAGAAGGTAGCGAGCTAGACTTTGTCGGCGGCGCCGAGTAATAAGGGGAGTTAGAATTATGGCACTTCAAAAGTGTAAACCAACTTCTGCGGGTCGTCGTCACGTCGTTAAAGTGGTTAACCCTGATCTACACAAGGGTAAGCCTTACGCTCCGCTATTAGAGAAAAACTCTAAATCAGGTGGTCGTAACAACAACGGTCGTATCACGGTTCGTCACATCGGTGGTGGTCATAAGCAACACTACCGTGTAATCGACTTTACACGCACAAAAGATGGCATTCCAGCTAAAGTTGAGCGTCTAGAGTACGATCCAAACCGTAGCGCAAACATCGCTCTTGTATTATATGCAGACGGTGAGCGTCGTTACATTATTGCACCTAAGGGTCTTAAAGCAGGTGATGCAATCCAATCTGGTGTTGATGCACCAATCAAGGTTGGTAACACACTACCTATGCGTAATATCCCTGTAGGTTCTACTGTACACAACGTTGAACTTAAACCTGGCAAAGGTGCACAAATTGCACGTTCTGCTGGTGCTTACGTACAGATCCTTGTTCGTGAAGGTCAATACGTAACACTACGTCTTCGCTCTGGCGAAGTTCGTAAGGTTGAGTCTGATTGTCGTGCGACTCTTGGCGAAGTAGGTAACGCAGAACACATGCTACGTTCACTAGGTAAAGCTGGTGCAAATCGTTGGCGTGGTATCCGTCCTACAGTTCGTGGTGTTGCCATGAACCCGATTGACCACCCACACGGTGGTGGTGAAGGTCGTACTTCTGGTGGTCGTCACCCTGTATCTCCATGGGGCGTACCTACTAAAGGTTACAAGACTCGTAAGAACAAGCGTACTGATAAGTTTATCGTACGTCGTCGTACTAAATAATAGTTGAGGAATTGCCATGCCACGTTCTCTCAAGAAAGGTCCATTTATTGACCTACACTTGCTGAAGAAGGTAGAGAAAGCGTTGGAAAGCGGTGACAAGAAGCCAATTAAAACTTGGAGCCGTCGTTCAATGATCATACCTAACATGATCGGATTGACCATCGCTGTCCATAATGGTCGTCAGCACGTTCCTGTGTTCATCACAGACGAAATGATCGGTCACAAACTGGGTGAATTTGCACCTACACGTACTTACCGCGGTCACGCTGCGGATAAGAAAGCTAAGAAGCGTTAATCGGAGGGTATGATGGAAGCATTAGCTAAACACAAATTCGCCTCTGGTTCGGCGCAGAAAGCACGTCTAGTGGCAGATCAGATCCGTGGACTTCCGGTTGATCGCGCGCTAGAAATCCTGGCGTACAGCCCGAAGAAAGCGGCTGTATTAGTTAAAAAAGTACTTGAGTCTGCTATCGCGAACGCGGAGCACAACGAAGGTGCTGACATTGATGAGCTTAAAGTGGCTAAAGTATTTGTAGACGAAGGTCCTACAATGAAACGTATTATGCCACGTGCTAAAGGACGCGCAGACCGCATCCTTAAGCGTACAAGCCACATCACTGTTGTGGTATCGGATAGCTAGGAGATATAAGTAATGGGACAAAAAGTTCATCCTACTGGTATTCGCCTAGGTATCTCAAAGCCTTGGGTATCTACTTGGTACGCGAATACAAAAGATTTCTCTGAACAGCTTTTTGGCGATCACAAAGTACGTCAATACCTTACTAAGGAATTGAAAAGTGCTTCTGTAGCTAAGATCGTTATCGAGCGTCCAGCTAAATCAATCCGTGTAACAATTCACACAGCTCGTCCTGGTGTTGTTATCGGTAAAAAAGGTGAAGATGTTGAAAAGCTTCGCCAAGCTGTAACTAAGCTTGCTGGTGTACCTGCGCAAATCAACATCGCAGAAGTACGTAAGCCAGAGCTAGATGCACAGTTAGTTGCTGACGGTATCTCTTCTCAGCTAGAGCGTCGTGTTATGTTCCGTCGTGCTATGAAGCGCGCAGTACAAAACGCAATGCGTCTAGGCGCGAAGGGTATCAAAGTTGAAGTAAGCGGCCGTCTTGGCGGTGCTGAAATCGCACGTTCTGAGTGGTACCGTGAAGGTCGTGTACCTCTACACACTCTACGTGCTGATATCGACTACGCAACTTCAGAAGCTTTGACCACTTACGGTATCATCGGTGTTAAGGTTTGGATCTTCAAAGGCGAAGTAATTGGTGGTCTTCCACTAGTTCAAGAGCAAGAGAAGCCAGCTAAACGTGCGCCGAAGAAAGCTAAAAAAAGTGCTAAGTAAGAGGTAGCGACTAATGTTACAGCCAAAACGTACAAAATTCCGTAAGGTACACAAAGGCCGCAACCGTGGTCTGGCTACCAGCGGTAACAAAGTTAGCTTCGGTTCTTTCGGCTTGAAAGCGACTGGCCGTGGCCGTATGACTGCTCGTCAAATCGAAGCAGCTCGTCGTGCTATGACACGTCACGTCAAGCGTCAAGGTAAAATCTGGATCCGTGTATTCCCAGATAAACCAATTACAGAGAAACCGCTTGAAGTTCGTATGGGTAAAGGTAAAGGTTCTGTTGAATACTGGGTTGCTGAAATTCAGCCTGGTAAAGTACTTTACGAGATGGAAGGTGTTTCAGAAGAGCTTGCTCGTGAAGCATTCGACCTAGCTGCTCGTAAATTACCTTTCAAAACAACATTTGTAACTCGGACGGTAATGTAATGAAAGCTAGCGAACTTAAAGACAAAAGCGTAGAAGAGCTAAATGCTGAACTTCTAGAGCTTCTTCGTGAGCAGTTCAACCTGCGCATGCAAGCGAGCACTGGTCAGCTAGCTCAAACTCACGAGCTTAAGAAAGTACGTCGCAATATTGCGCGTGTGAAAACGGTTATCAACCAGAAGGCAGGTGCATAATGAGCGATAAGATCCGTACTGTACAAGGTCGTGTAGTTAGCGACAAAATGGACAAGTCAATCGTTGTTGCTATCGAGCGTCAGGTTAAACACCCGATCTACGGTAAGTTCATCAAGCGTACAACTAAGTTGCACGCACACGATGAAAACAACACAGCACTAGCAGGTGACGTCGTGACTATTCGCGAATGTGCGCCAATCTCTAAGAAAAAATCTTGGACGCTAGTTGACGTGATTGAACGTCCTAAGAAAGCTTAATTTTAGTTTTTAACTAAATTAGACTTTTATAAAGCCCCGGCATCTGCTGGGGCTTTTGCGTTTCTGGATAATTTTTATAAATAGCTATCGAACGTCAGGTTATACCAATTTGTTTAATTAAGTGGTCTATTTTGAGGCGAGAAAATCTTGTCGATAACAAGGCAAAAATTTTGCTATTTAGTTGTTCTAAATGAGAAATTTTTAACGCTGTTAGCGTCAGATTTACTCCTTCAAATTGAGCAAGTATTAAGTCAAATTGGTATTAAGCACCCGATCTACGGTACTCTTTATAGAAAGAAAGCATCAAGCGTACAACTAAGTTGCACGCACACGATGAAAACAACACAGCTACTCACAGGTGACGTCGTGACTATTCGCGAATGTGCGCCAATCTCTAAGAAAAAATCTTGGACGCTAGTTGACGTGATTGAACGTCCTAAGAAAGCTTAATTTTAGTTTTTAACTAAATTAGACTTTTATAAAGCCCCGGCATCTGCTGGGGCTTTTGCGTTTCTGGATAATTTTTATAAATAGCTATCGAACGTCAGGTTATACCAATTTGTTTAATTAAGTGGTCTATTTTGAGGCGAGAAAATCTTGTCGATAACAAGGCAAAAATTTTGCTATTTAGTTGTTCTAAATGAGAAATTTTTAACGCTGTTAGCGTCAGATTTACTCCTTCAAATTGAGCAAGTATTAAGTCAAATTGGTATTAAGCACCCGATCTACGGTACTCTTTATAGAAAGAAAGCATCAAGCGTACAACTAAGTTGCACGCACACGATGAAAACAACACAGCTACTCACAGGTGACGTCGTGACTATTCGCGAATGTGCGCCAATCTCTAAGAAAAAATCTTGGACGCTAGTTGACGTGATTGAACGTCCTAAGAAAGCTTAATTTTAGTTTTTAACTAAATTAGACTTTGATAAAGCCCCAGCATCTGCTGGGGCTTTTGCGTTTCTGGATAATTTTTATAAATAGCTATCGAACGTCAGGTTATACCAATTTGTTTAATTAAGTGGTCTATTTTGAGGCGAGAAAATCTTGTCGATAACAAGGCAAAAATTTTGCTATTTAGTTGTTCTAAATGAGAAATTTTTAACGCTGTTAGCGTCAGATTTACTCCTTCAAATTGAGCAAGTATTAAGTCAAATTGGTATTAAGCACCCGATCTACGGTACTCTTTATAGAAAGAAAGCATCAAGCGTACAACTAAGTTGCACGCACACGATGAAAACAACACAGCTACTCACAGGTGACGTCGTGACTATTCGCGAATGTGCGCCAATCTCTAAGAAAAAATCTTGGACGCTAGTTGACGTGATTGAACGTCCTAAGAAAGCTTAATTTTAGTTTTTAACTAAATTAGACTTTTATAAAGCCCCGGCATCTGCTGGGGCTTTTGCGTTTCTGGATAATTTTTATAAATAGCTATCGAACGTCAGGTTATACCAATTTGTTTAATTAAGTGGTCTATTTTGAGGCGAGAAAATCTTGTCGATAACAAGGCAAAAATTTTGCTATTTAGTTGTTCTAAATGAGAAATTTTTAACGCTGTTAGCGTCAGATTTACTCCTTCAAATTGAGCAAGTATTAAGTCAAATTGGTATTAAGCACCCGATCTACGGTACTCTTTATAGAAAGAAAGCATCAAGCGTACAACTAAGTTGCACGCACACGATGAAAACAACACAGCTACTCACAGGTGACGTCGTGACTATTCGCGAATGTGCGCCAATCTCTAAGAAAAAATCTTGGACGCTAGTTGACGTGATTGAACGTCCTAAGAAAGCTTAATTTTAGTTTTTAACTAAATTAGACTTTGATAAAGCCCCAGCATCTGCTGGGGCTTTTGCGTTTCTGGATGTATGTTTGAGCGCAACGAAGATGGTTGGTTATTACCTCTATATACATATTTGTTCCAGAGTAGATAGTTTTATCACAGTGCTGGACGTAATGCGTCGCTCCTTATTCAACAAGCCAATCATAAATATGGAGCATTAAGGATCGTTACTTTACTTTGTTCGATTTCTAATCGGTACATTTCTTTACTAAATCAAAAAACACGACAATGATTATTGTATTAAATACAAGCTAATAGTTTTGGCATCTATGAATGCTGATGGGCTTATCTATAAATACAATGTCAGGTGCTTTTATGCTTTCTAAGTTAAGGTTAAGCCAACAATTATCTACTTCATTTGGAGTAATGATTGTACTTATGGTTGCACTCTCTAGCGTCGCTTATGTTGGATTGAATGGCGGTTATAGTAATTTTGTTGAGTATCGCTCTTTGGCAAGGGCTAGCAATCTAGCAAGTACATTAGAAGCGAATTTGCTCTCACTTAGGATCAATGTGCTGAATTATTTGAAGCAGCAATCAAAAGACGATATTGAACAATTTGAACAGAAGGTAAGGCTTTTACATGATGAACTAGCGGAAGCCAAGGAGGCTCTTAGTCAAAAAGAAAGCAAGCAGCTTATTGAGAAAAGTAAAACAGCTTTGGTTACATATGAAACTGCTTTTAG
Source organism: Pseudoalteromonas piscicida (assembly GCF_000238315.3). Classification (NCBI taxonomy): domain Bacteria; kingdom Pseudomonadati; phylum Pseudomonadota; class Gammaproteobacteria; order Alteromonadales; family Pseudoalteromonadaceae; genus Pseudoalteromonas; species Pseudoalteromonas piscicida. The sequence continues at coordinate 3,565,913 of NZ_CP011924.1, forward strand.
AGACATTATGGCACTTTATGGTCGTAGAAATACTGTGGTTCATGACGGGCTGGATAAAATAGGCCCTCAAATGCGCAAGAATATTTCGCAATTAATAGAATCTAGCATTGATATGAGTGACTTTGAAGGACTTGCCGCTGCTACACATATGCAGGAAAAGCTGCTGCTAGGAAGACTTTTCGTAACGAAATTCTTAGTGAGTAACCAGTTAAATGACTACAACAGAGCCATGGATGAACTAAAGCAAGAGAAGATGTTTCTAACTCAGTCTAAGTCTAGGTTTATGAATGAAAATGCAAAAAATTTACTGCTTGATATAGAACAATCAGGAGAACGCTACTTAGATGGAGTGAGAGAAGTACAAGATATTATCACAGAGAGAAATCGACTGATTACCGAAGTACTAAATATTAATGGTCAAAATATCGCAGAGCATTTGGCACGTGTGAAAGAATCGATCAAGGAAAGGCAGGATGAATTGGGCCCCATAGCTCAAACTGAGAGTAGGAAGACAGTAACAATTATTATTGCAGTATCTGTTGTGGTAATTTTGTTAGGCTGCTTTTTAAGTTGGTATATCACACGACTAATCAAAGCCCCTATTGGTGGGGAGCCAAAAGAAATCGCGGAAGTGGCATCAAGGATTGCCAGTGGCGACCTCACTATACAATTTGACAGAGGGGAATCAGTCAGCGGTATTTATTTGGCAATGCGTGATATGGCTGACAAACTAAAAGCCATCATTGCAGAAATTCAAAGCTCTACACATGCACTATCTTCCTCGTCAGAAACGCTTAGTGCTATCACCGCCCAGTCCAAACAAGGGGCGGACAACCAAATGGAGCAACTCAGTCATAGTGCTGTTTCGATGAATGAAATGGCTGCCACGATTGCTGAGATAACCCAAAGTGCTCAACTCGCAGCGGATGCCGCAACCGATGCGGATTCTCAATCTAATTCAGGTGTTCAAGTTGTCGTTGCAACACAGCAAGCAATGGAAGGTCTAGTGGGTAAAATAGAAAATGTTAGCCAGACCATTGAGAATCTTGAACAAGAAACAGAGTCGGTAGGTTCTATTTTGGATGTCATCAGGGGTATAGCGGAGCAAACTAATCTGTTAGCGCTCAACGCAGCAATTGAAGCTGCAAGGGCTGGTGAACAAGGGCGTGGCTTTGCCGTAGTGGCAGATGAGGTGAGAAGCCTTGCGAGTCGCACCCAAAAGAGCACGGACGAAATTCAAGAGATGATCTCTAAGTTGCAAAATGAAGCGAAGCGCTCCGTTGGCATGATGCGAGAGAACGTTAAAGATGCTAAAGATACAGCGGACAAGTCGGCGAAAACGGATGAAGTGTTACAAGCGATTTCTTCATCTGTGAGTACGATTAAAGATATGAATCTACAAATAGCCAGTGCTTCTGAGGAACAAAATACGGTTACACAGCAAATTTCGCAAAGTGTGACAGAAATCAGCGAAACCGCGCAAGAGACTGCAACGGGAGCGGAGCGGGCATCAGAGGAAGCGTTATCACTGTTGTCTTTATCCCGCGCACTAGATAAGTCGGTGAGCAGTTTTAGATTATAAGTGATGATACCAAGCATTGGGGGATAGCACTAAAGTGTGCTGTCTTTTTACTGTACAGCCGTTATGCTAGAGCAAACAATAAAAAATCATCACAGTTATGTTTTCTATCGGGCTGATCAGTCTTATTGCGCTGCTATATTTAGCGCTTTTATTTACCATTGCATGGGGCGCAGATAGGGCGAGTACTAAATTTAGATCTTATCGCGCCAAGCAAGTCACCTATGCCTTGTCACTAGGGGTGTATTGCACTTCTTGGGCGTTTTTTGGTACTACCGCGCAAGCGGCAAATAATGGCTGGTGGCTTGCCCCAACTTATGTTGGCACGATTTTACTGTTTATATTTGGTTGGCAAGTCTACACACGAATTGCTGAAATATGCCGCCAGCAGCAGCTCACTTCCATGGCGGACTTTATAGCCACTCGTTACGGTAATTCTTCTAGTTTGTCTGGACTCATTTCTCTGATCTCTGTTATTGCGGTCGTGCCTTATATTGCCCTTCAGCTCAATGCTACCAGCGCCAGTATCGGTATGCTAACAAGCGACACTCAGCGGGTGAGTGTCGCGTTTTGGCAGGATAGTACTTTTTACATCACCTTGCTGTTAGTCCTTTTTGCTATTTTGTTTGGCACACGTAGGCTAAGACCGAGTGAGTATAACCCGGGATTGATGACTGCCATCGCCTTTGAGTCATTAGTTAAGTTGCTGGCGTTTATTGCTGTCGGTGTTTATGTCTGTTTTGTGCTCTTTGAATCGCCCACTCACTTATTTAACCAAGCGGAGCTGCAGGGAATTACCAAGCAAATAGAGGCATCGGCTAGCCCAACCTATGTTTATTTAGTCCATGTTCTTTTAGGGGTATTGGCAACGCTTTGTTTACCGAGGCAGTTTCATACCTCTTTTATTGAATATGATGAACAAAACCAATTTAAGACCGCACGCTGGTTATTTCCCGTTTATTTGTTGTTGATTAATTTGTTTATTTTGCCAATCGCCTACGCCGGACTGGTGTATTTTAATGGTCAAGATGTTGGCTACGATACGTTTGTGCTCGCCTTACCACTGGGATCTGACGCACCGTTAGTCGCTTTGATAGCCTTTTTAGGAGGGTTCTCTGCGGCGACGAGCATGGTGATAGTCTCAGCCATCGTGCTATCTATCATGATCACCAATGACTTTATCAATCAATTTTTGTTGCGCCGCTCGCAGTTAAATTCGAGCCATCGGGGTTTATCTAAGTTTAATCTGCTCAATGCTCGACGGGTGGTCATTGTTGGCATTTTATTACTGAGTTATGCCAGTCATCGCGTGCTTGCTGAGGGCAACACGTTGGCCAATATGGGGCTCATGTCATTTGCCTTGGTTGCGCAGTTTGCGCCCGCGATGGTGGTTGGTTTATGGTGGCGTGGGGCTTCATGCTTAGGCGCGCAATTGGGGATTGTGACAGGGTTTGCTATTTGGTTTTACACGCTGTTGTTACCGAGCCTCATTAGTGGCTTTAACTTCGAAAGTCACTGGTTGAGTGCAGGACCTATGAATATCATATGGTTAGCGCCTTTAGATTTTTTGGGTCTGGGGTTAGACAGTACGAGCCAGTCCGTCCTGATCTCTTTAAGTGCAAATTTGTTGGTTTATTTGCTGGTGCCGTTTATTTCATCTGCACGTCTTGCTGAGCGCTTACAAAGCAATAAATTTGTAATGCCGTCCAAATCTGCACAATCCGCAAACACGGTATTGAGTTACCAAGACTTGGCAACATTACTGCAGCGCTTTAGCGAGCAAGCACGTGCGCAGCAGCTTGTTGAGCTTCATTTTCCTAAAGAGCCTGCAAACTGGAAACAGCCAGCGCCATTGCAAGTTGAAAATATGATCGAGCGGGAGATGTCGACGCTCGTTGGAGGGGCATCTGCGAAACTGATTTTAGATGTCGCCAAAGATGAAAAACGCCAGCCTTTAGAGCAAGTTGCAGAATTTGTCGATGAAGCGTCACAGGTGCTACGTTTTAATCGCGACTTACTGCAGTCGACGATATAAAACGTCAGTCAGGGGATAAGTGTAGTAGATAGCCAACTGCAATTGGTCGCTTGGAACCAGCGCTACGCAGAAATGTTTAATTATCCAGACAATGCGTTGTTTATCGGGCGTCCTGTGGCTGAGCTTATTCGTTACAATGCGCAGCGTGGACTATTTGGTGATGCCGATGTCGAGCAGCAAGTAGAGAAGCGTCTATCACATTTACGACGAGGCAATGCGTATCGCTACCGTCGAGAGCACCATGATGGCCGAGTGTTTGAAATGCAAGGAAACCCATTACCAGGAGGTGGATTTGTAACGACCTATACGGATATCACCGAGTTTGTAAAACAACAATCCTTACTAGAGCAAGTTAATGTAAACCTAGAAGAAACGGTCGCGGCAAGGACCAAAGAGTTGATAGACGCCAACCGTGCTTTATCTTCTGCGAAACGCCAAGCGGAGCATGCAACGGAGAGTAAGGCCCGCTTTTTCGCCGCAGCGAGTCATGATCTGTTACAGCCATTCAACGCAGCGAGCCTGTTTTGCTCATTGATGAGTGAAAAGGCCCAAGGGACCGACTTAGCTGAGCTTTCGCAAAGCATCAAAAGTTCATTGGCAAGTGCTGAAGAACTGTTGTCGAGCATTCTTGAGCTCACAAAGTTAGAGGCTGGGGCATTTAAGGTTAATCGCTCGCGCTTTGCGTTGTCGTCACTGCTGGAACCATTGGAAAATGAATATGGGGCAGTAGCAAAAGACAAAGGATTAGCGTTTGCAGTGCGGGTTTGTGATGTCATGCTCTACACCGATAAAGCACTGCTAAAAAGGGTATTGGGAAACTTACTGAGCAACGCTATCCGTTACACTGAGTCTGGTACGGTAAGACTTATCGCTGAATGTCAGGGGGGGAGTGTTTCTATCATTGTTGAAGACACTGGAGTGGGCATTGCAAAGCAAGATCAGGACGCCATATTTCAAGAGTTCAAACAGCTCCACAGTAAAGAGCTGGCGCAGGGGTTAGGGCTCGGGCTTGCTATCAGTAAACGGATATGCGAAGTGTTGGAAATTCCCATCACCCTTGGCTCACAACTTAATAAAGGCACCCAATTTACCTTAACACTACCAAGTTATGGGAAGCAGACGGATCAAATGGCCGAAGTAACCGCTGATAAACTCAGCGGTGATTCGCAACTATCGGGTCTGTCTATTTGGTTGCTCGATAATGATGCCAATGCACTTAATGCATTATCTCAAGTGTTACTGAGTTGGGGATGCCAAGTAGCTGTGGCGCGAGATGAAGCAGAGCTTAGTGCGCTGCAAGCAACGAGTCGGGCAGATATGCTGATCGCAGATTATCAGCTTGATCATGGTGTCACTGGACTTGAGGTAATAGCAGCGCTTGAGCTTGATGATATGCCAATCATTATTAATACGGCTAACCATGACGAGGCCATCCGCGAGCGAGTGAGTGATGCAGGGATCCCATTACTCTATAAACCACTTAAAACGCCAGCTCTAAAGCGCATGATTAAGCGACTAATCTAGTTGTTTATGTGCTCGCTTCATCGTCGAGATGTACATCCGTAGCCAGCTGATTAAAGAGGATCCCAGCTTGGGTGCGGTTATACACATTGAGCTTTTTTAAAATAGCTGAAACATGCTGTTTGATGGTGGTCTCTTGAATCGACATTGCATACGCAATCTGCTTATTCAAAAGGCCATCGGCAATCATCGTTAATACTCGATATTGCTGGGGAGTTAGTTTTTCTAAATTACGTGCAAATTGTGCTTGTTCGCTGTCATTTTCAGGCGCGATATCTACGATTTCGGGTAACCAAGTTTCTCCTTCTATAACGAGCTTGATGGCATCACTGATCAACTCTAGAGAGGACGATTTGGGAATATAAGCGCTTGCCCCGAGGGCAATGCATTGGCTAATAATGGCTGCCGATTCGTTGGCTGAAACCATGATCACTAATATGTCAGGGTATTGATTTCTTAACCGGGCAAGACCTTCGAGACCTTTCGCACCAGGAATAGATAAGTCCAAAAATACTAGCTCTGTCTCAGGATGCGCGAGCAACATCTCGAATAAGCTGTCTAAGGTACTGGCTTCTTTGATGGGTTCATGACCAATCGCTTGTGCAGCGGCTTGTTTGAGTGCGCTGCGAAATAATGGGTGGTCATCAGCGATGATTGCTTGCACCTGAGACATCCTTAACTAACTCCTAGTATCCGTTGTTATAGGGTATTTCCGAAACTACATCAAGTGATTGAGATAGCGAGGCTCCCTTACAGCCTCGCTTGCGGTGCTAAAAACGATAACCCACGGTAAGCGAAACGGTTCTTGGGTCGCCAAAGTAGCCTATTAAGGTATTATCACCACCAAGCCCCGGCGTATATTTACTCACATTACTCGGATCGCTTGGGTCTGGTGTCACGAACTGATAGCCTCCTATCATATATTCTTCATCGGTCAGGTTTTTCCCATGAAGACCAACACGCCAATTGCCATCTGCGCTATACCAATTAATACTCAGATTAACTAAACCATAGCTATCCTGCGTCAGTAGGCTATCTTCCTCAAATAAAACATAATCACCACGATGGTAGTAGCTGGCATTGAACACCCAGTCGCCAATATCACTGTAGAGTTTGTATGTCGCCCCAAGGTTAAAAGTTAAATCAGGGGTGTTAGAAATACTAAAGCGGTCAGATTTGTCAAATGTCGCCCCCGTGTCTGGGTTAGTATCGAGTACCTCTTCGAAGTCGCTGTCTATATATCCTATCGCGGCGTCAAAACTCAGCGCTTCGGTAGCGACATAGCTCAGCTCGGCTTCAATACCATTTGCTGTCGACTTACCAATGTTGCCAAGTCGTTGGTTTAGATCGGCAGAAGTTGCACCGGGCAACACGGAAATATATTGGCGGTCTTTGTGATCTAATGTGAATAGTGTGATATTGGCTCTCAGATTATCGTGCCACTCGCTTTTCATACCGATTTCGAATGAATCTACGATTTCAGGGTCTGCAGCAGGCTCCGCGGTGCTGGCTCTGGGGTTGAAGGTACCAGATTTAAACCCTTGAGCGTAGCTGGCGAAGAACATGATATCGCGGTTGTATTGATATTCCACTCCCACTCTTGGCGTAAACCGTGACCAATCTTCTTCATCATCAAGCACTGACGGTACGAGCTCACCTGCAGGGCGTGTATAACCTGGGATCCAATTTGATTCGGGATACACGACATCAAAGACCAAACCGTTGCTGACTTGTGCCTCTTTGCTGTCTTTAGTGTAACGAGCGCCCAATGTGAGCGACCACTGCTCTGCTAAATCAATGGTGCCTTGAATATAGGCGGCTTTACTATTTGAGTTGTTACAGCCACTAACTTCTCGCGTAAGACCGGGGGCACCTAAGCTTTGTCCTAACACTTCCAAAATTGCTTGGAATTGGCCGCATGACTCGCCATCGTAATAATATAGACCTGAGACAAATTTATAGCCATTACCTGCATGGCTTAGTTGTATCTCATGCGTGGTTTGTTCGTCATCATAAATGGCGGGTACATCAAAAATCCGCAGTGGCGTATTATCAAAGTCGATATTAGTCGGGGAGTAACTCTCTCGGCTAGCACCGATGTATTTTATTGTGGTGGCGTCAGAAAGATCCCAGCGAGCGGTCAAACTATATCCCTCAAGTTCGACTTTATTCCAGGTTGGCATACTGGTGTAAGAATCAAATACGCTGTCAGGCACGGGGGCGTCAGTCAGTAAGCTCGGCAACAAGCGATAACCTCCTTTAGAGTTGGAGTCATCGTCGGTTTTATCCCATGCTAAACGGAAGAACAAATCATCGCTTGGACGATATTCCAAGGTTAACCGCGCAGCTTGAATTTCTTTATTGTAGTTTTCTTTATCTTGGCCGGGTAGCGTTGAAACCTTGAATTCACCAAAGCCATCTCGATTCAAAGTGGCAAAGCCATAACCTAAGTAGAGCGTGTCTTCCACGAGCGGCAGTTGACCTGTGATCTTAAGATCGCGTTGATTATAACTACCAACCGTTCCCTCCACGTTAAATGTCGCATCGCCAGACATTTCCTTAGTGACATATTTTATTGCGCCACCAATGGTGTTTTTGCCGTATAAAGTTCCTTGCGGTCCTCGTAGTACTTCAATCTGTTGTACATCAAGGAGGTCGAGTACAGCCCCTTGCGGCCTTGCTAAATAAATGTCATCGACGTAAATGCCGACACCAGGTTCATAACCCCACAATGGGTCTTGTTGCCCGACACCACGAATAAAGGCAGTGAGGGTGGAGTTAGTGCCACGGCTAGCTTGAAGCGTGGTATTGGGTGAAAACTGCTGGACTTCAGAGAGGACCGAAATGCCATTTTCAAGTAGATCGGTTTCACCGATAGAAGTCACTGCAACTGGAACGGTTTGAAGGTTTTCTACCGTCTTACGCGCCGTGACTTCAATGCGTTCTAGCTTGCCTTCTGATTGTGTTGCTTGTTCTGCTGCCGCTGGGCTGACTTGAGTTGCGAGTGTAATAGCCAACGCGATAGCTGAATATCTAGGTTGGTAAATGTTCATCCTGTGGTCCCTATTATTGTCATTTTGGGTGCTTGTTGTCACACCAAAGCATAGGGGAGTTGTAAAGTTTTTCTATTAGTACCTTAGTACTAATGCCTTGATACGCTAGGATTAACACGGGGTGTAGGGCTTCTATAACCTTAGTACTATGGTTTTTATTGCGCCTGCACGCCACACTGATATTCATCAACAGTATGCCCAACACATCAACTTATAACGGGCATTAATAACAATAAAAGGAAGCCCTTATGCTCAGTATGCTTGGACTGGCAGGAGGACTTGGCCTGCTTATTTGGCTAACTCTCCGTGGCGTAAACTTGTTTATCGCAGCTCCACTGTGCGCTTTATTGGTCGCATTAACGAGTGGCGTTGCGCTATTTCCCACAGAAGCTGTCGAAAGCAGCTTTCTTACACTTTATATGGATGGCTTTGCTGGCTTTTTGAGTGCTTGGTTTTTCATGTTTTTGCTTGGCTCTTTGTTCGGTAAGTTCATGGAAGACAGCGGTGCTGCCGACAGCGTGGCACGCTATATTGTCGACAAGTTAGGTATGAAACATGCGGTATTAGCGGTGGTGATTGCCTGTGCTGTGTTAACGTATGGCGGCGTCAGTGTTTTTATTGTCGCTTTCTCTGTCTATCCTATGGCGCTTAGCTTATTTAAAGATGCCAATTTACCAAGGCGCTTTATTCCCGCAACTCTGGCCTTCGGCTCAGTCACCTTTACCATGACTTCGGCAGGCTCCCCTGAAATCCAAAACTGGATCCCAATAAAATATTTGGGTACCTCACCTTATGCAGCTTGGGAAGTCAGTCTAGTGGTCGCCACATTTATGGCCATTATGGGTTATTGGTGGTTGAAAAAGATGATAGCCAAAGCGGTGGCAAATGGTGAGCACTTTGAGGCGAAAGAAGATGACCCTGAAATCCATGAACGTAACTATCCTCATCCAATCACTGGTGTACTGCCTTTAATCGTGGTGTTGATTTTATCTTTTACACTTCATGATGTGCTGCAGCAAAGTGCACTCATTGTAGCGTTGCTAGGCGGTGTACTCAGTATTGTCGCGATTAACTTTAAGCATTTTCACAACATGGGAGCCGCGATTAACTTAGGTACAACAGGTGCGCTAGTTGCTATCGGTAATACCAGTGCGGTAGTGGGTTTTGGTGCGGTAGCAAAAAACACCGAGGCATTTCAATTAGCGGTCGAGATGATGACACAGATGCCGGGTAATGAGTTACTTGGCGCCGCGGTGGCGGTAAGTGTAATAGCCGGTTTAACCGGTTCGGCATCCGGTGGGCAAGCCATTGCGTTACCTTTAGTGGCGCCGCACTACATCGATGCAGGTGTCAACCCAGAACAATTACATCGTGTTGTCGCTATTAGCTCAGGCGCTTTGGATACCTTACCGCACAACGGTTATGTGGTCACAACCATTCGCGCTATCTGTAAAGAAACACATCAACGAGCATATTGGTCCATGGCTGCGTTGACTGCGGTTGTACCGCTGGTGGGGGTTGCCCTCGCATTAACCCTATTCATCTTATTTTAACGGAGAGATACAGCAATGAAGCGGATTTTCCTGTTACTTTTGTTCGTTGCCAGCAATATTGTCTATGGCAGTGAGACAAACAAACCTATGCTGGTTGAAAAGCGGGCATTTACACTCGCGCATTTTACTACAGAGTCTGGAGTCAGCATTCCTGACGTTAAGGTCGGCTGGGAAAGCTATGGCAAGTTAAATGCCGACAAAAGCAATGCAATTTTGATCACGCATTTCTTTTCTGGCACATCTCACGCCGCGGGCAAGTATCGAGAGTCTGACGTATTGGCAGGTTACTGGGATGCCATTATCGGCCCGGGTAAAGCGATAGATACTAATAAATACTTTGTGATAAGCGCAGATACTTTGGTCAATGCAAACTGGCATAGTAAAGATGTGATCACGACGGGCCCAGCTTCCATTAATCCGAAGACGGGCAAGCCTTATGGCTTGGATTTTCCCGTGGTGACCATCGGTGATTTTGTTGAAGTACAAAAGCAACTATTGGATAGCTTAGGTATCGACAAACTACATGCAGTGATGGGCGCGTCTATGGGATCTTTCCAAGCGTTAGAATGGTCGGTGCGTTATCCGGAAAAAGTGTCACGTTTAATTCATGTGATTGGCGCGGCAAAGATGGATGCTTGGACCGTTGCGGCGTTAGAGAAATGGGCTTTACCTATTCGACTTGATCCAAATTGGCAGGGCGGGGACTACTACGACGGGGAAAGGCCGCTTGCTGGACTGACTGCCACGATGCTTAATATTACTCAAGACGCGATGCACCCCGCTATTTACAACGCCAGTTTTCCAGACTTTATTGTGCTTGATCCCAAAGCAAAACAAGATATTCGTCAGCTTCCTAAACTCAGCCAAACGCTAGCCACGCGCGCACGAGCGAGGGCTGAAACGCAAGATGCGAATTCAATCTTGTATTTAGTCCGCGCCTCGCAACTATATACCGCAGGCATGCAAGGTAATTTTGATAGCGCTATCGATAAAATCACAGCAAAGGTTTTGTTGATGCCTGCAAGCAATGACTTGTTATTAAGGCCTGAGCCCATTCGTAAGTTAGCAGAAACCCTTAAAGCCAAGAATAAAGACGTGCAAATTACAGAGATAGAAGGCGTTTGGGGGCATTTAGACGGTATTTTTTCAATTCAATCACAGGCTGACACCATTGCTCAGTTCTTAGCAAAATAATCAAGGAGTGACGATGAAGACGGCGTTGATCACAGGGGCTGCAAGTGGCATTGGTCGCTATATCGCGATGGCCCTGAGCAAACAAGGTTACAGCTTATTGCTCGTAGATTTGAACTTAGCGCAAGCACAGACGGTAGCCGAGTCTATCGTCAGTGACGGAGGAAATGCACAAGCGTTTGCGCTCAATATCGCTAATAAGCAAGACATTGCTGACTTTGTCCGTCAGCACGATAACATTGATGTGCTTATCAATAACGCAGGCGTGCAACATGTTGAAGCACTGGAGCATTATCCAGAAGATAAATGGCAATTGCTGCAAGACGTGATGCTAACAGGCCCGGCCATGTTGTGTAAGGCGGTATTGCCGCATATGCGTAAAGGAGGCTTTGGTCGCATCGTCAATATTGGTTCTATCCATGCTTTAGTCGCTTCTAAATATAAGTCTGCTTATGTCGCTGCAAAACATGGGTTGATGGGATTTGGTAAAGTATTGGCGCTGGAAACCGCAGACTGCGATATCACCGTGAACACCATTTGCCCCGCTTATGTAAAAACCCCATTGGTAGAACAGCAAATTACCGCGCAAGCGAAACAGCATGGGATCAGCGAAGATGAAGTGATAAACAATATCATGTTGGCACCAATGCCGAAAAAGGCGTTTATAGGGTTGGATGAGATTGCTCATGCTGTCAATTTTTTACTCGCAAATGAGTCACGCAACATTACTGGCCAAGCCATTGTGCTTGACGGCGGCTGGACAGTGCAATAGGAGGAATGATGGCTGGTTTTGATAAGGTAGTCGTAAGCTACGAAGAAGCAATGGCAGGACTGTGTGATGGCATGACCGTGATTGCAGGGGGCTTTGGTTTGTGCGGGATCCCTGAAGGTTTGATAAGCCAAATACGCCACATGGGCACAAAGGACTTAACCGTGGTTTCTAATAACTGTGGAGTAGACGGATTTGGTTTAGGGATTTTGCTTGAGGACAAGCAGATCCGCAAAATGGTGGCTTCCTATGTGGGAGAAAACGCCTTGTTTGAGCAGCAGTTATTGAGCGGTGTATTGGAAGTTGAATTAACCCCGCAAGGGACACTTGCAGAAAAAATGCGCGCAGGTGGAGCCGGGATCCCCGCTTTTTACACCGCAACAGGCGTTGGTACACCCGTTGCTGAGGGTAAAGAGGTAAAAACGTTTGGTGATAGAGAATATATTTTAGAGCCGAGTATTACGGGAGACTTTGCCATTGTAAAAGCGTGGAAAGCAGACCGTTTTGGCAATTGTGTTTATCGCCACACCGCCATGAACTTTAATCCAATGGCTGCAACGGCTGGAAAAATTACCGTCGTTGAAGTGGAAGAAATTGTAGAGCCCGGCGAAATCGAACCGAGCCAAATTCATACCCCCGGAATTTATATCGACAGAGTGATTCTAGGGCAGTTTGAAAAACGCATCGAAAAACGTACTGTGAAGGAGCAAGCATAATGGCATTAACCAGAGAGCAAATGGCCATGCGAGTGGCACAGGAATTAAGAGATGGGTTTTATATCAACCTTGGCATTGGGATCCCCACGCTGGTGGCCAATTATGTGCCACAGGGCATGGATGTGATGCTGCAATCGGAAAATGGTTTATTAGGCATGGGCGCTTATCCGACCGAGCAGGAAGTGGATGCGGATATGATCAATGCGGGTAAGGAAACCGTTACGGCCCGTACGGGAGCCGCCATTTTTAGTTCGGCAGAAAGCTTTGCAATGATCCGTGGTGGTCATGTGGACCTGACGGTGCTTGGCGCTTTTGAAGTAGATCAGCAAGGTAATCTTGCCAGCTGGATGATCCCAGGTAAGCTTATCAAGGGCATGGGTGGCGCGATGGATCTTGTCGCTGGGGCTAAAAATATAATTTGCACCATGACGCATGCGAATAAACAAGGCGAGTCCAAGCTGCTACAGCACTGCAGTTTACCGCTCACCGGCGTAAACTGTATCAATAAGATAGTAACCGATCTTGCGCTGCTTGAAGTCAAAGAGGGTGCATTTCATTTACTTGAGCGAGCTCCAGGTGTTAGCGCCTCGGAAATTCAAGCCAAAACCGCAGGCATGTTGATTTGCCCAGATGACGTACCGGAGATGGTGTTTAGTTAGGATTGAGCTAAAGCTGAGTTACCACGCTATGCACGCAGCTGGCTGTAACGCGAGCTGCGCTACATTTGTCATTCTGCGCTGCTGTCACAAGGTGGCTTGTAATCAACATACCTTCTCAGTTATCTAAAAGTCCTATTTTTCCCCTTAATTATCGCTCAGCTGCTTAGTATGAAGAAAATGCACTTTTATCTAGGGCCTGTTGACCTTTGCTGTTTGATTTTTGTTCTCCTGAGTGTGTTTTGGTCGCGACGCTCGACTTGCCGCCTAGTGATCTAGGCAAAAGTTGAGCAACAATGAACAAGGCGCACTCAGGTGAACCCAAAGGGCAGCGCTTGATTAGCATTTCTACTTTGTTATCGCCTGACTCACATAGAACAACTATGCTACGCAGGCTCTGCCTTGTATAAATACCAATCAAACTGCTGCAAAAACAAACTTGAAAGATAAACAGGCCCTAGTACTTTATTATTGATTTTGGTTACGATTTGTCACATAATTTGCGCCGCGTTTCAACGCGCTCTCAGCTGGGTTGTCGAGAGTTAATAATCACGTAAAGGAACTATATAATGACAAAAAATATCGTGCGTTTAGCACTAGCCTCTCTATTTACTATCTCTTTGACTGCTTGTGTTTCAACTTCTACTGAGGTTAAACAAAATATGGCATATGAATTTCCAATCACACTCTCAGCTCAACAACCTGTATTGATATTCCCGGTTTCGCTACATGGTGTTCCAGGAAACGACCGTGAAGTGGGTTTAGCAATTACCGCTGGCGTAACGGGAAAACATGGTGCGTCTGTTGTTTCAAGTCAACAGTTATATGATGTGGTTGGTAACTTGTCTTGGACTGTGGGTGAAAACATGCGTAGACATGTTAATCAAGGTAATTATGCACTTACAGGTTCGGCTCAGCGCATTGCAGATGATCTTACAGGTGCAATACAAAAGCTGACTAAGACGCTAAAGTCGACAGGAGTGATCAAAGATAAAGGGTTTAACTTTAACAGAGTGATCGTACTGCATGTTGATAGTTCTGGTGGGATCCCAGTACCGGGTGTAAATCGTGTAACGGCATTTGGCGGGATCATTGATTTGGAGAATCAAGCTGTAGTGTCTTACATAGAAAAAGACTTGGTACTGGCTGATGGATATGATGCTGTATTGGCGCAAATGCCAATGGAAATGAATGGCATCATTGAAGATCTTATCAATAAAGGTTAAGCGTCTGGCTTTACAAACAAAATGACCACGATATCAGGAGGCAATTTCCTGATATCGTGAGATTTATCCTCGCTGATGCTATCTGTTACGCTCTACGTGCATTCATCTCAGCAATAAACTTGTTCGAATCTTCAATAGAACGGTTCATATCTGCGATTAGGGCGCTAATATCACGCTTTAACCCCGTAAACTCACCTTTAATAGCGCTTACCGCTTGTGCATTTAAGTTGTGTTTAAGGTACAGCACATTATCTTGTAGTGAGTCGAGCACGGGCTGCATTTTGGCTTCACTGCTGCGCATTGAGCGAAGTAAGCGTTCAAATTGGCGTTGTGTTTGGCTTAATTGCTTAGCACTCTCGCGTTTTAAGTTTGCACTCGAATATTGCTCAAGTTCATCTTGCCATTCGTCAAATAGCGCATTAGCCACGTCTTCCACTTTGTCTATATTGCTACTTACTTCAGCTGCGGCGGCAAGGGATGATTGGTAGTCATCGTTAAGTAGGTTATAGGCTTCTTGTAATTCACCACCGTTAAAATTAATTAAGGTGGTGAGTCTTTCCAATGCCGATTGAAACTCTTTTTGTGATTCCTCTTGGGACTCCTTGGTTTCTTCGACACGATCAACCAATATCTCGCGTTTATGCACACCAAACTTTTCCATGGTGGCGTAATAGGCACTTTGGCAGCCAGTAACGAGTAAAAGTAACACTGCGCTTAAGGTGAGTTTCTTCATTTGCACTCCCGGGCTCTAGAAGGTCAATAATCAGTAAGTGGCCACGTGACCATTTAGCACTATAAATTATGGCGGGGATTGTTATGATGTGTAAAGTGATCCATGAATATTAACTTGATTATGATGCAAAGAATAACCGAAATGAAGGTCGTAGCACTGCGATTCTTACATTCTCAGCCTAGCTGGTGGCGCCGCTATAGTAAGCGGTGTATTGAGGACCAGATCACGGTCAACGCGGGCTATTTAGCGTATGTCACACTGTTATCGTTAGTCCCCTTAATTGCGGTTGGTGTAGCCATTTTTTCGGCGTTTCCTGGATTTGAAGATACGCGTTTTGCAATTGAAAACTTTGTGTTCAATAACTTTGTGCCAACATCGACGGACACCATTAAAGAGCACATCAGTGCGTTTACTGGCAACGCGAATAAGATGACAGCTGTGGGGGTGAGCTTCTTGGCCGTCGTGGCTTTGTTACTTATTCGTAATGTTGACACCACACTAAACCGAATTTGGCGAGTGAAGCAAAAGCGTCCATTGATGATTTCGTTTGCAATTTATTGGATGGTGCTCACGCTTGGCCCTGTGCTATTGGGCGCGAGTATTGGTATGACATCTTATATCGTTTCTTTAGTGACATTTGCCGATCAAGGGATCCCAGGATTTAGTGGTGCACTAATTAAGATGTTGCCCTATTTAATTTCTATGGTTGGCTTCATCATGCTCTATACTTTAGTACCAAATACCAGTGTGTCATTTCGAGCCGCGGTTCCTGGCGCTTTGTTTGCAGCTTTGTTATTCGAGCTAACGAAAAAAGGCTTTGCATTATACATTAGCCATTTTCCCTCATACGAAGTTATCTATGGGGCGCTCGCAACAGTACCTATTCTTTTTGTTTGGGTATATTTATCTTGGATAGTGGTGTTGTTAGGCGCAGAGTTTACTGTGTGCTTAACCCAAGATATGGAAGCCGCAGGACTAGATACAAGCTCGGAGTTTGACCCACCAGACGCGCAGGGACTTTGGCTTTTACCGATAGCGGTTAGCTTAAGCCCCCAAGGGGGAATTATGAGCTTATTGTATCAACATGGCGATGCATTGCGTCGCTTTCATCTCGCGGTAGGTGAAGGACATCAATTGGGCATAGAGGAATATGGCTGCAGTGATGGCACACCACTTATCATGCTGCATGGTGGCCCAGGTCAGGGCCATTGTCGTAATGTACTTGGTTATTTCAATCCGCAAAAATACCGCATCATCCTGTTTAGTCAGCGAGGCTGTGGCAACTCAACCCCAACTGACTTTAACAATATAAATACCGCGAATCTGCTGAAAGACATTCACACCATTCGTGCGCATTTAGGACTGCAAAAGGTTGTACTCGCCGGAGAGTCTTTCGGTGCCATGTTGGCACTTCTTTATGCTGAGCAACATCGTGAAGATGTCTTGGGGATAGTGTTGTGGTCGAGTTTTTTGGGTAATGAGGCGGATCTTCATTGGCTTTATGGTAGCCAAGGTGCCCCCGCACAAATTTATCCAGAGCAGTATCTTGCCTTTGCACAGGGAGCGCAAACCATAGAATCCTTGCTAGACCATTATCATTCGGCACTTTTTGGCGAGGATGAGTTACTCAAAAGAAAAGCAGCACAGCGCTGGTGTGAGTGGGATAACCTGATCACAACGGATAGCGATACGCAAGGTATTAGGCTCTGCAAAGCAGACAAACAGCTCAGTAAAGCACAGCATATGGTGCATTTTTTTAGTCACCAATGCTTTATCAAAAAAGAGCAAATTACAGCAGATGCACATCAGCTCAATCACTTACCTGTCTGGTTTATTCACAGTCGGCATGATTTAATGTGTCGATATGCACCGGTTTATCAGTTAGCACAAAGCATTAAGGCGCAGTTGTTGATTTTGAATGGAGTTGGGCATTGTAGTGCTAACCCCGTTTATGCAGAAGCCATAAGGCGAGCGGCTGATCTATTACTGTGCAAAATTCAGCATCATTAGCAGTCACAAGAGGTAGGTAGTGCAGGGACTAATTCAAAGGGTCAGTGAAGCAAAGGTAGAAGTAGAAGGTGAGGTTGTAGGCCAAATCGCTCAGGGGATATTGTTACTATTAGGCGTTGAAAAGCCGGATACGGAGCAAACGGCGGATAAGTTACTGCACAAGGTAAGTAACTACCGTATTTTTACTGACGACAAGGGGAAAATGAATTTAAGTTTAAAAGACATTGAAGGTGAACTATTAGTTGTATCGCAATTCACCTTGGCGGCAGACACCAAAAAAGGCATGAGGCCAAGTTTTTCGAGCGCAGGAACGCCTGAGCAAGCGAATACACTCTACGAATACTTTGTGGCTAGAGCCAAGGCCGCAGGGTTGAAAGTCGCGACAGGGCAATTTGCTGCGGATATGAAGGTGAGTTTACTGAATGACGGCCCAGTGACTTTTAACTTTAATGTTGAATAGTGATTTGACGTAAAAACTAGGGCCAGCCAGTGTTAGCGTTTAACCTCGATAATCATATTGGCGTAGTCCGGCACCTTTTCGATAAAGGGCTTTTTACCAAAGTTGGTAATTAATAAGTGTTGAAGTTGCTTGAGCTGCGACTCATGCTCAGTTAAAAAGTTGATATACAGTCTGCCCCCATCATTAATAGCAGCTCTGAGTAGGCGATAAAACTGGTGTTGAAACAAGAAGATGGGAGGCTCAAGTTCGCTAAATAAATCGAGCACAATCCAATCGTAGCGTTTGCCTTGTTGCAACGCTTTAAATACATCAACACAATTAACATCGCACAAAGGGTCGCCACCAAAGTAGCGTTTGTAACAATGGATCACATCTGGGTTGTTATCTATGGTGGTAATGTGACAATTTGGATAAGTGGCATTGAGGTAATCACGGATGGCACCTGCGCCAAGACCCAGCTCCAGTACGCTAGTTGGCGGGGCGACTTGCTGCCAGCGACTCGCGAATGTTTTTAAATGAGGAAATAACAAGTGCTCCGGGTGGTTTAACTCCACAACGGATTGTAATGTGTTGTTTATCAGAAGCCATCTTAACGATTTCTCTTGGCGCACTTGGATGCTATTTCTGCCTTGTTTATGCCAATATAGCAAGTGTCCTAGCTGGTGGCTCCGGTCCACAAAATCGTTGCTGATAGTGCCTGAATGCGTAATAAATTCTCCCATGATAACATCATCATAGACGAGGATTTTGTGAATGCCAGCTTGTCCACCAGTTTTTACACTAAAGGATAAGTGTTTTGGCGCATTTTATTCCCTACACTGAGCTTATCTTGTAGGGTGTATCCGTACGAGATTCAAAGTCGTTTAACAGGCTAATAACAAAACAGGAGTCAGTGATGTTTGAGGTAACTTCACCACAAAGCAGCGAAGATTGGCAAGCCTATTACCAGTTACGCTGGCAGGTGTTAAGAGCGCCATGGGATCAACCTCGTGGCAGCGAACAGGATGATTTAGAGCAAGAAGCTGAACATCGCTACATTAAAAATAATGATGGTGAAGTGCTAGGCGTAGCTAGGCTCCATTTTAACAATCATAAGCAAGCACAAGTACGCTATATGGCCGTTGCAGAAGGGCATCGAGGTCATCACTTAGGTAGCCGTTTGCTACACGAGCTTGAGGTTATTGCTTGGACGCAAAAAGCAGAAGAGCTGGTTTTGTATGCTCGCGAGCGCGCGTTATCATTTTACGAGCGTCATGGCTACGAAGTGGTTGAAAAGGCACACTTAGCCTATGGCGATGTGCAGCACTGGAAGATGGTAAAACAACGTCCTACGGAGCCGGGCTGGTTCAGGCAGCCAGATTGGACCCATGTATTACAAAATACTTGGCGCGAGTCTATTCCAATCAGTGATGCGATGGGGATTAAAGTCGAAAGCTATACCGACTGGCAGTTTTCCACTAAAGCTGATTTAAAAGCGAACCTCAATTTACACAACTCGATGTTTGCAGGTTCTATATATAGCATGGCGACGCTAACGGGCTGGGGGGCGACTTATTTAGCACTTAAAGAGCTTGGCTTAGAGGGAGATATTGTGTTGGCTGACGCCAATATTAAATACCTAAAACCTTTAACCACGGCACCTGCGGCAACGGTTACCATTGCGGACTGTGAAGGTGAATTAAAAGCGCTAGAGACGGCTGGCAAAGCAAAATATGTGGTGCCAGTGAATGTCTATGATGGCGATATGCTAGTTGCTAAATTTGAGGGACAATTTGTGGTGATTAAACCGCAATAAGCAGAGAATTATTCTCAGCTTTCCAAACGAAAAAGCTCTGAGTGTTCAGAGCTTTTTTGTATTCGAATGTGCTTAAAGAATATCAGTGAGCAATACGCCAATACCAAGCCTTTGGGTATGTGTGTTGTAGTCTATTAAGCTTTCGCCGTAGCCATTAAAGTACTGTGCGTAGCCACGCAACCTTCCCCAAATTGGGAATGACCAGTCTAGCTGAATTGCACCGCGATTATCGCTGTTTAAGTTATTGCGCCACATAAAGCCAAACTCATGCTCTTCGTGGCGATATACCCCACTAAACTCAAAGTGACCTAAGTACTCATCGATATTTGGATTGTCGTCTCCACGCGGATCTAATGCATCGTCCTTATCATTTTCCGGTAAGCGATACCAGGGTTTAAAGCTGAATACAAAGCCTCGGTTTTCCCAAATAAAATTCGCATAGATACGATTCCAAGAGCGGGAGTTTGGTTGACTGCGACCGTTAGATTGATGAGAAATCCCAAGCACAAAGGCCATCTCATCGCCCCACAGCACGTTTTCATCATCTAAAAAGTTAATCCAAAAGATTTCTGGCTCATAGTTGGTTTCACGAAATGGCGAAGACACATCTTTGTTATACAGCTGCCAATATGATTGTAGTGTAAAAGCAAAATAAATTGCCTGATCTTTATCCGAGAAGTTTTTATAAATAGGCGCTTTTAACGAAATTTGGTATTTGGCTTCAAAATTGTCGATTGGCTCGCCATCTTCATCATCAATGGCTTTTAGACCGTCGAATGGTCTGCTGTTGACATTGGTCATATAGGACACAGGCAAAATATAATTGCGCTTATGTGGTGTTAAGACATTACGGTTTTTTTCCGTTACACGTTCACGTGCCATGCGTTTATCTAATTGGCTTAAGGTTTTATCAGCATCAGCCTCGGCACATTCGGTACGGACCTGCTCTATGGTTTTATCTTTTTCTCCAGTTAACACCGCGTTTAGCACGCACTGTTTGACTAAATCGATTTCATCTTCCTGTTGGGCTTCTTGAGCGTAAAGTGGCAAGGTAAGCAAGGCCAAAGCCGGTATTGATAAGTGTGTAAGTTTCATCCTGTGTGCGCCGAGAGTAAGTACAATTGATTACATTATTAACCAATGATAATGAAAGGGAAATGAATCTCGAAGGTCAAAAATGTCAGAAAGAAAAATACGTACGAATAAGAAAAAGGTGGCGGCTATCGCCGCCATACCTTAGTAAGCGTTAAGCTAAACAAGCAGAGCTTATTTGCTTTGACTTACTCTCACGCAATAAAAGTACTCAAGTTAAAGCGTTTCAACTTGAGTAAAAAACTTATAAAGCTCAGTACCTTGATTCACACTAGCAGAGGCAAAGTGCAAAATGGCGATGGCATCTTCATCTAACTTGATCTCATTTAGGGGCGTTTCTGATAAATAGCGCTCCATTCTGAGAATTTTGGCGATGGTTTGACCCGCCTTGATATGCTCACCAAGCTTTGCCGTGTACTCCACCATGCCTCCCATCGGGGCATAAAAGGCACGATAGTTCTCTAGTCGACAGACGTAGCGGGTGATGTCTCGTGGCATAAAGTGCGCGTCTTGAAAGGCCTGTTTATGGTTTAGGTAGCTCAAAATGCTATTAGCGTCATTCAATGCTTCCGCTAAATCAATTTTTTCTTGAGAGCCAAGTTCAACCGTAAACGCTTCAGTTAATACTGGGATCTCTCGGCCTATAGCCTGATAGGCTTGCTGCAAGTTCCACCATGGACAAAAACTTGCTTCATCCATTGCTCCATCAAAGTCACTTGGAATAAGTAACACATGTGGAATATCAAAATATCGAGCGCTGTCTTTTGCATACTCAGGACAATACAGGTGTTTTGCTGAAATTGGTCCCGTATGAAGGTCTAAAACAATGTCAGCTTCATGAGCTAGGCGCTGTAAACTCAAGGCGATGCGCTTACCTGTTGTCAACCTATCTAAGGGCCCATCAAGTAGTGCCTGGGTACGCTCAACTAATCGTTGGCGAAATTGCTGAGCGATTTCTGTTATTGGTAGCGTCGGGTTTTGCTCCACAAACTCGGCAACCAACCCGGAATGGTTGATGTACATTCGATTCCAATTCGTGCCTGTAATTGGATCGAAACGCCCTAAGGTAAACTCACCAGATTTCTGATTACAACCAATCGGGTTTGCGTAAGGCACTAAGGTGATGTCCGCTTTTAATGACAATTGCTTCAACTGTTCTAGTAGCTGATAAATCACTGCATTACCTTGCACTTCGGCGCCATGCATATTCGCTTGAATATACACCTTAGGCCCACTGCCATCGCCTTTAATGCGATAGACCGGAATAGTCAAAGGCAAGCCATTGGCAATTTCACCAACCTGAATATGTTGTTGTGTAATGGTATTCATGTTTACCTCAAATAACTTGAAGCGGGCTCTGCTTCACGGACACAGCTGATTTCTCCACCTGAGATGATGTACTCTGCTGGGAGCTCATGACATAAAAAGAACGGCATACTTTCGGTGTAGCCGTAAGCGCCACACTGACTGAAAACAAGCCAATCGCCATCGGCACTGTCGCTTGGTAAGACTAGGGTGCCTAATTTATCCAATGCAGTGCAAAGTGGGCCATGAATATGAAAGTCTGTGGCCTCAGCTTGAGACTGGCGTAACAATTCAGCGGGGAAAGCTTGTCCGGTAACGGCTGGGCGCAGCAGGTGATTGACACCGCCTGCGACAATCAGTTGTTGTTCTCCGTAGTTTTGCTTTTGTTCCACCACAGGGTTGAGATAAAAACCACATTCGCCAACCGCATAGCGGCCTAACTCCATCCATAATTCTTGCACTTGCGTGGCGGTTTTTATTAATGCGAGCGTGTCTAATAATTTCTGCCAATCGAGAGAAGGGCTTTGCCTATCATAGGGAATGCCAAGGCCGCCACCTAAGTCGAGCACCTTTAGAGTAATCCCTAAATCTGCAGCGAGCTGAACTAAAGGTGCAACCATTGCCTGCCAAAGTTCAGCGAGCGTATCGCTGCAGAGCATATTGCCCCACTGGAAAATATGCAGTCCGACAAAGTCTAGGTAGGTGTAGTCACTTAAAGTTAGGGCTTGCCACTGCTCTGCGCCAAGACCAAAAGGAGTCAGCGTATTGCCACCAAGTGGATTGTGCTCTGCTTTATCAAAGCGTAACTGCACCCGCAGTAAAACTTCAAATTGAAGCTCAAACTCTTCGGCCACTTGATTTAACCAGCGTACTTGATTGTGACTTTCAGCCACGAAAATACGTACGCCTTGTGTGGCAAAATGACGGATCTGCTTTAGCGATTTGGCAGGACCTGTGTTGAGCACGCGTTCAGGTGCGATCCCTTGAGATAACACCTGATCAAGCTCGCCGCTAGATGCCACATCAAAGTTAAACCCTGCGTTATCTAGGGTTTTAATGATATGTGATAACGGATTCGCTTTTACGGCATACCAAAGCTTAACGATTTGCTGATCAACTAAGGGCTTAACATGCGCACTTAGCTTATCTAAATCGTAGCAAAAGAATGGCGTATCTTGTTGCTGGATCAATGCCTCAGCTGCAATTCGCTGTGACGTGCTCAACCAAGTCATTAGCGTAGAACCTCTTCCAGCGCCAGTGATGCATCACTTTGTTCATCACGGTATTTTACGATAAGTGCGCATGACATACTTAGTCCTTGCTCGCGCGCCCACTCACTTGAGGCTGGACGAGAGCCTGGGATCACTATCGCGTTTTCAGGGATGGCTTCACCTTTGTCAAGCAAGCGCTCGTTCACGCAGTCATAGACAGGAATACTTGCTGAAAGGCGCACACCCGGTGCTAATACGGCACCGCGTTTAACAACAACCCCTTCAACCAATACACAGCCTGCACCAATAAAGGCATCGTCTTCAACAACAACAGGACTGGCTCCAACCGGCTCTAATACACCGCCCACTTGTACTGCTGCGCTAAGGTGGACATTTTTACCAATTTGCGCGCAAGAACCAACCAACGCATGACTATCTACCATAGTACCTGAATCAATATAGGCACCAATGTTGACATAAGCCGGTGGCATAATGATTGTGCCCGCTGCGACGTAAGCGCCACGTCTCACACTGCTTCCGCCAGGAACCATACGAACGCCATCCTGGGCAGCAAATCCGCGTGGTGCTAAGTTGTCTTTATCAACAAATCCACCCGGGAATTCCGTATTTACGCCATTTCTAAATGCTTCAAGGATCCCTTGTTTTACTTCTACATTAGCATGCCAATGGCCTTGCTCATCCTGTGTTGCAGCACGTACTGTGCCATTTTCTAAATCGTTTAGTAGGGTTAACCAGCTCATGTTTACTGCCTTAATTCCAAGATAAAATCGTTTCGTTCGCGCGAGTGATCGCATCGGTATGGGTGAGTTCCAAATGTGTCAGTGGCGGGCGCAAGTTTGGACTTGTGAGCTTCCCTTGCAAGTGCATTAACACTTTGACTGGTATGGGATTTGCCACTGCAAATAAGCTATTTGCAGCTTCTGACCAAGTGGTAAATAAATTAGGAGAGGTGCCGCTTAACGAGCGCCTTACAAATTCTGCGGTTTGCTGTGGCCATGCATTTGCCGCAACAGACACTAGCCCCGTTGCACCTGCTTGTGCAAAGTAGGGCATTAAGCCATCGTCGCCGCTATAGATGGCGACATCAGGTGCTGCCTGACGAAATGCTTCAAAGGTGGCAATATCACCACTGGCTTCTTTTAGTGCCCACAGATTAGGGTGGCAAGCTAGTTCGCCGAGTAGGTCAGGGGCGATAGCAACGGCACTGCGACCAGGTACATTGTAGAGCATGCAAGGGTTGTGGCTCTCATCGAGTAGTGTGCTAAACCAATGCGTCAGACCAACTTTGCCGGGCTTTGCGTAGATTGGTGAGCCAAGTAAGAGTGCATCAATGGGCTGCGTATTACAAAAGCGCACCCATTGTGTTTGCTGCTCAAGATTACTGCCGCCAACGGCAACCATGAGTGGTACGCTTGGGGCGAGCTGGCAAACAAACTCAACGATTTGTTGCTGCTCTTGTTGGGTAAGCGCAAGGCCTTCGCCGGTACTGCCTAGTAAAAGAATACCGTTACGAGCTTGCTCTTGATCGCGTACAAGCGTCGTTAATGCGCCAAAATCAACCTGATTTTCAGCATCAAAAGGCGTTACTAAAGCAGTCCACAACGGATAGTCAGATAAATTGAATTGTGATTTCATCTCTACCGAACTTAAATCATGTTCGGAGTTAGGAGGGTGTCCAAACTTCGAACTGTTAAAATTCGAAGAGCAATGGACTTAAAAAGGATAAGGCAGCCAATGGCCTTATTTTTCTAAGACCAGAAGCTCTCCACCAAGTATGTTGGTGACAGTCGCTGGGATTCAGCCCAGTCGCCCGAAATGAGTATTAGCAAACAATAACTCAATTTCTCGGCGTATATTCCCCTCACTAAGCTGTAACGGAGTTTGCTCTCCTTCACTTAGTTACCTGAATAACGCACCTCTTCCAGCCCTCAGTTTGACGCCGTAGCATCAAACTATCTAAATAGGGTGAGCGCGCATTGAAACATTTTGGCCGTCTAGGTGTCAAGCATCAGACTGTAAATATTACGATTGTTAACTACACTTAGCATTGCAGCTGAGACAATGCGATGAGATGAAAAACAAAAAAATGTCGTTAATAAATAAAGTTAAAAATCGTTATATCGGGGCATTACTAGCTATGGCTATATTGCTGTCGATGGCGATGGGGGTTATGCAGTATTTACTGTATCAGCAGAGCCAAGACGCACACGTAATTAATATTGCGGGTATGCAGCGGATGCTGTCCCAACGTATCGCACTTTTCAGTGCACAAGAGGATAAAATAGACAGTGAGGTGCTGCGTCAAACCATTGATAAATTTGAAAGTAATCATGAGTTTTTAACTAAAACAGAGGGAGGAGAGGCTATTTATTTGAATGAGGCGCTTGCAGCGCTTTACTACCAAGAGCCAGTGCAATTGGATTTGCAAAGTAATACTTTTATCACTTTATCAAGGTCTCAGTTACAGCTATCCACTCCTCAACTGGTGGAACAAATCTTTACTGCATCTCAGCATATACTCCCAAAACTGAATGAGGCCGTTTCACTATTCGAGCAGCAAGCGCGAAGTAAGACAGAGATGGTGAGGAAAATTGAATTGTTAATTTGGCTGCTCGGACTGTTGCTGCTGTTTATAGAAGCGAAATTTGTATTTCGTCCAATGGCACAAGAAATTGCTGAGACACTTGATAAATTAGAGGCGGCAAGAAAGCTTGCCGACGATGCACTACACTCAAAATCACGATTTTTAGCACGCGTTAGTCACGAGCTAAGAACGCCATTGCAGGCTATTCATGGGTATTTAGATGAATATCTGAGTAACAAAGAAATCCAACACTTACAGCATGTGAAAAGCGCGGCAAATCAATTGGATGTATTACTTTATTCGGTTCAAGATTTTAATAACCTTTCCGAGCAAGAAGTGGTAATTGAGCGTCATCAAGTCGCGTTGCGAGAAGTAATAAAATCAGCCTGTATTGCCTTTCAACTAACCGCACACAAGAAATCTCTCGCTTTTAATTTGGCATTGAGCAATGAGTTAGATGTGACCTGTTATTGTGATTGTAAGCGTGTTGGTTGGTTGATCAGTGAATTGGTCAATAATGCAATTAAATTTACTGAGCGTGGCAGCATTCAAGTATTTGCGGATCTGGTTGTAGATGAAGATACGCCATATTTAGAGTTTGTTGTTGAAGATACTGGGCCTGGGTTCGACTATCAGCAGCTACGAGAAGCTGTGCATAGCGAACATTTTCAAGGGGCGCAGTTAGGGCTTAAACGTTGCCAATTACTCACCTCAGCGCTTGGGGGACGATTAGATTTTATTGAGAGGGAGCCAACGGGTACAAGAGCAACCTTGAGAGTTCCCATTGAAATTGACAACCAACAGACATTGGCTCGTAAAATGAAGCCGGTGTCAGCTCGCATTTTGCTAGTGGAAGATAACTTACTAAATGCGCGCGTGATTGAAAAAATGCTCCAGCCCGTAGCCAAACAAGTAACGCATGTTGAACATGGTGAAGGTGCCCTTGAAGTATATGAGGTGGGTAAGTTCGATATCGTGCTAATGGATTTAAATATGCCTGTGATGGATGGCTTTGAAGCCACTGAGCGTTTGAGAGTGCTAGATCCGGCCGTGCCTATTTTGGTCGTGACCGCAAATACTAATGCGGAGGATTTGGATAAGGTCTACGCACTTGGTGCAACGGCTCATTTGTATAAGCCGTTGCACCCGGATGTGCTGCATAGCAAAGTGGCGCTATTACTGAATGAGTGTGGAGACTTAGTCTCGTCTTAAACGAATATTTCCAACCCCGACTTCTGCATCGATGGAATACTGGCCTTGACCACGATAGTCTGTTGTTGAGCCAACCATACTCTTTTCAGAAGTTTCTACGTTGCCAAAACCTGACATTGCCGTTTTACCAACACCTGAATCTAAAGACACCTTTTTGAAATCGGTGGTGGTAGTCTCAATTTTAATTTTTCCTACGCCTACCTCTAAATCAGCAGAGTTATTAAGATCTTGAATATCAATTTTGCCAACACCAACCTCAACATCTAAGGCCAAATTAACAGGCACCTTAACTTGCCAAGATAGTTCATAATCATCCGAATTGATTTCAAGTGAAAGCTTATCCCCCGATGTGTTGCTGTTTAGGGTAGCTTCACTTACATCTGGTTTACCAAACCAACTGTCTGACTCTTTCGGTTCAACCAAAATTTCGACCTCTATGGTGTTGCCGTTGTAAGTTTGTAGATCGATTTTACCTACGGCAATATCCACTTCTAACTCGGCTAGGCTATTGCTTGGGAATGATGCTGTAATGGTTTTTGAATCTTTTGCTTGTGCAGTCATTGCCGCTGCACTTAATGCTAAAACTAACGCTAACTTTTTCATTATTTTTTACCTTTAACGAGAGTGTTTGAAAGGTAAGTCGCAAATAAAAATGAAAAGGTTTAAAAAGATTTTTATTTTTTTAGGGCATGTTGATGGAAGTACTTGTTTAACACGCCCACAAAGTAAACTACTTACCTCTTAGCAAGATAACGCTGAGCGTTATAGTCGGGTGACTGAATAGCCGTTATTTTTAAGTTGCTCAACAAGGCCATATTTTTCAACAAGGTGTAATGCACCAACGGCAATAAACGTTGATTCATTAGGGAGTTGCTTTTTAAGCATTTGTACCCAGTTATTATTGCGTTCAATGATCATCAGTTGCTCGGCTAATTTGCCGTATTTGTCATCCGAAAAACTTACCTGGTAGTAATGCGATAACTTCTCCAAATCGCCGCTTCGCCATGCGGAAACTAAATCCAAGAAGTAGGTATTCAAATCAGACATCTGTGCAAATGTTTCCTTGAGCATAGCGTCACTATGAATACTCAGCTGACTGAACATTTCAAGCTGATATTCTAAGGTTTCAAATTCACCAATTGGGATCTTCTTTTCGTTTGCATAGGCTATTACTTGTTTATCGATGCCATTGGTATCGGTAAATCCAAGCTTTTGATATTCCAGTTGTAGCATAGTTACCATCACGGCCCATGGCGCATAGCGTTCAAATAAGGCGATATCTATTTGCTTTTTCGAAAAGTAGTCTTGTAGCTTCTGATAGACTTCTGCGGAGAGTTGGTCTTTTAGAGTTTGGTTGTTTTTTAACAGCATAAATGGCATGGAGCGCTGTTGGATCGCAAATGGAGAGAGCGCCTCTAAGTTCACTTCAACCATGACTCTATCACTGCTCGCAATGGCGCTTTTTACCTTGGCAGGTAAACCATGCATTTGTTCGTCACCGACGTGGACGGTACCAAATAAGTACGACGTTTTGTTGTCCTTTTCTATTTTCCACAGGCCAACTTCTGCGTTGGCGAGATTGCTGAAAAGGCTTAAGCAAAGATAAATAAATAACAATGGTGAAAATACTTTAACCATAGTAATGATCCCTGTTGGTTTTAAAGGGTCAGTCTGCGATATCGAAATGTGAATGTCACTAAAAAATGAAGTGCGCTTAGGCGGTAGAAAAAATTTCATATAGGGAAATCGAGAAAGTAAATTTTTCGTTATATCGAAACTGAACCAATAGAAAATTCGCATTTTAAAATGTGTGGTTGTTTTAATTCTTTAGTTTTTGGTTTTTTGGTTTTTTTATGCGTTAAACTCAAGTTTTTAATTTTAAATAGCATAGTTTTTTGTGTTGACTTCAGTGTGCAAGGCGCGGTATTAATAGAAAAAGAGGCAGCACAGTGCTTACACTGAATGATTGCCAAGTTTAAATTTACGGAATTCAAGCAATGTTACTAACAGCAACTCTACTAGTCGTGATTATCAACGTGGTGATTATTATTACCGCGGGGGCTGGTTAGTGCTGTAAGAAAAGTATCAGCATAAACGCCCCCCGCACCAAAAGGTTCGGGGGGCGTTTTCGTTTTAGGGCATAAAAAAGGCAACTGAGAGCAGATCATGAGCAATCCAACAACCGGCGCACAACTTGTTATCAAGGTGCTAGAAGAGCAAGGCGTTAAACACGTATTTGGTTACCCAGGTGGTGCCATCATGCCCATTTGTGACGCTTTGTATGGCGCGCCAGTTAAGCATTATTTGACTCGTCATGAGCAAGGTGCTGGTTTTGCTGCTGTTGGGTATGCTCGCAGTACAGGTAAGCTTGGGGTTTGTTTCGCCACTTCTGGACCCGGCGCGACGAATCTTATCACCGCACTTGCTGATGCCATGATGGATTCAGTTCCGCTATTGGCTATCACTGGGCAAGTGCCGACCGCTGCTATCGGTTCGGATGCCTTTCAAGAGGTGGATGTACTGGGCATGTCTCTGTCATGTACCAAGCACAGCTACATGGTTGAGCGAGCGGAAGACTTGGCTGAGGTATTACAAGAAGCCATGTACTTAGCGCAGTCTGGCCGACCCGGTCCTGTGTTGGTCGATATTCCTAAAGATATCCAGTTAGCTAAAGTACCTTTTCATCCTTTTGCTGCGCCACAAGACGAACAGCCGAAGGTTTCGCAAACTGAAGTAGCAAAAGCCAATCAATTATTATGTGATGCTAAACGACCTGTTGCCTACATTGGTGGTGGCGTGCAAAGCGCCGATGCGCAGTCACAGCTGATGCAATTTTTAGAAAAGACCCATATGCCGGCCGTATCGACGCTAAAAGCTTTGGGCAGCGTAACCCCAGATTATGATTATGACTTAGGAATGCTCGGTATGCACGGTACTCAAGCGGCGAATCTGGCGGTTCAGCAATGCGACTTGCTGGTATGTATCGGGGCGCGATTTGATGACCGTGTTACGGGGAATTTGGCAAAGTTTGCTGCAGGGGCGAAGGTGATCCATTTAGATATCGACCCTGCAGAAGTGGGCAAACGTAAACCCGCAGCCGCTTCGCTTATTGCAGATTTAAAACAGTCATTGCCGCAACTTGAATGTGTGGTTACGAATAGCGAATGGTTAGAAACCATCGAAGCACTGCAACGTCAACATGCATGGCGTTATGACTATCCTGGCGAAAAAGTATTTGCACCGTATTTGTTAAATCAACTGAGCCAAAAGCTACCCAATACAGCGGTAGTGTGCTGCGATGTAGGCCAACATCAAATGTGGGTGGCCCAGCACATGAAATTCAGTCATCCAAGCAATCACTTAAGTAGTGGCGGTGCAGGCACGATGGGATTTGGCTTACCAGCTGCAATTGGTGCACAGATAGCACGTCCAGATAACACAGTGATCACGGTATCTGGCGATGGCTCCATCATGATGAATATTCAAGAGTTGGCAACCATCCGCCGTAATAACCTGCCAGTTAAAATATTAATATTAGACAACCAAAGGCTGGGTATGGTGAGACAGTGGCAGCAACTCTTTTTTGACGGTCGTTACAGTGAAACCGACCTGTCAGACAATCCAGATTTTGTCTCTTTGGCTGCCGTGTTCGGTATTCCTGGGCAGACAATTACTCATGCAAACCAAGTAGATGACGCCGTTGACGCCATAGTGAATGCGCAA
This sequence comes from Pseudoalteromonas piscicida, assembly GCF_000238315.3. Lineage (NCBI taxonomy): Bacteria > Pseudomonadati > Pseudomonadota > Gammaproteobacteria > Alteromonadales > Pseudoalteromonadaceae > Pseudoalteromonas > Pseudoalteromonas piscicida. Next base: position 3,596,358 of record NZ_CP011924.1, read on the forward strand.
GGGCCCTATATTTTACATGCTTGTATCGACGATAAAGAAAACGTATGGCCGCTTGTTCCACCTGGTGCTGCCAATGATGAAATGATGACGGAGAGCCTTTCATGAAACACCATTTAACCGTTGCAGTAAAACAACAGAGCATCGCAGTGGAGCGCTTTTTACGCGTAGCCAGACATCGCGGATTTCGCTTAACGAATTTGGAATTACAAGGTCAAGATGACTTATTCCACGTCAAAATGACCGTAGATAGTGACAAACCTATCTATTTATTAACCTCACAACTGAGTAAGCTAGTAGAAGTGCAAGCGGTTGACTTGCATACACTACAGAAACAGGCAATATAGAAGAATTAAGGTAGTTAACAATGACACAAACATCAGAAGTAATTTGGCATAACGGTGAAATGGTTCCTTATTTTCAAGCGACCACCCATGTGCTTAGTCATGCTTTACATTATGGCAGCTCAGTTTTTGAAGGGATCCGTGCTTACGATACGCCAAATGGCCCAGCTGTTTTCCGCTTAACCGATCATATTCAACGCCTCTTTGATTCCGCGAAGATCTACCGTATGGAAATTCCTTTTACCAAAGAGGAAGTAATCGCAGCGTGTAAAGAGACAATCCGCGCAAATGACTTTACCAATGCTTACCTTCGTCCATTTGCATTTTTGGGTCATGTAGGTCTTGGTTTAAACCCGAAATCGCACCGTGCAGACATGACAGTCGCTGCGATGGAATGGGGTGCATACCTTGGTGAAGAAGGCTTAGCGCAAGGTGTTGATGTGTGTGTTTCTTCTTGGAGCCGCCTTGCACCAAATACCATGCCTACCGCGGCTAAAGCGGGTGGTAACTATTTATCTTCACAGCTTATTTCAGGTGAGGCGAAGCGTAATGGTTATGTTGAAGGGATCGCACTTGATGTTAATGGTTACCTAAGCGAAGGTGCTGGTGAGAACTTATTTGTTGTGAAAAAAGGTGTGCTTTATACCCCGCCAACCACAGCTTGTATTCTACCTGGTCTTACGCGCGACACTATCATTCATTTGGCAAAAAAACGCGGTTATGAAGTACGTGAAGAGCCAATTGCTCGCGAAGCGCTTTATCTTGCTGATGAGTTCTTTATGGTTGGTACCGCAGCGGAAGTAGTACCTGTTCGCAGCGTAGACAAGATTACCGTGGGTAATGGTGGTAGAGGTCCAATTACGGAAGAGTTACAGCAGGCCTATTTCGCTTTGGTTAAAGGTCAAGCTGATGACGAAAATGGCTGGTTAGAATACGTAAACGATTAATTTTATTGGAATCGGGGCCAAGCGTCCCGAACAAAAGCGCATTGTAAATTGTGGGAATGAGGAGCTCGGCAAAGCCGAGAAAAAGGTGAAGCATGGCTAAATTACGGAGCAAGACAACTACAGAGGGCAGACAACGCGCGGGTGCTCGTGCATTGTGGCGAGCAACGGGAATGACGGACAGTGATTTCCATAAACCGATCGTTGCGGTCGTGAATTCATATACCCAATTTGTTCCGGGTCATGTTCACCTCAATCAACTTAGCGCATTAATGGCTGATGCGATAACAGAAGCAGGCGGCGTACCCCGTGAATTTAATACCATTGCTATTGATGATGGTATCGCCATGGGCCACGGCGGCATGCTTTACTCGCTTCCGTCTCGAGACTTAATTGCAGATTCGGTAGAGTACATGGTTAATGCTCATTGTGCTGATGCCATGGTCTGCATTTCTAACTGCGACAAAATCACCCCAGGCATGCTACTTGCTGCACTGCGGTTGAATATTCCGGTGATCTTTGTTTCCGGCGGCCCGATGGAAGCGGGAAAAACTCGCTTAGCGGATATCGATCTGAAATTGGATCTTGTCGACGCTATGGTGAAAGGCGCAGATCCAACTGTGAGTGATGAAGATTCTGAGCAAGTTGAGCGCTCTGCCTGTCCTACTTGTGGTTCGTGTTCAGGTATGTTTACTGCCAACTCCATGAACTGTCTACTAGAAGCGCTGGGCTTAGCGTTGCCTGGAAATGGTACGACACTTGCGACACACAAAGACCGCCAACAGCTGTATTTGGGCGCAGCAAATCGTATCATGGCTTTGTGCGACGAATACTATGGTAAAGATAACGAGCAAGTGCTGCCACGCAACATTGCTAACCAAGCCGCGTTTATGAACGCCATGACATTAGATATCGCGATGGGCGGTTCATCTAATACCGTGCTGCATTTATTGGCGGCAGCGCAAGAAGGCTTTGTCGATTTTGATATGAATGACATAGACCGCTTATCTCGCAGCACACCATTTTTATGTAAGGTTGCTCCGGCAACACAGCAGTATCACATTGAAGACGTTCACCGTGCTGGCGGCATTATGGCCATCCTCAATGAGCTGGCCAGAGGCAATAAATTGGACTTGTCGGTGGGGCACGTTGCTGGCGGAAATCTAGGTGAAGTTATTGCACGTTGGAATGCTGCAGACCGTGATAACGAACGGGCACAAACTTTCTATCGCGCGGGGCCTGCTGGGATCCGCACTACCCAAGCTATGAGCCAAGAGTATCGCTGGGATGAGCTTGATTTAGACCGTGAAGGCGGCTGTATTCGCTCCATCAAGCATGCCTTTAGGCAAGATGGCGGCCTTGCAGTATTGAAAGGTAACTTAGCGCCTGATGGTTGTATCGTGAAAAGTGCCGGGGTGGCCGATGAAATGCTGCGCTTTACAGGGCCTGCTGTAGTATTTGAATCTCAAGACGATGCCGTCGAGGGGATACTGGGTGGCCAAGTTAAGAAAGGTGATGTAGTGATCATTCGCTACGAAGGACCTAAAGGTGGTCCGGGTATGCAAGAAATGCTGTATCCAACTAGCTATCTTAAATCGATGGGGCTAGATAAAGACTGCGCTTTACTTACCGATGGTCGTTTTTCCGGCGGTACTTCTGGACTTTCTATTGGCCATGCGTCTCCAGAGGCTGCCAGTGGTGGCAATCTGGCGCTGGTTGAAAACGGCGATGTTGTCGCTATCGACATCTATAACCGCAGTATTGACGTTAAACTGGACGACACCGAGTTGGCGCTGCGCCATGAAAAGCAACTCGCTCGTGGTAAAGAAGCGTACAAACCAGTTAACAGAGAACGTTATGTGAGTCCCGCGCTAAAAGCCTATGCACTGTTAGCCACGAGTGCAGACAAAGGCGCGGTACGTGACTTACAAAAACTAGAGGAGTTAGGCTAGCGATGGTTTCCCAAGAGCTTGATTACTTTAGAGCCATTATTCAGGCGAATGTGGCACCGCTCGTTGAGGTAACGCAAGTGAATCAACTAGAGCAAATGTCAGCCCAGCTTGGTAACCAAATTTGGCTGAAAAGAGAGGACCAACAGCCGGTCTATTCTTTCAAATTGCGTGGTGCGTATAACAAGCTACGTCAGTTACCGAAAGGATCGCGGGTGTATACCGCTTCTGCGGGTAATCATGCTCAAGGGGTTGCACTAAGTGCAACGCATCTAGGTCAGCACGCTACCATTGTAATGCCTGTGACTACGCCAGAGATCAAGGTCAACGCGGTTCGTAAGCTCGGTGGTGAAGTGATCTTACACGGCCATCACTTTGATGCGGCAAAGCAGTACGCGCTAGATCTTTGTGAAGCGCAAAATGGTGTTTTTGTCCCACCATTTGATGATAAAGATGTGATCATCGGCCAAGGTACGGTGGCGCGAGAGTTAATTCAGCAACTTGATGAACTAGACGTCGTATTTATTCCCGTAGGAGGAGGTGGTTTGCTTGCGGGAATGGCGGTGTATTTGAAGTCACTTCGCCCTGATATCCGTGTTATTGGGGTAGAAGCTGAGGACAGCGCATGCCTTAAAGCCGCGTTAGAAGCCGGAAAACCCGTGGAGCTTGAGCGAGTCGGTGGTTTTGCGGATGGTGTAGCGGTGAAGCTTATTGGCACTGAAACTTTTCGATTAGCACAAAAGTTTTGTGATGAAGTCGTGACGGTTAATGCCGATGAAATTTGTGCGGCGGTTCAAGATATTTTTGTGGAGACGAGAGCAACTGCAGAGCCTTCCGGCGCGTTATCAACCGCGGGTTTGAAGAAGTGGCTCACGCAAACGGGTGAAAAGGGGCTGAGTGTTGCGGCTATCTTGTCAGGCGCTAATTTAAACTTCGATCGGTTGAGATATATCGCCGAAAGAGCGGCGCTAGGTGCTAAACATGAAGCATTGCTCGGGGTGACTATTCCAGAGGAAAAAGGCAGCTTTAAGCGTTTTTGTCACTCTCTTGGTGGCCGAGCGATCACTGAGTTTAACTATCGCTATGCCGGCTGTGGCGAAGCGCAAATTTTTGTTGGTGTTGGGCTTAGAAATGGCCAGCAAGAGCTAACTGAGTTAACCGCTTCATTGCATCAAAACGGCTACCTGTTTGATGACTTATCAGATAACGAACTGGCAAAGTTACATGTGCGATATATGGTAGGCGGCAAACCGCCGAGCGTCATGAATGAACGTTTATTGCGGTTTGAATTTCCTGAATATCCAGGCGCATTAGCACGCTTTTTAGACATGCTCGGCTGTAATTGGAATATTACTTTATTTCATTATCGCAATCACGGTGCGGCACAAGGCAATGTGTTAGCCGCTTTTGAAGTTGAGCCCAGTGATTATGAGCGCTTTGATGAACATCTTGCAAAGTTAGCGTATCAGTTTCAAGAAGAAACAGATAACCCGTGTTTTACACGCTTTTTGCATGGCGAGCAGTTAGCAAAGCAAAAGGCTGGATAATAAGTACTGAATTAGGTACGCTGGTCATGAAAGTATCTAATTTTATCAGTGGATTACATGATTAGAAAAAGAAAAAACAAGGACATCTTCATAACGTTAGTTACAAGGCTTGTATTACTTGCGGGCTTATATTTTGGTGCGAGTGCACTTTGGCCAGATCTGATCGAACACACACTTTTCTTGCCAATTGCGTTTGCAATTACAGTGATATCGGTCGTACTCCAAGGTGATATCGGTACCAACAGACGCCCAGAGCAAATGTTATTAAAAGAGGGCGAGAAGTTAATGCTCATCTACGGGGCAAATAAAATTATGATGCCAATAGCGCAAGTTGAGTCTGTTACTATTGATGATAATTACCTTGGGATCATCGAGAAGAATAATGGTAATGGCTATGACATTATGTGCAAAGGCAGTCAAGAGCAGATCTATCATCACCTAAAGAACATGCTAGGTACACATATAGAGAATTGCAAAGTACAACTGCTCTGAACCTTAGTCAGTTAAAGTAGTACTTAACTCACTGACATATTCAATACTTATCCAAACTTAATGGCAGCCTGAGCACCGTAAACTATAGTTAGCTATTATCAGTTGAAAAACGCAAGGATACGATGTTTCATTACTATGCTGCGTTATTACTATTCTTGTTTAGCATGCAGGTTGCCGCTCTTGAAAAAGTCACATTACAGTTAAAGTGGACGCATCAATTTCAGTTTGCTGGCTACTATATGGCAAAAGAAAAGGGGTTCTATCAAGAAGAAGGATTAGACGTTCATATTCTTCCTGCCGATCCCCATAATCCTAACGTTGATTTTCGCGTGCTATACGGGCAAGCACAGTTCGGTGTGTTTCACTCCGGTCTACTGAAACAAAGGCTCAACGGTAAGCCCTTTGTGGCGCTTGCTGCGATACTACAGTCTTCTCCTTATTGTTGGATGGTAAGAGCCGACAGTGATATTTATGTTCCCCGTGATTTTCAGGGGAAACGCCTCAGTCATTTAGGACACACAGAAAACGGTGAGTTGCTCATGATGTTGCAACGTGCAGGCGTCAATACACAAAATATGCGCTTGTATTCAGGCAGTGAGCCACTGAAAGACTTTATCGCGGGTAAATTTGATGCGATGCAAGTTTATAGCACCAATGAGCCCTATACCGTGCAGCAAAGCGGTCTATCAACCCGTGAAATTTGCCCTAAGCAGTTTGGTTTAAACGTTTATGCTGACGTGCTCTTTACTACGGAAAGCGTACTAGAAAACCGTCCTGAGCTTGTTAAACGTTTTCGTCGTGCGAGTCTTAAAGGTTGGCGATACGCTATGTTACATCTAGAAGAAACCTTAGCGATAACTAAACAGCAATACGCTACCCAAAAACCCCTAGAACAGCTCGCATTTGAGGCAGAGAAGTTAAGGGAGTTCATCAAGGTGGCTAATATTCCAATTGGAACAATGTCAACGGCAAAATGGCAATGGATAGCACAGCTATATCACTTAGATGTGAGTCAGTTTCATGAACACAAAGCGCGCTTTATTTATTCAGAAGTGAAGAATGAACAACCTAAGCTATCTTGGGTGTTGATTATTGCAGCGATTTTGACATTGGTTTGTATCCCAATGTATATCCACTTAATTTTTTCTCGTAAATATCATCAACAATTACGCTAGAATAAGGGTATTGTTTCTCTGACAACTGTGGCCATTGTGGAACCGAGCAAACGCTTTCAACTTCTAGATAAATTATTATTCGATACCCGACAATATTGGCAAGTCGTTGCTTTTGAGCATCTCACTATTCCTTGGCCACAACTGCAATCTGAATTACTGCGGTTAAGCGACGATGCAGTATCAACATTAGACAGTGACACTGATGCCCTTTTTACTTTTTTTAGTCGCTATATTCCCGAACTTGAACAACTTACGGTCTTAAGTGCTTTACCGCAAAAAGTGGGCCGTAGAGATGAGTTACCATTTTGGCTGAGTAATGGCATAAAAGGACGTAAATTAGAGCAACTTCAAGACTTTGTTGCCGCAGTAAACGAAACCAAAGCATCGGTACTAGAGTGGTGCGCAGGTAAAGGTCATTTAGGCCGATTGCTTTCTTATCATGGCGCGCCTGAAGTGAACAGTATTGAGCTTCAAGCGGATCTGTGTCGACAAGGAGAGGAAAGTGCGAAGCGGCAAAATCTAAACTTGCATTTTCATTGTGCCGACGTGCTGAAAGATGACATACACCACCACTTCGTTGAGAATCGCCATGGTATTGCACTGCATGCATGTGGTGAATTACATCGTGTATTTATGCACCAAGCGGTGGCGAATGGCATGAAAAAGCTATCGCTCTCCCCGTGCTGCTATCACTTATTTACACCACCTGATTATCAAGCCATGAGTGTTGAAGCACAGCAGAGTCAGCTCAATTTGTCTCATCACGATATGAAGTTAGCGCTGCAAGAGACAGTTACAGCACCCGGGAGAGTGGCACAAGTACGTAAAAAAGAGGTGAGTTGGCGCTTAGGGTTTGATGCGCTGCGCAGAGAACTTACCGCAGATAAATATTACGTGAGTGTGCCTTCGGTCAATAAGGCTATTTTTTCTGGGTCGTTTAGTGAATTCTGTTATTGGGCAGCTGAGCAGAAGCAGCTTGCCCTGCCTGATGGAATTGATTTTGACCAATATGAACGTATTGGGCGTGAACGAAAACAAGTAACGGACAGAATTGAGCTAGTACGACACGTGTTTCGTCGTGCGATTGAGATCTGGTTGGTCCTGGATAGGGTTTTATATCTGCAAGCAGCTGGGTATGATGTCACCCTTAGTACTTTTTGCGAAAAGTCACTCACCCCAAGGAATATTTTGATACAGGCTGAACGTCAGTCGGAGAACCATTAATGTGTAAAACGAGCCCAAGTCCGCTGAGTCACTTACTCGATAATAATAAACAGTGGGCAGATCGCACCAATGCCAGTGATCCTGAGTTTTTCAAAAAACTGTCGCAACAACAGAATCCAGATTATTTATGGATTGGCTGCTCTGACTCTCGTGTGCCTGCCAACGAGATTGTTGATTTAATGCCTGGAGAATTGTTTGTTCACCGCAATGTTGCCAATGTCGTGGTGCATACTGATCACAACTGTTTGTCGGTCATGCAGTATGCGGTTGAGGTGCTCAAAGTGGATCACATCATGGTGGTCGGTCACTACGGTTGTGGTGGAGTGCAAGCCGTACTCGATAACGCTAAGTTTGGTCTGATCGATAACTGGCTACGTCATGTCGCTGATGTGAAAGAGAAACACCAAGCGATTATTGAACAAGTGAGCAAAGAAAAGCAGTGTGCGGCGCTTTGTGAGCTAAATGTGGTTGAACAGGTGCGCAACGTGTGTCAGAGCAATATTGTTCAAGATGCTTGGCAGCGAGGTCAAACTTTGACGGTACACGGGTGGGTCTATGGTCTAGCTGATGGTCTCTTGAATGAGGTGGTGAACGCCGTAGAAGATATGGAGCAACTGTCGCTTTGCTATGAAAAGTCTCTGCTTGGCGTGAACCAGCGCTATTGCTAGGGTCAACATAGTTTAGAGATTGCGTGCGCCACAAGCGCACGCTTTACTTTCCAAAGCTTTGGTTGCTTATTCCTGCGAGTCGGATGCTTGGCTGGCAAGTTGTGCTTCTAACTGCGCCACTTTTTCTTCAAGTTCAACCAATTTTTCACGTGTACGGATCAGCACTTTGCTTTGAATATCAAACTCTTCTCTGCTAACAAAATCCATTTCTGATAATTTGCTCTGGATCGCCTGTTTCGTTCTTGCTTCAAATGTTTCAGCAAGATTCTTTACGCCCTGTGGCATGTTACTGGAAATTTGCTTAGCAATTTCTTCAATTTTGGCTGGATTAATCATCTTCTTACCTTAGCTTGCGAGTCAGTATACACAGTCCATCTTACCTTATGCGCCGCAGACGGAAAAGGTTCGCTTCATAGTTTTACATGGATACGGTAAACTAGCGAGCTTAGTTTATAAGAATTCCTCAACCCCTCAGCACTGACAGTTGTTGCCAACATTGTGCCAAGCGAGAAGATAACCGGATTAGTTGCATGAAGCTCAACCCAAAACAAGACGAAGCGGTAAAATATATCAGTGGTCCATGCCTTGTATTGGCTGGGGCGGGCTCAGGTAAAACCCGGGTTATTACCAATAAAATTGCCTACCTAGTGCAGCAGTGTGAATACAAAGCCAAAAATATCGCAGCGGTCACCTTTACCAACAAAGCGGCGAAAGAAATGCGTGAACGGGTGGCACAAACTTTGGGCAAGCAAGAAGCTAAGGGTTTATGGGTGTCGACATTCCATACATTAGGGCTGGAAATCATCAAAAAAGAGGTCAAGACCTTGGGTTATAAACCCGGCTTTTCTTTGTTTGATGATCAAGACACCAATCAGTTGTTAAGTGAACTCACTGAAAAAGAGCTTGAGCGTGATAAAGACTTACTCAACTTGCTAAAAATGCAGATTGGTAACTGGAAGAATGAGCTTATTTTGCCAGAGCGTGCTATTCGAGAGGCGCGAGAGCCACAAAAAGCGCTATTCGCTCAGCTTTATTCGCGTTATCAAACACAGCTGCGTGCTTACAATGCTTTAGACTTTGATGATCTTATTATGATCCCAACTTTGCTTTTGAATCAGTCGGTTGATGTGAGAGAGCGCTGGCAGCAACGATTCCGCTATTTGCTGGTGGATGAGTATCAAGATACCAATACCAGCCAGTATCAGTTAGTGAAACTGCTCGTTGGTGAGCGCGCACGTTTTACTGTGGTTGGTGACGATGATCAGTCTATCTATTCATGGCGTGGCGCTAAACCGCAAAACTTAGTGCTGTTGAGCAAAGACTTTCCGGGCCTAAGACTTATCAAGTTGGAACAAAACTACCGTAGTGCAGGTCGGATCCTAAAAGCCGCGAATATTCTTATCGCCAACAATCCCCATGAATTTGATAAACAACTGTTCAGTGAGCTGGGGTATGGCGACCCGATCCGTGTGATAGCGACTCGTGACGAAGAGCATGAAGCGGAGCGTGTGGTCGCGGAGATCATTTCACACAAGTTTATGAAACGTACCAGCTATCGCGACTATGCATTGCTCTATCGCGGTAATCATCAAGCTCGAGTGTTTGAAAAGGCACTCATGACCAACCGTATTCCATACAAAATCAGTGGCGGTATGTCGTTCTTTGCACGCAGTGAAATCAAAGACATCATGGCTTATTTACGATTCTTAGTGAACCAAGATGATGACAACGCATTTTTACGTATCGTCAATACCCCACGACGCGAGATTGGCCCGGTGACACTAGAAAAGCTAGGTAGCTTTGCCAACGAGCGCCATATCAGTCTATTTGCGGCGTGTTTTGAGTCAGAGCTCTCAGATCGCTTGGCGGGTCGTGGCTTAAATGCATTGATGGGATTTGCGCGCTGGGTGGTTGAGCTTTCCGACCGAGCAACCCGCGGAGATACCTTGGAAGCGGTAAAAGATATGATCCGTGAAATTAATTACGAAGCGTATCTGTACGAGTCATCTCCCAGTGCAAAAGCTGCGGAAATGCGGATGAAAAACGTATCAGAATTATACCGTTGGATAAGTGATATGCTCACGGGAGATGCTGATAACCCCGCCATGACACTGCCAGAAGTGGTAAGCAAACTCACATTAAGAGATATGCTTGAGCGCAATGAAGAGGAAGATGACTCAGATGCAGTACAGTTATTAACGCTGCATGCGTCCAAAGGTTTGGAATATCCACACGTATTTATGGTGGGGATGGAAGAAGGCTTACTACCTCACCAAACGAGTATTGATGAAGATAATGTCGAAGAGGAAAGGCGTTTGGCCTACGTTGGTATAACTCGAGCTCAGCAAACCTTAACATTGACTTATACCAAAAGTCGTCGTCAATTTGGTGAGCAGATCACCCCAGAGCTGAGTCGCTTTGTACAAGAATTGCCGCAAGATGATTTACAAATTGAAGGGAAAAAGCCTGTGGCGACACAGGCAGAACGAATGGAAAAAGGTAAGTCTAACGTTGCGAATTTACGGGCAATGCTAAGACGGGACTGATTCGTTATCAAAACTCTGGATAAAGGCTACACGTTCGTTGCCCTTATCCAGCATTTGCTGTTTGCCAAAAAAAAGCTGCAAGCCATGCTTTTCCAGCAAGCTTCTAAAGTTTAAAATCGCAGGACCCCGGGCGATGACCTTAATACTCTTCACCTTAGTAACGGCTAAAATACCTTGTAATTGAACCTCATAACTCGTTTGCTGTAAGACGCGTTTACTAAACGTCGAGCTTAATAAGATATAGGTAAAGTCAACTTGGCTGATTAGGGTTAGATCGCAGCGATCTTTACCAAAATTATTCAAGCCAATAGGGATCCCCATATCGGCTAGGGCTCTGAGATTTAATACCTGTTGACTAGAAGCAAAGCGAATTTCGCTTTCTTCGAAGAGCAAACAAAGTGGTTTGTCTTGCCGCTTAAGCTGCTGCTTTAGCGCGTCAAAATGTGCGCTTTCTAGTAACATTGCAGAGCAGCCAAATAGCATATCTTCATCGCGGCTAAGGGCAATTTCTTGCGCTTTGTTAAGTAGGTGCAATTCAATTTCAAGCAGTTGAGATTTTTCTGCGGCAAACTTTTTCAGAATATCAAAACTGGTGCTGCCTAACACTGGATGCTCGCCAAAGGCTTCCAAAAAGCCAATTGGTTGGGCGTTATCAGACCAGTTCACGATTTCAGTACAGCGGAAGTGGGTAGGGAGCTTATCTAAGTGATGCTGCTCTTGCTGCTTTTGAGCATTTGAGCTTGCGGTTAGCAATGGATGATAAAATTCATAGCGACCACGGCCAGCGTTTTTAGCATAGTACATTGCCGCATCGGCATCTCTGATGATTTCATCGGTGTTACGGTATAGCTTATTACTGTAGGTGATCCCTATGCTGGCACCGCTTTGCATGCATACCCCCTTCAAACAGAAAGGTTGCTGCATGACTTTGATAATGCGCTTGGCGACATCTTCCGCTTGCTGACGATCGGTTAGGTGATCAAGTAAGATCACGAATTCATCACCAGCAAGTCGAGCTAATAAATCGTGTTCACGAATACACTCTAAGAATGACTGTGCCACCCACACCAAAAACTGATCACCAGCTTGGTGACCTAATTCATCATTAATGTCTTTAAACTTATCTAAGTCGATAAACAGAACGGCAAAATTATCTTCGGGATAACGATGATGTTTCTTTAGCGTCTTTTCGAGCTGAGTTAAAAACAAACTACGGTTTGGAAGACCCGTGAGTGAATCATGATGAGCATCATGATAAAGCTGTTGCTCAATCTTTTTGCGTTCTTCCATCTGCATTTGCAGGTGTAAATTGGCTTGCTGTAACTCTTTGGTTTTTTCCGCAACTCGATGTTCTAGCTGCTGGTGACTGATCTTAAGTGCTTGGTTCGCTAGATGCGTTTGTAGTACAGAGGCAATCTGATTAGATACAAAAGAGATCAGCTCTACATCATCATAATTAAACTCGTGTTTGTGCTCATAAGCCTGACATGCGATCAGGCCGATGACGCCAGTAGCGGTTTTTAATGGTGCACCAAGCCAGCTGGTTGCTGCAAGCTTGTGGTTATAGCCTGCTGGGCGCTCTACTGTTCCCTCTAGTGCTAAGGATTTGGCGCGGGTACTGTCTATTAACTGGCTTTGCTCAGTACGAATGACCAGCTCACTATACCCTTTTGCAAATGGGCGAGGGTTATAATTGGTTTTTTCATCAACGCTATACGGGAAGGTAAGCCAATTCGTCTCTTTATCGTAAAGCGCTATGTAGAGGTTGTCGGCAAAAGTAATAGAACGAATAATGTCGTGAACTTGTTGGTAAACATCGTCAATATCGGAGAACTGGGTTGCTAATTCAGAAATCTTGAATAAGATTTGCTGTCTTTCTAGCGCACGCTTGCGGTTTTCTATCTCTTTATTAAGTGCTTCATTACTTTGCATTAGTGCCCGCGTGCGAATTTTCACTTCAGACTCTAGTAACTCACGCTTTTTAACGCGTTCAATTGCTGTGGCCAGATACAGTGACATGACTTCAAGCAACTCAACTTGATGATCGCTGTAGGATTGCTCTGCTTCGTAGCTTTGCGATACCATCACGCCAATAATTGCGCCGTCGCGATAGATAGGTACACCCACCCAATGCTCTGCTTGACTGCCCATTATCTTAAACTCGCCAGCATTGGCTCGCGATAGCATGTCATCTTTGGTGAGATAAACGGTTTCGCCGGTTTTAAATACAAAGCCAGTCACACCATCTTTAAAGTGATGTGCTTCATGAAGTGGGACAGAAATACCGTCTTTTTCATCAACAAAATACGATAGCTCAAGCGCTTGAGTAAAGCGATTTTGCAGGACAACATAAAAGCTTTTGCTGGGTAAATATTGAGATAGAATATTGTGGATTGCGGGATACAACAGGGTAAGCTCAGCAACAGTACTAGCCTGTTCTGATAACTGAATTAATGTGTATTGAAGTTGAGACTTTCTTTTATACTTTTTGAGTAAAGACTCTAATCTGGCGGTTCGCCGAGATAGTCTCCTAACCTGCTGTTGTGGCTCTTCCAATGACGAAACCAGTTCTTATTGTTGTTTAATTATTGAGCTTAATAGTTTCACTTTTAGCCGAGACGGTCAAGTGTAAATTTCTCATTCCTGTTCGCTTTATAAAGCGATATCAAACCAGTGTTAATCACGGCTTTGATGACACTATATTGAGACGAAAATGCAGCGATAAACGCTGCACTGTCCAATAAGTCTTTCTACCCTAAATACAGAAGTTGAAATACTTATTTACTTGTCATGAAATCGATTGCTGCTGCAATCTCATCATCCGAGCAGTTCATACAAGTACCGCGAGGAGGCATTGCATTGAAGCCATTGATCGCATGATCTAGTAATACGTCTTTACCTTTCGCTAGGCGCGGTGCCCAATCGTCGGCTGTTTTTGGTGCACCTAATGCGCCGGTGCCGTGACAAGCGAAACATGCCGCTTGATAAACCTGCTCACCTGAACGAGGTCCAGATGGCTCGGCTTCTGCTGCACTTTCAGCACCAGCTAAATATACTGAGCCGATAGGCTGAAGACGTTTCTTAATCGCTTCTTCAGTTAAAGAATTGTCGTATGGTTGCGCAACTGCGGCTGTTGATAGCAATAAAAGTGCTGCTGAAAGTTTTTTCATTTACCTTGCTCACTTCGTTTGAACGTGTTCAATCACGATAATGGATGACGGAATTATTGGGATTATAACGTCACCTGTTCATTTATAAAACGTAAACTTGAGTATAAATGGTTAAAACCATTAATTTATTGCGTTAGGGCAAGCTTTTTTGCCTAAATTTGCAATAACGTTAGGCCGAAACGTGAGTCACTCGGCGCTAACGCTTTCTTCTACTAATACAAGGAAAAGCCTGTATCGATCGCTTTTAGGCCATTTCGATTAACTTCGTCACCGCCTTCTCGATGCCTGTCGCGGCTTCAAGAATGGATGACGCCAGCATATATGCCGGTGTACTAATCACTTTTTCATTGTCATCAACGACGATCTCGGTCACTTCACAATCCACGTGCTTTGCACCAAGCGTATTAATTGCCGCTGCGGTATCAACATCATTGCCTATGGTCGCGAGCGTACCCGGTGTATGGATATGGGCGATGAGTGCTGGCGCAATACATAAGTAAGCAATAGGCTTTTGCTGGTGATTGAACTCACGACATACGCGCTTTACACTTTCGAGAATCGTAGAGTCTGCGCCTTTAAAGGCAAAATCAGACAGATTCTTTGCTACGCCAAAACCTCCTGGTAATACCACAGCATCGAATTCGTCAGCACTTAATGTTTCCAGATCTGCAATTTCTCCGCGTGCAATGCGGGCGGCTTCAATAAGAACATTACGACGTTCATCTTGTTCTTCACCGGTGATGTGATTGATCACATGGAATTGATCAATATTAGGTGCAAAGCACTGATAGCTTGCCCCTGCTTTTTCAAGATTGAGTAGTGTTAATACTGACTCGTGGATCTCGGCACCGTCGAATACTCCACAGCCACTTAAAATTACCGCTACTTTTTTCATTCATTTCTCCCTTCAATGTCACATCATGCGCGCTATATGCATAAAAAGAATTATGCACGAATTAAAAAATTATAAAGGATCTTCTATGATCTTTGATCAATTGTGTTAGTATACTCCTCCGCTTGAGAAAATCAGGCTATTTTTTACTCACCCAGTTTGTTAAGCGTGACTAAAAAAATTCTTTATCCACAAAGCGGTAAAGATAATAACAATAAAAAAGGCACAAAAAACGCAAGTAAATCAAAGTTTTAGTTTGCACTCTGACTTTTAAAACAAAGTTCCGGAGCGATTTTTCGTGTTTGTCTACAAAGTTATCCACAGGTGCAGCACGATTTATCTAAATGATGAGATAACGCGAAACTCGTTTTATCTTGTGCCTTGTGGCATCCTTACATTCTACTCCACAAAAGACTAATTTAGGATCCAATATTTATGTCTCAGATCCCTCAAAATCCGTTGATCTTGGTTGATGGTTCTTCCTATTTATTTCGTGCTTATCATGCGCCACCACATTTAACAAATTCAAAAGGTGAAGCAACTGGTGCGATCTACGGTGTGATCAATATGCTTAAGAGTTTGCTTAAGCAATATCAACCAAGTCATATGGTAGTAGTCTTTGACGCTAAAGGGCCGACTTTTCGCAACGAAATGTATAGCGAATATAAAGCGCATCGCCCACCTATGCCGGATGATCTGAGAACGCAAATTGAGCCGATCCACGAAATAATTAAAGCAATGGGCCTACCACTGGTAAGTATAAGTGGTGTTGAGGCTGATGACGTGATCGGTACATTCTCTAAAATAGCGTCAGAGCAAAGTCGCCATGTGCTAATCAGCACTGGTGATAAGGATATGGCGCAATTGGTCAATGAACATGTCACGTTGATCAACACAATGACGAATACGATCTTAGACCCTGAAGGGGTAGTGGATAAATTTGGTATTGGTCCTGACTTGATCATCGACTATCTCGCGTTAATGGGAGATAAGGTCGATAATATTCCGGGCGTACCTGGTGTTGGTGAAAAAACGGCATTGGCGATGCTTCAGGGGTTAGGCTCTATTGATTCGCTCTACGAAAACTTAGACAAAATTGCTGATTTAGGTTTTCGTGGCTCAAAAACCATGGCGAAAAAACTAGAGGAACACCAAGCGCAGCTAAAATTGTCATATGAATTAGCCACCATTAAGCTGGATTGTGAAGTAGAGCAAGACTTAGAGCAATTTAAGATAGCTGAGATGGACAAAGATCGCTTAATCGAGCTATATGGTCAGTGTGAATTTAAGCGTTGGTTAGCTGAATTGCTGGATGGTCAGTCACAAGCTGATATCGTTGATGTGGAGGCTGAAGGGTCGGCGCCTGCAGCGGCGCAGGTCGGCACCCAATACGAGACTATTTTGACAAAAGCACAGCTTGATGACTGGGTAACTAAGTTAAAAGCAGCCCAACTCATCGCTTTTGATACTGAAACCACCAGTGTTAACTATATGCAGGCGGATCTAGTAGGAATGAGCTTTGCGGTTGCACCGGGCGAAGCGGCTTACTTACCAATCAATCACGATTATGTGGGAGCGCCCGAGCAGCTTTCTCAAGATATGGTGTTTGAGATCATGGCACCACTACTTGCAGATCCTCAGATCAAAAAAGTGGGTCAAAATTTAAAATATGATCAAAGTGTGCTTGCTCGTGCAGGGCTTGAACTGCAGGGGATCGCTTTTGATACCATGTTGGAGTCTTACGTATTTAACAGTGTTGGAACTCGTCACGATATGGACTCCTTGGCGCTAAAATATTTAGGCCATAAAACCATTAGCTTTGAAGACATCGCTGGTAAAGGTAAGAACCAACTGACCTTTAACCAAATAGAGCTAGAAAAGGCGGCACCTTATGCCGCGGAAGACGCTGATATTACGCTGAGGTTACATCAACACCTTTGGCCGCTAATTGAAAAAGAAAATCGCCTTAAGCAAGTATTTACAGAAATTGAATTACCGCTGCTGAGTGTACTTTCTCGCATTGAACGCACTGGTGTGCACATCGATGGTGATATGCTCGCAAAGCAAAGTATTGAGATTGAAAAACGCTTAGGTGAGCTTGAACAACAGGCCTTTGAAATTGCAGGTGAGGAGTTCAACCTGAGTTCAACAAAGCAATTGCAAGCGATATTGTTCGACAAACTTGAGCTGCCAGTGATTAAGAAAACGCCAAAAGGCGCGCCTTCAACGGCTGAAGAAGTGCTACAAGAGTTGGCGCATGATTATCCACTGCCAAAACTTATTATTGAGCATCGTGGCTTAGCTAAGCTAAAATCAACCTATACCGATAAACTACCAAAATTGGTTAATGCGGATACTGGTCGTGTGCACACTTCTTATCATCAAGCCGTTACCGCAACGGGCCGTCTAAGCTCAAGCGATCCTAATTTGCAAAATATTCCGATCCGTAATGAAGCCGGACGTCATATTCGTCAGGCATTTGTTGCCGACAATAATAAACAAATCGTTGCGGCGGATTACAGCCAAATCGAGCTTAGGATCATGGCACATTTGTCACAAGACAAAGGGTTGTTGAGTGCCTTTGCTGAAGGTAAAGATGTACACAGTGCAACAGCGTCTGAAGTGTTTTCCGTGCCGCTTGAGGAAGTGACTTCTGATATGCGCCGAAAAGCCAAAGCGGTTAACTTTGGTCTGATCTATGGCATGAGTGCGTTTGGTCTGTCACGTCAGTTAGATATTCCAAGAAATGAAGCGCAACATTATATGGATATGTACTTTGAACGCTTCCCTGGTGTATTAGAGTATATGGAGCGTACGCGTGAAGAGGCTGCTGATAAAGGGTATGTAGAAACCTTATTCGGTCGCCGCTTGTATCTACCGGATATCAATGCGCGTAATGGCGCTCGCAGAAAAGCAGCAGAGCGTGCAGCCATCAATGCACCGATGCAGGGCACTGCGGCGGACATCATCAAAAAAGCGATGATTAAAGTGGATGAATGGCTACAAAGCTGTGATAGCAATGATATCCAGTTGCTCATGCAAGTGCACGATGAATTAGTGTTTGAAGTACACAGCGATAAAGTTGCTGAATACAGTGAAAAGATCTGCGAGCTGATGAGTGCAGCGGCAACACTTGATGTACCGTTATTAGTTGAAGCCGACAGTGGTGACAACTGGGAACAAGCGCACTAGTCAATATTAAAATCTACCCGAGTTGCACTAGTCGATTAGACTAGTGCAACTTCATTCATCTTTGTTTGCAAGTATACACTAGCAGCATAGCGTCTTAATTTTGTAGCTCCTGTTAATCTCCAGTAACAAAAAACAAATTAACGTTGAAAGTTTATCAAATTGGCTCAAGTTTTGCTTTTTGGTGTTTATTTCTGGACGTCTATTTGTTATTGTTCGCGCCGTCCTCATCCTGTAGGACATCCTGTTGATGATGTATCTCTCGCAAGAGGATACAGTGTATTGATAGCTTCTCCCCAGATTGCTATAGCGGCTCGTAATTTTTACGGGCCGTCTTTTTCTCCTCTTGAACAAATCAATTTCTAGTCTTAGATCAAGAATAATATCTAGTCTTAGCCATCAGTTTATGATTAAAGGTTTATTTAATTTGCACTGCGTTTTACACTGAGCGCTCAAATGCAATTCACTCTCATTTCATAAGGAAGTCGTCATGCTAAAGTACCTTCTTTTAGGTAGTGCACTTATTTCTTCTCAGGCGTTCGCAGCTTGGCAATTTAATCAACAACAAAGCGATGTTAGTTTTGTGTCTGTGAAACAGACTAGCGTTGCAGAAGTACATCATTTTAAAACGATAGATGGTACATTATCTGCTAAAGGCGAGCTTGAGGTTAATATTGACCTGGCAAGCGTTGAAACGATGATCCCGATCCGTAATGAACGCATGCAAAAGATGCTGTTCAATGTAGCGCAACACCCAAAGGCGAAAGTTAACGCTGATGTTTCTGAAGTGCTTGCTAAACTTAAAGCTGGTACACAAAAAATCAATGATGTGACAGCAACATTGACACTGCATGGTCAGATCCAAAAGATCAGCCTAGACTTACTGATAACGAAAAGTGCTAATGGCTTGGTGGTTACACCGGTACATGCATTTATTCTAGATTCAAAGCAGTTTGGGTTAGATAAAGGGATTGAAGCGCTACGAGAAATTGCGGGTCTGAAGACTATCGCGACTAGCGTGCCTGTTAGCTTCAACTTGGTTTTTGATGAACAAAATTGATGCGTTAATCAAACAGTATGTTACGAATCATGCGCCGACCGAAAATTGGTCGGCGCCGTCGTGCGGTTTTTCTGACATCAAAATTGCGGCGGACGGTCGTTGGTTTCATCAAGGGCGTGAAATTAAACGGCAATCGCTAGTTGCCTTGTTTGCTAGTGTTTTAACCTTTGATGGTCAGCAGTATTGGTTAAAAACACCAGCAGAAAGTTGTGAGATAGAGGTGCTTGCTCATCCTTTTATTATCGAGCAATGGCGTTATTGTGATGATGCATCGGCTTTGGAGTTATCACCTTGTATTATCGCGATAGATAATTTAGGCCGTGAATGGCCCATTTGTGATGTGTTTCCACTAGCCCTTGAGCATGTTAATGGGGGAGATATTCCATTTCTCACACTCAATTATGGTTTAACCGCTAGAATTTCACGAAATGTCTATTATCAGTGGGTTGAATTGCTCGAGGAAGATGAAAAAGGCTTTTATCTGATGTCGGCAAAGACGCGCTTTTATCTTAGCTAAGCGCGCCCTACGTTTTGATTATTCGCTCGCTTCTTCTTGAGCTTCTTTAACAAACGGACCTAAGTACCAATCATCCAGTTTCCACGCTAATTCGTTCAACCCGATGCCTTTCAAAGAAGAAAATGCGTGAACTGTGATATCACCGTCTATTTCAGATAGCGCACGACGTACTTGAAGTACTTCTGCTTTGCGCTTACCTTGTTTTAGCTTATCGGCTTTAGTCAACAACGCCAATACCGGTATATTGCTGCCAGTCGCCCAGTTGATGAGATCCATATCGAGATCTTTAAGAGGGTGACGAATATCCATTAATACCACAATCCCTTTAAGACATTTTCGGCGTTGTAAATATTCACCTAATGCTTTTTGCCATTTCTTTTTCATCTCTAATGGGACTTTCGCAAAGCCATAGCCAGGTAAATCAATCAAACGCTGATCTTCACCTAGAGAAAAAGTATTAATAAGCTGAGTCCGGCCAGGTGTTTTACTGGTGCGTGCCAGCTTTTGGTCTGTAAGCGTATTGAGCGCGCTCGACTTACCAGCGTTAGAACGACCCGCAAAAGCAACTTCAATTCCAGTGTCTGGTGGCAGTTTACTGATATCTGGGGTACTTGTGATAAATTGTGCCTGATTGTATTTAACGCGAGATTTTAGCACGCTGACTCCTAACTGATTAAACTTTCGCGGATGGAATTGCGTATTTTATAACAGTATGACGGAAACCAAAAGCATTGTGAGGTTTGTTCTAAACACCGCTTTTGTTGCTAATTGGCAGAAGCGTCGTGCCAATATTAATTAATCTAGGTCAAGTCCCTATAAATTATAAGCTTAATATGGGCAGAAAACGTGCCAGAGAAAGTAATATCGTGTAGAATGTAGAAATTGCAATGTCAATCTAAAGTGTATACCTATCAGTAGTCACTGCTGAGCAAGGCGTATTTAGATGGATCGGTGCTGTTTGGCGTTATATTTGCTAAGTTTGCATGTATGATTCATCTGATTAACATAACAACCTAATTAGTACTGATTGGTATTATTTGCCCGAGCAATAAAGAGAGCGACTTTGTTCGCGAGGGTACAAATTACAGGGTCGGAAACAGAGAATTTACCATGAAAAAAATAGCATTAACTTTAACAATGTTGCTTGGTACGTTGTCAGCAAGCAACGCATCGGCATTCGATGGTGACGCGGAAGCAGGTAAAGCAAAGTCTGCAACGTGTGCAGCATGTCACGGTCCAGATGGCAATGCCCCTGTGACTATGTATCCTAAAATCGCAGGTCAGCATGCAGATTATATCTATAAGCAGCTACAAGAGTTTAAGCTAGGTATGACGTCTGGTGGTAAAGAAGGGCGTATGGATCCTGTGATGAGTGGTATGGCTATGCCGCTGTCAGATCAAGATATGAAAGATTTAGCCGCATACTTCTCTTCTTTATCTATGTCTGCTGGTTCAACGCCGGAAGATGTTGTTGCTGCAGGTCAGAAGCTATATAAAGCCGGTGATGCTGAGCGTGGTATTCCAGCTTGCGCTGCGTGTCACGGTCCTCGTGGTAACGGTACTTCTTTAGCTAAGTTCCCTAAAGTGTCATTCCAGCACCCTGAGTACATCAAATCACAGCTTGAGAAGTTCCGTGATGGCACTCGTAACAATGACATGAATGGTATGATGCGTGATATCGCGCAGAAGCTTACAGACAAAGACATCGAAGTATTATCTAAGTACTTAGGTGGTCTACACTAAAGTCGTATAGTGAGTTTACCTCTCTCAGTGTAAACTCTTACTATTGAAAAAAGGGCAGCATAGGCTGCCTTTTTTTGTTGTTGAGGTTGTGAGATATATCTCACTTTTAATGTAAGACATTTGCTTGTGCAACATGTGAGTTTTAGCTTATTTTTAAGCTCTTGTTCAGTGTAAGTTTATGTAATTCATCTTTTTTCTGTTTAATTAAAAAAATTAAGGTAAGAAATTTGTTATTAAACAGTTGTAACTCAAGCTCAGGAGCGTAGATTATTCGTTGTCGCCAAGCAATACAAAAAAAGGGACAATTCGATACGGAAGCGTAGGTGGCAAAGTTGTGTATCTAGTTGGATACGAAGGACTATCAAGAAAGCGTCAGGAAGACCGAGAATAAGAAAATCACGGAAGTCTCATAATAAAAACAATATGGAAAGTGTCACGGAAGTCTAAAATAAAAACAATACGGACGACAATAAAATAAAAAGAATAATAATAAGACTTAAAAGTCGAAGGGAGAAGTGTCCAGTTGTGACGCTCAGATTAGTAGGCGGTAGAGAGTGATCTCTGCCGCCTTTTTATTTGGTTGCCTCTATTATACCTGATACAATAGCCGCCTTATTAAGCAATCACTGTCGACCATTGCAAGATTCAACTCTATTCAGTTGTGGCCTGTGCCAAGGTAATCAGCTTGAAACCTACCATCAAGACAAGTATCGACTGTACTGGCAATGTCAAACCTGCCAGTTGGTGATGGTTGATCCCAAGTCGAGATTAACACCAGCTCAAGAAAAGGCCATTTATGATAGCCATGAAAACGATCTGGCCGATGAAGGCTATCGTCGCTTTCTAGCACGAGTGGCGGATCCACTGTTGGCGCGTTTGGTGACGCCAAGCCAAGGTTTAGACTTTGGCTGTGGGCCAGGCCCGCTGCTTGCGAAAATGCTTGAAGAAGCTGGGCATCAGGTGGCTTTGTTTGACCTGTACTATGCTAATGATGCCAGTGTACTGACTCGTCAGTATGACTTTATCGTGAGTACAGAAGTGGTGGAACATTTAGCAGAACCTGCAAAAGTATTAACGCAATTGTTAGCATGCTTAAAAGTGGGAAAGCCGCTGGCATTGATGACCAAGCTCGTCATTGATAAAGCACGCTTTGCGAATTGGCACTATAAAAATGACCTAACGCATATTTCATTTTTTAGCCAAGAAAGCTTTGCGTATTTTGCCGCGCAGCAGGATTGTGAATTAGAATTTATTGGGAATGATGTCATCATTCTCACCAAGCGTAGTTAGCGCGAGAATTTTGGATAACCAATTATGACCAGAAAGAAAAAGACACGTAAAGTTGCAGCCAATGGAACACCAAGGCTGAGTAAAGAAAAGCTACAAGCGTTACGTGCGCTTAAAGAGCAGCGTAGCAAAAAAACCAAGGGTAAAAAGCCGGGTTCGAGAAATGCACCAGAGATCCTAGTGAAAGAGCAATCAAACACGACGACCAATAAAGATCCGCGTGTTGGTAGTAAAAAGCCCATTTCTTTGGTTGCAGAGCCACAATCGGCTGAGTCGAATACACAGCCTGAGATGAAGCGCCATCTACAGCCACAAGTTAAGTTAACTACAGCGGTAGAGACGTTAACTCCAGAGCAAGAGCTTGAGCAGTTAGAAAATGACGAACGCTTGATGGCGCTACTTGAACGCCATGAACGCGGTGAACTGCTAACAGGTAAAGATGCGAAATACTTCAATCGCGGCATTGCACGTCATCAGGAAATATGTGAGATCTTAGGAATTGATGATGAGTTTGAAGAAGGCGATATGCTAGATGATGATCCAATGGATCAGTTTATGAGTAATGATCTAGCAAATGAATGGTTAGACGACGACTTTGAGGAAGATGATAAGTAATGAATACTGCATGGATCATCGCAATCATTATTGGTGCCCTGATTAT
Source organism: Pseudoalteromonas piscicida (assembly GCF_000238315.3). Lineage (NCBI taxonomy): Bacteria > Pseudomonadati > Pseudomonadota > Gammaproteobacteria > Alteromonadales > Pseudoalteromonadaceae > Pseudoalteromonas > Pseudoalteromonas piscicida. The sequence continues at coordinate 3,619,763 of NZ_CP011924.1, forward strand.
TGCTGGACTGGCGTTTTACGCGGGTAAATTACTATGGCAGCTGAAGGTACAAAAAGAGCAGATTGCCAAACATCGCGAGCAAAAGGCTGCTGAGCTTGAAAAGTCACGGCAGCAGCGCAATGGAAAAATTGCGGATAGCGTTAACTTGATCGCGCGTGCGATGAAGGAAAAACAATGTGAATATTCTGAAGGGTGTTTACGAGTTTGGGTACTCATCTCGCAATATAGCTTTGACGAGGAAGTTGACTTACAACAGAGTTATCCTGGTGTTTATCAGATGTATGATGAAGTCAAAGAAATGCCAACTCATGACGCGCGTAAGAAGTATTCTAAAAAAGAGATTTTCAAAATGGATAGCCAGCGTTGGCGTGCTGAAGAGCGCCTAGAAGCGGAGATCTTACAGGACTGTGAAAAGCTGATAGCGCGCTTTAAAGCGGCTGCTGGCAGTGAAAATGTCGTGTTTCAGTAAGTTGTCTTTTGAAAATGGGTAAGTGAATCCTTATCCAAACTTCAGATTAAACGCCCCAAGTGGGCGTTTTTAATTATAAATAAGAAACTTTTAACGCAGCTAGCGTCAGATTTATTCCTTCAAACTGAGCATGAATTAAGACTAATTGCTATAAGTATTAAGTCAAACAGGTATGATTTTACTCTGCAATGTATTCACACTCGGTCAGCACTAAGGCGTCTTTGCATTGGTAATATACTTCCACTTGTTGTCCTTCGCCTAAATCCTTGTGTAGCGTTTCCACCAAAGTGAAAATAAGTTTCTTGTCATCAAACTGAGTCAGCTTGACGGCATCAAAGCCAAAGAATTTTTGCACCGTGCTATAAAGTGCCTTAAATATGCTTTCTTTGGCCGAGAAAATAACAGTCAATGGGCAGTGCACTTGCTCGCCGAACAGCGCAAAAATTTCAGCTTCTTCAGGATGTAGAATTTGTCGTTGTAGTTCGACTTCCTGCTTCGGTTTCATATCTCTTTCGATATCAATGCCTAAGCCTTTCACGGCGATATCATCTGTAGCAATCGCAGCCGCGATCCCTCGAGTATGGGTGATACTGGCAACAATATTAGCAGGCCAGATAGGCGCCCGATCGGAGCCGTTAAGCAGCGTAAAGTCACCTTGTCCAAATTGCGCTAGGCAAGTCTTGGCACATATTCGTCCTGCTAAAAACTCGGCTCGCCTTTTCGCTACCGCTTTATCAAGTGAAGCGGGCAGGAGTATATTTTGTTGTTCAAAGGAAAGCGCGTCAAAGCTGTCAGGATCAAACTGAATGCAATGAAAATGGTGTGAGAGATAGGGGGTAAATAGGTGACTCTGAGTGCTTTGCAAAGCTGACTCCCGTTTTCGTATCCATTATTACAAGGCTGATATTGCGCCTCTAATTCGCTTTGGACGCTTAGTGTGCATGAGCTAAGCGTCCATAGCAAGATATGAACGAGAGATTAAAAGTTATTTTAACTTACTTGCAACGGACACCAGTTGCAGAGCGAGGCTTGATACTTTCTCAGCAAGTTCTGGGTCTTTAATTTTACCTTGGTCATCAAATACATTAAATGCGCCAGGTACAGCCAATTGGTCTGCGAGTACTAAACTGCCAATGCCAGACAACACATCACGGACATGGTTTAGGCCGCGTAATCCACCTAAGCCGCCTGGTGAGGCTGCATAGAGCGCCACTACCTTGTTTCTAAATGCTGGCACTGCACCTTGTTCTGTTCTAGACGCCCAGTCTATTGCATTTTTGAGCACCGCAGTGAAAGAACCATTGTATTCTGGGCTTGCTAATAGAATACCATCGGCATCGCGCAGCTTGTCTTTTAAAAGTTGAGCACCTTTTGGTGTGCCTTGCGCTTCAAGATCTTCATCGAACATTGGAATATCTAAATCTTGTAACTTGATCACTTCTACTTCTGCGCCACTTTCTAGTGCAAAGTTTGCCGCGGCTTGGATGAGTAATTGGTTGTAGCTGTCTTTTCTTAAACTGCCTGCTAGTGCGATAATTTTTGCTGTAGTCATCTTGCTGATACCTTATTTTGTTTCGTTAAAGTGATAGTAGCAAAATTTTACTTGCACAAAACCGAAATAAACGCAAAGCTTGTGTGCATATATGCACAGAGGTGGTTATGGATAAATTCACAGATTGGCAGGATCTTAAGGTCGCTTACACGGTTGCCAAGCTTGGCACCTTATCAGCGGCGGCTGAGCATTTAGAGATCCACCACAGTACGGTACTGAGACGAATAAATAGCTTAGAAGAAGCATTGGGAACGCGGTTATTTCACCGTCATGCCCGAGGTTATCAGGTAACACAGGCAGGAGAAAAGCTACTTGCGACGGCGAGTCAAATAGACGAGCGCTTGATGGAGTTGAGTACTTCTATTGTTGCCTCGGACAGTCAGCTTAGAGGTAAGCTTTTGGTGACAACGGTCAGTGGCTTTATGGATATGCTCTCGGAGCCTTGTTTGACTTTTCAGCAATTACACCCACAGGTACAACTTGAAGTCATTCTCGACCAAAAGCGTTTACGCTTAGATCACGGACAGGCGCATGTAGCGGTGAGGGCAGGACCAAAGCCCGATGAGCCCGACTACATAGTGCAGCATCTAAATACTTTAGAAGCAGGCTTGTATGCGTCTTCAAGCTATATCAAGCGTATGGGGATCCCTAAAACACTTGAAGCGTTACAGGCGCATTACTTTGTCTCTGGTGTGGCCGGATTTAATGCAAGAGTGCCATATTTCGCTTGGGTAGATGAACATATCCCTGAGACACAAGTGACGCTTAGGGTATCTGAAACGTCAGATGCGTCGCGTGCCATTGTTAATGGCTTAGGTATTGGTGGGCTACAGCACGATGTAGCAAAACGTTACCCAGATTTACAGCCGGTGTTGCGTGATGAGTTAAAATGGCTAAGCCAAGTTTGGCTAGTTACCCATGTACTGGTTCATCGAACGGCCAAAGTACAGGCATTATGTGACGTGTTAAAGCGCCATTTTGCTAACCTGAACTGTAACTTGATCACTTCTACTTCTGCGCCACTTTCTAGTGCAAAGTTTGCCGCGGCTTGGATGAGTAATTGGTTGTAGCTGTCTTTTCTTAAACTGCCTGCTAGTGCGATAATTTTTGCTGTAGTCATCTTGCTGATACCTTATTTTGTTTCGTTAAAGTGATAGTAGCAAAATTTTACTTGCACAAAACCGAAATAAACGCAAAGCTTGTGTGCATATATGCACAGAGGTGGTTATGGATAAATTCACAGATTGGCAGGATCTTAAGGTCGCTTACACGGTTGCCAAGCTTGGCACCTTATCAGCGGCGGCTGAGCATTTAGAGATCCACCACAGTACGGTACTGAGACGAATAAATAGCTTAGAAGAAGCATTGGGAACGCGGTTATTTCACCGTCATGCCCGAGGTTATCAGGTAACACAGGCAGGAGAAAAGCTACTTGCGACGGCGAGTCAAATAGACGAGCGCTTGATGGAGTTGAGTACTTCTATTGTTGCCTCGGACAGTCAGCTTAGAGGTAAGCTTTTGGTGACAACGGTCAGTGGCTTTATGGATATGCTCTCGGAGCCTTGTTTGACTTTTCAGCAATTACACCCACAGGTACAACTTGAAGTCATTCTCGACCAAAAGCGTTTACGCTTAGATCACGGACAGGCGCATGTAGCGGTGAGGGCAGGACCAAAGCCCGATGAGCCCGACTACATAGTGCAGCATCTAAATACTTTAGAAGCAGGCTTGTATGCGTCTTCAAGCTATATCAAGCGTATGGGGATCCCTAAAACACTTGAAGCGTTACAGGCGCATTACTTTGTCTCTGGTGTGGCCGGATTTAATGCAAGAGTGCCATATTTCGCTTGGGTAGATGAACATATCCCTGAGACACAAGTGACGCTTAGGGTATCTGAAACGTCAGATGCGTCGCGTGCCATTGTTAATGGCTTAGGTATTGGTGGGCTACAGCACGATGTAGCAAAACGTTACCCAGATTTACAGCCGGTGTTGCGTGATGAGTTAAAATGGCTAAGCCAAGTTTGGCTAGTTACCCATGTACTGGTTCATCGAACGGCCAAAGTACAGGCATTATGTGACGTGTTAAAGCGCCATTTTGCTAACCTGAACTGATACCAATTGCACTAAGTCTCCAATCAATTTGAAGGGTGAAATACCATATTAGCGTCGTTAAAAATTTCTCATTTAGAACAACTAAATAGCAAAATTTTTGCCTTGCCTATATGGATATAGGTACCTTGGCGGTAGCAGGACGCGAGAGCGGAGCTACTAAAGTTATTTCTCCGCTTCAAATAGCTCATTTACCTAATACAATTGGTATGAGGTTAAGAGAATTACGGCTGGCGTTATTTTTCCAGCTTTTTGCAGCTAACTTTACTGAGCACGACATAAGTATCCTTTTTCGGATAGTAGAGCACACACTGGGTGTCACGAAGCTGCAAGATGAAACTCTCATAAGCGAGATTATGTGCGCCTAAAATTGGACTGCCATTGCCATCTAGGCTTTGGCCATGCTCAAGCAGTAGTGTTGGGCTACGTTGAAAAACGGTACTTGCGAGAGTCGGTGGTAAACCGCCTTTGAGTTTTACTATAGCTTGCTTGAGTTGTGATAACACTTCGGGCGAAGATGTCGAGAGTACAGCTTCATTAACCGAAGTTGATGCAGGCGCGCTATTGCACGCTTGCATCAATAAAGCCAAAGCGGTGATTTTCACCGCTTTTAGCAGCGCCATTATTGCGGCTCCTTGGGCTTCATTAAAATTGCATTTTCTCGCAGTGGATAGACTGGGAGCGTAACCGCATGCTCCTTATTTTGATACTGTGGCTGAGCAGTAGGCGCAAATTGCGCTACATTTGGGCAACGACCGGTATCTATATGCGTCAGTGCTGCGGCGAAAAGATCTTCTTCTTGACTGCCTAGCGGTGCTGAGAAGTCATCTGCGACAATACAACCTGGCACTTGTGCGCTCAGACCAATTTCACCGCTGCTTGACGCTCCTGAAGGGGTAAAGCCATCAGCATAAGCATCAAAGCCCTTGGCATTTTCTGAACCAAACTGAATGGTATAGTAAACCGTGCCGCAGTTTTGCGCGGGCACAAAGCCATAGGGCTTACCTCGAGTGGTACCACCGATCAAAAAGACTTCAACATCAATGCCGCGCAGGCCATTAATTACATTTTCACTGGCAGAGGCCGTGCCTCGTGTCGAGAGGATATAAACTCTAGGTAAGGTTACGGTGGGCAAAGTGGTGGATGTAAACTTGTTTTCAGCCCAGTTAATAGCTCTAGACTCAAATTCTGTTCGTTCTTCTTCAGCAGTACGCTTGTCATTTAAGGTGCTATAAGTGAAGGTTTTATTTAGGCTGCTGTTGCCTGCAACCATATAGCCTAGTTGTGCTGCCATAATGACGCGACCACCGCCGTTGTAACGCATGTCGAGTACTAAATCGTCTATTTCTTGTGTTTTAAATAGAGTAAAGGCTTCAACCAACCCTTCTTGGGCTGTTGGAATAAATTGATTGAACTGCACATAACCAACCTGCTTACCGCCATAACTAATGACTTTAGCGTTTTGCACCGGTGAGGTTTCAATATCGACTGAAGTCAGGGTAACGGATTTTTCGTTGCCTGATTTATCTTCAAATACAAAGTTATGTGGCTCGCTTTGCTCTGGTGATAGGCCAGCATTTAGCGCAGCGGTATTATCACTTGAAATAAAGTCGACGCCATCTATCGAGAGGATCTTATCTCCACGTACGATCCCTGCATTCGCGGCTGGTGAATTAGGCTCTACTGCGGCGACAGTAAAATTACGTGGTGGTGATGTGGATATGGCCGCCCAACGAATGCCATAACCGGTCGCAACACCCGATTGCGCTTCTTTTTGGAAGCTTTCATAAGATTCGTAGAAATGAAATTGATCTTTGGCATTACCCGACGCCGTTGTTTGGTTTGTTTTTAATTGCTCGAAGTAATCAATAACGGTATCGAATTGTGTTGGGTCGTTATCTAGTACTTCGTCGTACCAAAGGTAGGTTTCGTTGGTAAAAGAGCGGAGCCACATTTTTTCATGCATCGCCGTACCACCCTTATCAGGATAAGGTTGGTTGTTGTTATATTTGTCTGTACCCGTTCTTGGGGAGGCACAATAGTTAATAAACTGACTTGACGCAGGAAATTGATTAAACGTCCAAGTTGGCGGCTCGGTTTGTCCCGTGTTATTACCTGGATTATCGGTGCCTAATGAATCGCTGCCACCGCCACCACAAGCGGCTAATAACAAGCTCATTGCTGTTGATGCGAAAACTAGAGTAATACGTTGCATCGTATTCACGTTCCTGTTTTAGTTGTATGACTAAAAACTAGCACTGCTTGGGTTATCTCGCAATCACTGTTTCTGCCAAGCCGTGAATAATTTCCGCTGTTGTGGGGAGATTTTTAGCCCGTAGGTTTTTTCCATATAAAAATACGCCTCAGCGATGCGTTTTCTTGCATATTCTGGAGGTTCAATTCGGCGTAATTTAAAGTCTATCTTGACTGGACACGCACCATAATTTGCTTCAGTACTAGGTAACATACCAAAACGGAAATTAGATCGATCCCCATTGATTTCGCCAATCGCTGGAGCAAGATTGTGAATATCAGCTTCCATCCTCCTAAATTGCTCACTGACTTTACGGCAGTGCTTTCTTCCGCCATCTTGCCAGCACTGCAACTGATGTCCAAATTCCCACGCAGGCACGATATGCTCCCACTCAATGCGCTGAGCACGGGCGTTTTCTTTGCCATTGCGAGTGTAAGGTAACCTCGGGGTATAACCACAACTTGCGGGATCTGGGACCAGCTTTTTGCCTTGCTTTTTGATATTACAATTACAATAAAGCGTGCGGGTATTGTCAGTAACTTGTTGTGATAAATGTTTCTTTGCTTTTGAGAAAGACGTGAATTCTTGAGCGTTGGCTGTTAATACAAATAAGCTAAGCGCTAAGATATAGCAATATCGTGACATAACCTCTCACCAAATGGTGGAATACAGGGAATGTCACTATATCAAAAAAATCATCAATACTAACAAGCGTATACGGTAAACCCCTTTATTTATTAAGAGCAGGGCGACGTTTTCGCCAAGGTGGAGATTGCAATAATAACAATATCCCTGTTAGACAAAAGAGCACACTCGTAGCGGCGAAGGAAATGAGCAAGGGGTTATTAAAATCCTCACGTTCGTCGTAATCCATAATGTGTAACATCCAAAAAAAATCAAAGATGCGCCACAGCGTACTACGAACCGTCACAACTTTACCGCTGGCTGCACTTAGATACAGCGTAGTGGAGAGGATATCGTTATACTCGACTCGCCAAACATCCTCCTTGTAACCTGCTTCTCTGGGAGCTGTGGCAAGTCGTTCAATATGACTCACATCCGCTGCAATTAATAGGTGTTGATTGGCCTGTTGTATTATTTTCTGTTGATTTGGTGTGGTAAAAGGTGCGCCTGTTATCCCGTTGAAAATGAGCTTTTCATCTTGGTTGAGTTTGATGATGGGAGTATCGAGAAAATGGCCGAACTGGATTTGACGTACTTGCACTGTGTTTTGTACTAACTGATTGAGATCAGCTTGGTACGCAGCAGTGGGGAAGGGGTTGTCTAAGCTTCTATGCGCTAAGTGTTTACCATGGATCTTTTCCAATGGGAGCGCGCTCATGACCAGCCCGCCTAATAGCCAAGCAAAGATCTGTAAAAACAGTAAATAGCCAAGGTATTTGTGGAGTTTACGTGCGGGTTTTAGCAGTTTTTTAATCATCACAATATGTTATTCTAGTTGTTCGTGAGTATGATAACTATAACGCACGGTGCGTAGAATGTGACAAATTGTCGCATTGTCCAATAAGTAATGTCCTTATCACTCTGATAAATAAGTCATTACTAGATTTAGCTTTACAAGGTAGCTTTTAATACATGTCTGAAATTCAATTTTTAAATGTCGATTTGGAACTGGAGTCAAAGCAGGATATCAGTGCGCTAGTTTCGGATTTAAAGAAAAATGCTATCGTGCTGCATTACGATCAAGATGACTATCGTCAATTGGCTCGCATCGAAGCAAATACCAATGAATTAACCCCTGACAAAGCGATTAATCAACTGTGTGAGTTAATTGAGTCTTGCTCTAAAGCGGCACTTAAGCAATGGCTAGGTTGTACCAAGCGAACTTTTGATATTGGCTTTAACTCAGGCAAGTCACCCAAGTGCTTTTCGCAAGCACTACAGGCAGATACGTTGCTTAGGATCTCTGCAATAGGTGCCGGTATAGAAATTACTATCTATCCAGTAGAAGAATAAAAACTCTAAAAGCTAGATTAAATTGTTTTATATGTTAACTATGTTAATGTATTGATAATTTATTTTTGTTGTTTTATCTTGTTTATTCCATAACACGGATTATTTCTAGGAACGCAAGATGAAACAACATGTAACCCTTTCTACCCTAATGATAGCCATGCTCGGCGGAATGTCTTTCGCAAGTTTTGCGGCAGACAAGGCTAGCCTTAATACCTACAGTTCACTTAAGCAGCTTGATAAATTTAACGCTGCACCAGTTCAAGTAGCTGATATAAAGAAGCAAATTGCGAAAAAATTAGCACTATCACTTAATCACGTAGGCCCCCAAGTTCAAACTCAACTTAGCCAGTATCAGGATGCCGTTTCACTGGAGCAGCTACAAGTTCAGGGGGCGACTAAGCAGCTCATGACAGAAGCGAACCAGTATACTCGTTCATTAAAAGGTCTGACTGACTATAGCTCTAATCTGTATCAGCTGCGTATTGCTTCTAGCGAAATGCTAACAAAGTGGCAACAAGGTGAAGCGCCATTAATTGCTTTTGCGCCTAAAGGTGATGATAAGCACTGGCAATATGTAGAGGCCTTTGATGAGCATGGCCAATTGCATTTACTTGACGCACATACAATGCCAGAGCGACCTGTGCTAATCGTTGAACTTGATAGTGACAAGGTAAAACAAGAAGGCATTCAGGTAATGAAGCAAGTGTTTGCCAAGCAAGGCTTAGCAATGCCATCAACAGCTGTGCAGAGCAACGATGATGCTGAGCCGATTTCAACCAGTGTATTGAAGAAAATCAGACTAAATGACGATGAAGAGCCTTGGGTATCTGGGGCTGCGGAAGTTTACGGCATTGTAACAGGTGTCAACCCATCCCGAGATGAGCCCGTTCTGGATATTGTGGATATGCCATATTTGGACCACGATGGTACGGACTATACGCCTAATCAAATTATCATTCATTGGGAGCGATATCGTTGGCAAGCGGCAGATCTATTGCTGATGGAGCAAGACGACAATACTAACTATCAAGACTTAGCAACAACACTTTTGGATATTGTGACTCAAGTGATGCGCGCTATTCCTGATCCTAATGTTCAAGGTTATGCGATTATCCCGCAACTGACGAATCAATTGATCAAAGCGATGCCAAGCCATTGGTTTACTAACGATGATGACTACGTTGATGTGTTTTACACCTTGTTTGAAGGACAAACTTACAACGGGCATATGGGCGCAAGTGGTAATGCGAAAGTGACGATTGAGCCACTTACAATTAACCCTCGCTAAATATTAGCCAAAATGATGTTATTGAAAAAAGGCCAGTTACTGGCCTTTTTTATTTATAGTTACCAAATTGCTTCGACGAACTCTGGATGGTCTACAAATGGATTTCGGTTACCCTGAAATTCATAAGCTGCTTGGTTGCGCGCTTGCTCAAGGGCATCGACAGGATCTTCGTTATGCCATCTTTTTAGCATGTTGACGACCCAAGTTTCGAAGACTTGCTGCTGGGTGCCATTGAGTACCGCATTACTGTAGCTGGTATTATTTTGCCAATTTGCAATCACATCTTGATAACGCGTTGCCATATAGAAGTAGGCACGAGCAAAATCTCCTTTGAAACTATCAATAGGCTCAAATACGGTACCGCTGTAATTAATACCAGATGCAGAACCTAAGCGACTACCATTACTTGAGGTATAAGAAGCGCTTCCTACTTCACCAAATGGATAGTTACTGCGCTTTGAATTTACATAGCCATCGGAAGCAAAAATATGATGGATATCTGAATTCATCGGTTCTACTTGGCCACCAAACCAAGATTTAGGGAATGAGTGTTCACGATTATAGCAATCGCCCTCGCCGCTGTAACTGCCGCATTGTGAGCCGGTAGAGACATAAGTAACACTATCATTTGCCGTTGGCTTTTCAGAGTAGCGATCTAATATACTGTTATCTTTTTCAAAATAGCGGTCGCGCTCGTTCTGATCGATAAAGCTCCAAATAGCAGAATAACCTTGTGATTGGTGGTTACGAATAATCTGGTGTAACTCTGTTTTCAGTGCATAACCGCTAAGTCCAGCAGCTGAGGCATAGTAACCATCGCCTGAAGGGGGCGGTGTGGCTGTGCCAAGCGTAAAGGCATGATCTTGACGATTGCTGAACTGGCCGCCGGAAGCGAGCGTTGTACCAGCGTGCGTTAAGGTATACTGGCCATTACCATTGGTGCAACAAATTCCGTCGCCATAGCTGTCTAAAATCGTAAACGTATAACTACCGTCGTTAAGGCATAGATTTTCGTTTACCGATTGATTATTGCTATAGCCACTACCACTAGCCATTATTGTGTTTGCTGTATTAGTGATTTGCCAGCTTGTTTCGCTACCATAATTATCGGTCATCAAAGCGAGAGTGACACTATTATTTTGACAGCTCTGAGGCGGCTCTGGTGTGGTAGAAGTTGGACCAAAGCCGTCAACGTAGACAGTTTCATTACCGTCAAAACCACTGCCATCGTAAAAACGTAAGCCAACGTTAATTGCTGTGGTTGCAGTTGCGGTGTAGGTATAGCTAAGTTGTTGCCACTGCCCGATATTGAACTGATCTGAATAGCCATGATAGCCATCCACCACTAATCGTGCTTTGACACCACCTTCCGTGTGATAGACCCAAGTACTAAATTGATAGCTTTTACCAGCTTCAACGTTTACTTGCTGTTGTAAGTCTGTGCTACTTTGTGTAGCAGTGGTTACCTGTACCGCTGCGGCACGATTACCGTCTTTTATTGGTGTCGTAACCGAGCTAAGTGTGATGCCCGAGTCTATCGTCGTCCATCCACTAGGGACTTGACCGCTCCAGCTCTCAAAACTGCCATTTGTAACTTCTGCAACAGCGCTTAAGCTGAGTATTGAGCAATAAGAACTGAGTATTAGGTTTATATATTTCCCGTGTTTCATTGTTAGTCTCATTATTATGATTATCTGTATTATTGATTTGTCTGTGTATGACAGTTTGATTTTGCATCAAAACTGTTACGGCAATGTTAAACTTTTTGGCGGTTAAATATCGAACTTCTTTTAATCTGTTTTCTTTGGACTTTTCAATCTTCAATAACTAAAAGGAATATAAAAGCAGATTCTATTCTTTTTGATCTCTCAATTTGCCACGTATGCTTCACGCTAATAAAAGTAGGCTACGCTGCGTGCGAGCCAGTTATGCAATGAGCAAGCAAAACCTTTTGGGTACGGGGATCCATGATGTTGTTAAGTCAACTTAATGCTGCAGCAAGTCCGCTGACACATGAACAACTGCAAAAACTACAAGGCTTAGTTGGAGAGTTAAATCCAATCCAACAGGCATGGGTGAGTGGCTATTTAGCTGCAACCGCAAATTCAGCTGCATTATCAGGTATTGCTGGACAAGCAACAGCGGGCGCTGACGAGTCTGCACCTCTGACTATTTTATTTGGTTCACAAACCGGTAACGCAAAAGGGGTTGCAAACCAAATTAAAGCTCAGGCGGAAGCGCGTGGCTTGACGACTAAGTTGGTCAATATGGCTGACTACAAACCAGCCAACCTGAAAAAAGAGAAGTTCTTAGTGATTGCTGTCTCTACTTACGGTGAGGGAGAACCACCAGAAGATGCAGAAGCATTGCATGAATTCTTAGCCGGTAAGAAGGCGCCTAAACTGGAAGGTGTAAAGCAAGCTGTGATTGGCCTTGGTGATTCAAGTTATGAATTCTTCTGCCAAACAGCAAAGGATTTTGAAGCGCGCTTGGCTGCCCTTGGTGCTGAAATTGTTGTGCCGCGTGCTGACTTAGATGTGGATTATGAAGCTGAAGCAGAGGCGTGGATCGCAAAGGCGCTAGATGCGTTGGAGCCTGCGCTTAAAGCTCAGCAGCAAGCGGGTGGTGGTAACGTTATCAGCATGCCGTTTGGTACGCCTCAGGCCGCAGCGAGCCAATATACAAAGCAAAACCCATTCGCGGCCGAGCTTAGTGTGGTACAAAAGATCACTGGCAGAAACTCAAGCAAAGATGTGCGTCACATTGAAATTTCGCTTGAAGGTTCCGATATCACTTATCAGCCGGGTGATTCACTTGGCGTGTATTTCTTAAATGATCCACAAGAAGTGGCGGCGGTGATCGACGTCTTAAAACTCGACAAAACACAAACCGTAAAAATAGGTGAACTCACCGTTTCATTAGAAACGGCGTTGATTGAACATCTTGAGCTAACACAGTCGTATCCTGGCTTTGTTGAGAAGTATGCGATTGCGACTGGGAATGAGGAACTAAGCGCACTTGCAAACGATAAAGCGGCATTGCGTGCTTATATTGAAGAACGTCAAATCTTCGATGTGATTAAGCAAAATCCTGCCAACATTGAGGCGCAAGCGCTAGTTGATTGTTGTCGCAAATTACAAGCGCGCCTGTACTCTATCGCGTCAAGCCAAGCTGAGGTGGAAGAAGAGGTGCATTTAACCGTAGGTTTAGTTGAATTTGATACCTTTGGTGAAAAGCATTTTGGCGGCTGCTCAGGTTATTTGGCGAATCGTGCTGAAGAAGGTACGAAAGTGAAAGTATTCAGTGAGCATAACGACAACTTTAGGTTACCTGTCGACAATGCTACACCTGTGATCATGGTTGGCCCAGGTACAGGTATCGCACCGTTCAGAGCCTTCTTGCAAGAGCGTGAGGCGCGTGACGCTGAGGGTGAAAACTGGCTGTTCTTTGGTAATCCACACTTTACAGAAGATTTCCTTTATCAAGTAGAAATTCAAAATTACGTAAAGTCGGGTTTATTAACACATGTAGATTTGGCATTTAGTCGTGATCAGGCAGAAAAGATTTACGTGCAAGATAGACTGCGCGAGAAGGGCGAAGCTGTATTTGCATGGCTTGAAAAGGGCGCTCATTTTTATGTCTGTGGTGACGCTAGCAGAATGGCCAAAGATGTACACCAAGCACTTATCGACATCATTAAAACCCATGGAGGGAAAGATGATGAACAAGCTGAGCAATACCTTAAAGCATTGCGTAGCGCAAACCGTTATCAGAAAGACGTTTACTAACGCGTCTTGTTATACCGTCAGCCAATTTTAATGTAGGAAAGACAATGAGCAATTCTGAAATCAAACCGAATAGTAAGCTCGATGCAAACGCAAAGTTTTCTGATAATGAGCGTTTGAAGTCACAAAGTGCCCACTTACGTGGCACAATTTCAACGGATCTGACCGATCAACTAACCGGCGGCTTTACTGCGGATAACTTCCAATTGATCCGTTTCCACGGTATGTATCAGCAAGACGACCGCGATATCCGCCCAGAGCGTACTAAGCAACGCCTTGAGCCACTGCATAACGTGATGCTTCGTGCTCGTATGCCAGGCGGTATCATAAAACCACATCAGTGGCTGGCGATTGACGAGTTTGCAGCGGATAAAACCATGTATGGCAGCATTCGTCTGACAACGCGCCAAACTTTCCAGTTCCACGGTGTATTGAAGCCAAACATCAAAGGGATGCACCAACTGCTGAATAGCGTAGGTATCGATTCTATTGCGACGGCGGGGGATGTAAACCGCAACGTATTATGCACAACTAACCCGGTCGAGTCTGAGTTACACCAAGAAGCGTACGAGTGGGCGGCTAAAATTTCAGAGCACTTACTACCTAAAACCAAAGCTTACGCTGAAATCTGGTTGAACGGTGAAAAAACCGAGACAACGGCAGAGCCGATTTTGGGTGATACGTATCTACCACGTAAATTCAAAACCACCGTTACTATTCCTCCGAATAATGAAGTCGATGTGCATGCCAATGATCTCAACTTTGTTGCTATCGCAGATGAAGGCAAGCTAGTTGGCTTTAACGTGCTTGTGGGTGGTGGTTTGGCGATGACCCATGGTGACGTTAATACCTATCCACGTAAAGCTGATGACCTTGGCTTTATTCCGCTTGAGCATACACTTGCCGTTGCTGAGCATGTGGTTTCTGTGCAACGTGACTGGGGTAACCGAGTAAACCGTAAAAATGCAAAAACTAAATATACGCTAGATACATTTGGCACAGACGCGTTTAAAGCGGAAGTTGAAAACCGTGCCGGTATGACGTTTGAGCCAAGCCGTCCTTATGAATTCACCCACCGTGGTGACCGCTTTGGTTGGGTTGAAGGTATTGATGGTAAGCATCACTTAACGGTGTTTATCGAAAATGGCCGTATTTTAGATTTCCCAGATAAACCACTTAAAACAGGTTGTCGCAAAATTGCAGAAATCCACAAAGGGGATTTCCGCATGACAGCAAACCAAAACTTAATTATTGCTGGAGTTGCAGCTGAGGATAAAGCACAAATCGAACAAATTGCCCGCGAGCATGGTTTGATAGATAGCGCGCATTCAGAGCAGCGTAAAAACTCGATGGCATGTGTATCGCTACCGACGTGTCCACTTGCGATGGCTGAGGCGGAGCGCTATTTACCTGAGCTTGTGACAAAGGTAGAAGGGTTGCTCGCCAAGCATGAGGTTGCTGAAGAGAATATTATCCTTCGTGTAGTTGGCTGTCCTAACGGCTGTGGCCGAGCGATGCTAGCTGAGGTTGGATTCGTGGGTAAAGGACCTGGCAAATACAATATGTATTTAGGTGGTAACCGTGCAGGTACTCGCATTCCTAAGTTGTATTTGGAGAATGTCGGCGAAGACGTCTTCCTGCCAGCGCTAGATGAGTTGATTGGTCAGTGGGTCAGTGAGCGCAGCGAAGATGAATGTTTTGGTGACTATGTCATCCGCAAAGAAATCGTTGCGGAAGTAAAAGTGTCAAAAACTGATTTCCACGCTTGATTTAGAACGGGCAGCTAGGCTGCCCATTGGATGAGAAAATGAGTGATTTTAAGCAAATATTGACTCTGGACAGCACAACTCAGCAGATGCTACTCGCGGATGCTAATGTCCTACTGAGTGATAAAACTGCCGAGCAGAGAGTGGCTTGGGCACTGGAAAACTTACCGGATACTCACTTTTTGTCTTCTAGTTTCGGTATTCAAGCTGCGGTTATGTTACATCTTTTGACTCAGCAGCAGCCTGATATTCCCGTAGTACTTACTGATACGGGTTATTTGTTTCCTGAGACATATCAATTTATTGAATCACTGTCAGAGCGTTTGGCACTCAATCTTAAAATATACCGTGCTAAGCAGAGTCCTGCTTGGCAAGAAGCGGTGTATGGTAAGTTATGGGAGCAAGGCGAAGAAGGGATTAAAAAATACAATACCCTAAACAAAGTTGAGCCGATGACTCAAGCGTTACGTGAACTTAGCGCAGGTACTTGGTTCAGTGGCTTACGTCGTCAACAGTCTTCAACGCGTGCGGATAAGCCAATCGTTGAGCTCAGTCGCGGCACGGTCAAGTTTTACCCTATTATTGACTGGCATAATCGTGATGTGTATCAATATCTTACAAAGTTTGATTTGCCTTATCACCCACTCTGGGAACAAGGTTATGTTTCTATGGGGGATGTTCACACCACCCGTAAGCTTGAACCTGGTATGACAGAGGAAGAAACACGCTTCTTCGGTCTAAATCGTGAGTGTGGGTTGCATATTGATGGTGATGGTATTTAGATCCGCAATGTTCATATAGTAGATTTGAGTGTGGCTGGTTTTTTGACTTGGAAAATTCCTGCGATCGGTCATACTTAGTCTATTATTTGTTCAAGGTCTTGGAGGTGGCTTTGATCTACTTTCCAAAGACGATGTTATTATTGCTACTTAGTTGTACCTTGTCTTTTGCTGGCCACGCTAAAACCGCGGAAGAAAGCAAAACGTTTATTAACTTTGCAGTGCAGTATTATCCTCCCTTTATTATCGAACATGCCCAAGAGCAGGGTGTGCTTATTGATATTTTCGAGCTGTTTGCAGCACAATATCATTACCAACCAAATTACCCTGTTTATCCAGAAAAGCGTTCGTCTGTAGAAATCGAGCGAGGGAATGTTGATGTGCGGATGGAGTCTGAACATTGGTATCGTGGCACAATGCAAATGTGTTGGAGCGCGCCAATTTACACAATTGAAGATGTCTTTGTTACACACAAGCAGGCTGAACACTTTGATGTAAACGGCTTAAATGAGCATCTATTTTTAGGTCGATTTGGCTATACCTACCCTCAGTTAGAGCCGTATTTTGACAGTAATTTGCTGCAGCGCAAAGACTACTACTCAGAATTTGATATCTTGTCCGTGCTTGCGGGCGGAAGTGACAAAAGTCTTGCTTTTTCTATTGTTGGCGCACCAACACTGCGTTGGTTACAGCTGAAATATCCAGTATTAAAAAGTACCATCAGCGTGCGCGGCGTTTCGGATGTGGCACCGTTACAATTGCAGTTTGGTCGCACTCAAAGAGCGAAAAAATTGTGTGATGACTTCAATCGCTTTTATGCTGACTTTAAAAAAACGGAGCAATTTAAGCTGATACTGTTAAAGTATGGGCTCTAAGGAAAGTCAGAGTATGAAGATGAAAGCCGCAAGTTACTTGATGATTATGATAATGCTGGTGGCGTTAGCCAGTTTGTTTGTATTGAAGCGCCCTGATGGAAAGCCATGGTTAAATGTAAATTCGTTGACCAACAAGGTTGAGCAGCAGGTAACAGAATTAACGTATCAAGGTGTGACAGCGCTTGATAAAGTGAAAACACACACGAAGGAGCTTGTGAGTGACGATACTCAACAACCTACATCAGGGGTACAAGTGTATCGTTGGCAGGACGCCAAAGGACAATGGCACTACTCTGATAAACCCAATCCAAACGGCGAGTCGCAGCACTATCAATTAGACGAGCGCAAAATTACCGTGATAGCAGCCGAAGACACGAGCATTCTGAATAAACAGCCAGAGCAAGCCGTAAGTAAAGAAGCTGCTTCGGCATTACCAACGGCATTAAATCCAAAAGCGGTAAAACAGGTGATGGAAGATGCGAAAAACATCCAACAGCTGATGGATGATAGAACGAAACAGCTTGAAAAGGCGCTGGAGGAAAACCAGCGTTAAAGTCGTTGTTCAATATATTCTGCAATGGCGAGGCTTGCGGTCAATCCCGGTGACTCAATCGCCATTAAGTTAACAAAGCCTGATATTCCATGGGTTGCCTCGAACTGAATTACAAAGTCGCTTTGCTTTTCTTTGCTTAATTTAGGTCTTATCCCAGTGTAATCCGCTGTGAGCCTACTCTCATCCAAAGTTGGCCAGTATCGCTTTATTGCCGCGACAAAGCGCGCTTTTTGGGAGTCATCAAACTGATAATCAATGTTTTCAATATAGTCGGTATCAGGGCCAAACTTGAGTTGCCCAGCTAAATCTAATGTCGCGTGTACGCCCAATCCATGCGTGTTAGGTAGAGGGTAGATGAGCTGTTGAAAAGGGTGCTTACCTTGATAGCGATAGTAACGGCCACGACAATAATAGGCGATGGCTTTGTTGCTATCACCGGTAATTTTATTGAGCACATCAGGGGCGTTCAGCCCAGCGCTGTTTATCAGCTGGCTACAGCCCATTTCGAACTGCTCGCCATTGCAGCGCAACGCAACAATAAAATCACTGCCTAATTGCTGTGCGTGCATAAACTCACTTTGCGTCGCAACAATCCCCCCATTACTTTCAATCTCAGCGATGAGTGACAGCATAAATTGGTGACTGTCTAAAATACCGGTGGAGGGAGAGAATAGTGCGCTATGTATTTTCAAATGGCTGAGCTGTTGAACGATGGTCTTGGATGAAGCAAAGTCAATATCCGTGACAGAGTTAGCATGGGCACGAGTCTTTATTTGTTCTAGGCTTTGCGCTTCCTCTGCGTTTGTCGCAACAATGAATTTACCGAGTCGATGAAAGGGGATGTTTAGCTGTTCACAGTGTGTGTAAAGGAGTGCTTTTCCTCGAACGCAGAGCTGGTGCTTTAAGCTACCATAAGGGTAGTAAATGCCCGCATGGATCACTTCACTATTACGGCTACTTGTATGCTCACCAACACGAGATTCTTTATCGATAACAATAACGCTGCGGCTATGGCTGAGTTTTGCTGCTATTGCTAAGCCTACAACGCCAGCGCCAATAATTAGAGTGTCGACCTTTTCCACAAACTGAGTACCTTCATAAACCTAGACGCTCAGGGTGCAGTAAAACCAGCCCAATATCAAGCTGGTATACGCTAATCTCGGTGCTCTCGACGCATTAGTAAAATGGTCAGATATATTTTAGTCGGTAAAGAACAAATGAGACCGAGCGCGACACAGCTCGCACCAATTATAAAACCGCTCGGACCGAGATCATTCAACCAGTCGCTCGTTAACATGGTGTGGCCCGTAAAAATTAAAATCAATCCCGCTACGATGAGCATATGCAGAGGCCAAAGCTTTTGAGTTGACACAGTACCACCTCACTATTTTGTGTGTTGCAATAATGATGAGGTGGTTTTGCGTTTTTGTAGTTGTGATAGATCAAGTTTTAGCGTGATACTACGGCGGCGGTCATTCGGGAAATACAGCATAGTTCATTGCGACTGTTAGTGATGCGGATCTCCCATACAGATGAACGTTTACCGAGATGTACAGGTTTAGCAATAGCTGTGAGTATGCCTGTTCTTGATGCTTTTAAGTGATTAGCATTGATCTCCTGCCCTACACAGTAGAATTGTTCGGTATCTACAACAAAGTTTGCTGCGTAACTTGCAACGGTTTCCGCTAAAGCAACGTTTGCGCCGCCATGGACCATACCCATAGGGTTATGGTGTTCAGGAATGGCTGGCATAGTAGCAACTAAGTAGTCGTCACCCACCTCGCTGATTTCTATCCCTAACGTTTTCATGAGCGTACCTTTACCCGTCATGCCATCTTCCAGCTTTTTGCACAACTCTACACTTACGGGTTTGAACCAGATTGCCATGCTTGTCTCTCTTTTGAATACATATGCTTACATTTTTTTACTATGGCGATTTTTTTTCATAGTTACAATCGTTTCATTAACATAAAGGGGAAAGTATGAAAGCATTATCGCTGATAGGACTGTTATTTTATTCAGGCTTCAGTATAGCCAACTCTCATGAAGTAAGTGTTGGCTTCGGAGAGTTTTTAGAGATTGAGGATGGATTCTTAGGTGTTCAGTATCGACACTATCTTACTGAGTTAAAGAATGATGGCACACCCTATGGTTTACAGGGGTACCTGCAAAAGAGTAACAACTTCTCTATAGGTGGTTTTAAAAATGATGATTGGCACCTTTACCAAGCCGATGCTGAATTCTTTATTGGGCGAGACTGGCGAGTTGCTGTAGATGTAACCCAATTTAGAGATGACTCTGCACTTTTTACTGCGACGCGAGATACGATAGCGCTGGTCCAAGTGGGACGTTTTGTTAGTGATAATATGCAGCTTGGGGTTACGCTCATCGGTGAGCGCTCAGAATTTGATAACTACGGAGTGGATGAACGAGATACAGAAACGGCAATTGCGCCATTTTTTCGTTATACAGAGATTGATAATGGCGTTGGATGGGATGTAAAAATGCAAAAAGTCGCAGCAGACATCGACTTTTGGCAGGTCCATGCTGGCTATTATTTGGCTAAGAATTGGCAGATATCTGCATCAGCTCGATTACGAGAAGATGATTTTGATCAATCGGTAGTGGAGTTACAGACTGATTATTGGTTTAGTTCACAATCGGCGCTGAAGTTTGGAATTGGCAGTGCGTTTGATGATGGTGGCATCAATACCATTACGCTGATTTACACTCGCAGGTTTTAAAAAAGACGGCCGGTGCCGTCTTTTCCATTAAAGTATTGCCAAAAGAGGCCTATAGCATTTGTCTTAAGACGTACTGTAAAATTCCCCCATGTTGGTAGTACTCCCACTCTTTAGGGGTATCGATCCGGATATCCGCCGAAAACTTGATTTCTTTGCCATCCGCATTCGTTGCCGTGACTATCACTTCGGTTGATGTGTCGTATATCCCTTCAATTTCAAACTCTTCTTCGCCAGTTAATCCTAGCTCTTCGTGGCCATCATCTGGTTTAAATTGTAGCGGCAACACTCCCATACCAATGAGGTTCGAACGGTGAATACGTTCGTAGCTTTTAGCAAGTACGGCCTTAATCCCAAGTAGTAAAGACCCTTTAGCGGCCCAGTCTCGTGATGAACCCGTGCCGTACTCACTGCCCGCGAGTACAACGAGTGGCGTATTCCGCTGCTGATATTGCTCTGCCGCATCGAAAATACTCATAAGTTCGCCCTCAGGTAATAGGCGGGTAATACCACCCTCGGTACCTGGAGCCAATTGATTGCGTAAGCGTACGTTTGCAAACGTACCTCGCATCATGACTTCGTGGTTACCACGACGCGAACCATAAGAGTTAAAATCAGCTTGCTTCACTCCTTGCGCTTGTAAATACTCCCCTGCTGGTGCCGAAGCTTTAATATTACCCGCTGGAGAAATGTGGTCAGTCGTCACTGAGTCGCCCAGTTTAGCGAGACAGCGTGCGCCTTTGATACTTGGGATCCCTGGTGGCTCTTTACTCATATCATCAAAGAAAGGGGCTTTTCGAATATAAGTAGAGCTATCTTGCCAATCATAGCGCTCACTCTGATTTACCGCGATTTGTTGCCAATGTTGGTCGCCTTGGTAAACGTCTGCATAGTTCTTCTCAAACATGGCTTGTGTGACTGTCTGAGACACAAGTTCACTGACTTCAGAGACTGATGGCCAAATGTCTTTTAAGAACACATCCTGGCCATCATCGGTTTGGCACAATGGCTCATTGTAGACATCGATATCAGTGCGACCTGCAAGTGCATAGGCAACGACAAGTGGCGGCGAGGCGAGGAAGTTCATTTTAACATCTTGGTGGATCCGTCCCTCAAAGTTGCGGTTTCCTGATAAGATGGAACTGACAACCAGCTGATGTTTAACGATGGCTTCGTTAATTTCTTTTGGTAAGGGGCCTGAATTGCCGATACAAGTCGTACAGCCATAGCCCACTAAATCAAAACCAAGTTCAGCAAGTGGCTCCAATAGGTCGGCTTGTTTTAGGTAATCGGTAACTACTTTTGAGCCAGGAGCCAATGAGGTTTTCACCCAGGGCTTAGGTTTTAAGCCAAGTGCCTTGGCTTTTTGTGCAACAAGGCCTGCGGCAAGAATAACACTTGGATTAGAGGTGTTTGTGCAACTTGTGATAGCGGCAATAACACAGGCGCCATCGACCAATTCAAACTCTTGATCTTTAAATTTAACCTTACCGACGCCAAGCGTTGCGGGCTCATCTTGATCGACTCGAGAAGTCCCGCCTTCACCAACAGTACGAGCTTCATCTTGATCTGACACGGCATTTTTTTCACTGCGCTCATGTTGGAATTCACCCAAATGGGCTTGAATTGTTTTGCCTGCGTCATTGAGAGGAATTCTATCTTGTGGGCGCTTAGGACCTGCAAGACTAGGAACCACTGTCGCTAAGTCTAGTGTTAATACGTCGGTGTAAAGTGGTTCATCTCCAGGTTCTCGCCACATGCCTTGATGCTTGGCATAACCTTCGATTAATGCAATTTTTTCTTCATCACGATTGGTTAGTCGTAGATACTCCAAGGTTTCGTTATCAATGGGGAAGATACCGCAGGTTGCCCCGTATTCAGGTGCCATGTTGGCGATAGTGGCACGATCGGCAAGTGGTAAGTCAGCTAAACCATCCCCAAAGAATTCGACAAACTTACCCACTACGCCGTGTTCACGTAGCATTTGTGTCACGGTGAGTACCAGATCGGTTGCGGTTGTGCCTTCAGGCAGCTGTCCTTCAAGTTTAAAACCAACGACCTGAGGAATGAGCAGTGAAATTGGCTGACCAAGCATAGCGGCTTCGGCCTCGATACCGCCTACGCCCCAACCTAAAATGCCAAGGCCGTTGATCATTGTTGTATGAGAGTCAGTACCCACTAATGTATCAGGGTAGGCGAATGGCATACCATCGATTTCTTTTTCGAATACGACACGTGCTAAATACTCTAGGTTAACTTGGTGCACGATCCCGGTTGCGGGTGGCACCACTTTTAGATTGTCAAACGCGCCTTGCCCCCAGCGCAAAAATTCATAGCGCTCTTTGTTGCGTTGGTATTCTAACTTAGCATTAAGATCAAAGGTGCCATCGTGACCATATTCGTCTACTTGTACTGAGTGGTCTATGACCATTTCAGCGGGTGATAAAGGGTTGATTTTGTTGGGATCACCACCGAGTTTTGCCATGGCATCACGCATTGCTGCAAGGTCCACGATAGCTGGTACGCCTGTAAAATCTTGCATCACGACGCGCGCGGGCGTGAAAGCAACTTCTTTACTTGGTTTATCTTCCGGCTTCCAGTTGAGTAAGGCATCGATGTCTTGAGCAGTCACGTTTTTGCCATCTTCATGACGCAGTAAATTTTCTAATAAAATTTTAAGCGAAAACGGTAATCTTCTTGCCCTATCGCTTAAAGCTGGAAGTGAGTGAATATGGACCTGACGCTCGCCGACGGTAAGCTGAGCCAGGGTGTTATATGAATTATTCATGCTTGACCCTTTCCTTATACCAACTGCACTTAAGATTTGCTCTATATAAGAGGGCAGTAGAGCATCCAATTAAGTGAATTGGTTTTGTTCTAAAAATGCAAAACAAGGTGCATAGAATGTACCAGTTGCAGACTTGCCGTTTTTTTGTACTGCTATAGTCCTAGTGTTGATTGGGGACTTTTTCAAGGGGGAAGTGCACTTTCGCGAGGCATCGGTGCACTAAAAAGGTGAGCATTTTTGTAATTAAATACGTCAGCGTGTGGGATTGCTAGCCAAAGGAAATGGGTTTTCGGCCTGTATTTTTGTCCACTTGTGTGTAAGATTTTCCTGACTTTTGTCGTTTTTTCTTACTCGGCGTTGGTGCCGTTTCGGCGCGTGGAGTGGCAACTGCTCGCGATTGCGGCGTAGCATCAGGTGCTAAGGTTAAATGAAATTCATCACCATCAAAATGCAGAATATCGCCTGAATAAATCTTTTTACGTTTTTGTGTACATATTTCATCGTTGACTGCTACATAACCTTCAGTGATCAATAACTTAGCATGTCCGCCAGTTTCTGCTAAGTCGAGCACTTTCAAAAGGTTACACAATTCTATCGGCTCTTCTTCGAGCTCAATTTCAATAAACCCATCTTGCATTTTAATAACCTCAACGTGCCGTATTTACCTAACACAGCCAGTGTCTTATTGCCTTATACGACAGTATATAAAATTACTATGGTGAATGACGAAACTTTTTCGTTAAATCCGAGGTCTTTAACATTATTGAAGCATTTGGTGTGTATCTTGCAGGCCGACCACGCGATTTGTTTTTATCAGTATTTTATGGAGGCAACGATGGGTATTCGCACAGCATTAAGAAAAGAGCTTATGAACGTTGATAAGACAGATCTAATGACCGCGGATGATGTACGTCACTATGTCAATGAGTCTCTCACGCAAGCCAAGGATAAGCTCTCTGTCATCTCTCGATTTAATGAGCATCATAGCCAGGTGCAAGCCGGGCTGCCAAGTCAGGAGCGGCATCTACGTCATCAACAGCATCGATTGTTTAAAGATATTCTCTACCCAAAAGCGTCTGTTGAAAATTGGTTGTCTAGGTGTTAATTTGAAGTATTAATAAGACTGAGGTAGAAGTGTACTTCCCAGATTAGGTGCACTTCAAACCGAGGCGTAACACCAAGGATGACAATGCAACGTATTTTCGCAATTGCTACTTTATTATTGAGTGGCTGTAGCACCCAAACCCTACATATCTTTGAATCCGGTCTTGATGAAGATACTAGAGCTAACTTAGTTCAAGCGCTAGAAAAGCGAGATATTCATTATCGTTTTACCGAGCTTCCCGTACCGCTACAATATGAGAGCGCACAATTAAATATTCCACCGATGACTTCTGGCGACAATTGGCTTAGGGATATCGAATATGTGGTGAAAAAGATTGGTTTTGATACCCTGACAATTTCAGAATTTAATATGGAAGGGCACCGTTATACACCGAATAACGCGGGGTTGTATCTGGTGCAAAACAGAGCTGCTCAAGCATTGCCAGATCTATTGTTTGCCCACCAATGTAAAGATGATTCTATCCAATTGCAGCTGAAACCCAATGGTCATTGGCAGCAGGTTGGCACTGAGTATCGGGGGCGTTGGACATATGAAAGTAATTCTCTCACGCTCACATGGCGTGAGAAACCCGAGCAGCACCCCTACCAACAAGTGTATGCCGAGCGCGAACATACAGTGCAGACATTACAAGGGCCCAAGCCTGCAAAAACATTTACCCGCCAGCAGCTTTTCGATGGACCAGTGCCGGTCTTTAACTGTAACTTACAAGTGATCTTTGCTGAGTGAGTTAATAACTCGCTGGGCTCGTGTCACTTGCTGCAGACCGAGCTTCACTTGTTTCGTGGCGGGAACAAATGGAGCCGGAGCCATGTTCGAGCTCTGGATCACAGGATATTCATGAAGCAAATTAGCATACATGGACTGAGTGCTTGGTTTCAGCAAGAAATCAATAAATAGCTCGGCATTGTGTGCATTGGGTGAGTGCTTTGCTATCGCAACCGTGGTGGTAGAAATAGGCGTTTTTCCCGAGTGCATTTTCAGAAAGTGGATCTCTAGTTGTTCGGCAAGTGCCTTATCGCGCTTATTTTCGGAGTGCTGCATCATGCTCCAGTAATAGTGATTCGCCAGCGCAAATTCACATTGACCTTGTGCAAGCGCTCGTAGTTGCTCTCTATCTCCTCCCACAGGGCGTTTTGCTAATAGCGTATTAGCGTGATTGAGCCATGAGGAGTCATTGCTATTTGAAGAAGCATAGAGGCTCGATGCTAACGTCAAGTTATAACTATGAGACCACTGGCGAATGCAAAACTTACCCTTGTAAAGCGCTTTATCTAAATCCGAAAAGTGCTCCGGCAACGGTGTTGAAACGCCTTTTTTACGGAATAATGCGCGTGTCCTTATCGAAACACTGATCCACCGCTTATCATCATCCTTCAGTTCATGATTTACTGCTTGCCAATTTGTGATCTTGTCGATAGGACGCAGTAGTGCTTTGTAATCATGCAACTGAATTAGATCTGAGGTGAGCAACACATCGGCCTTTGAGTCGGCGCCATCGCTTTTGAGACGCTCAAGCAGTTGTGCTGATTTGCCATTTACTAGGTTTACGGTGAGCCCAGTCTCTTTTTCAAATGCTTGGAGGACAGGTTGAATTAATTCATATTTTCTAAATGAATAGACGTTTACTTGCGAGGTGTGGGGCTGCTTTGCAACCGCTTGACCAAAATGTACCCAAAAGAGCAAAAAAAGGAAAAGTTTACTTTTATTCATTGCAAATAAGAATTATTATCGAATGGGTGTAGCATACAATGTTCGATGAAGATGTCCAGAATTAAACGACGCGTTTTTACAAATGCCATTCTCCAGAGTGCTCAACAGGTTTTTAAGCGAAGACTTCCCGTGTTGGGGTTCACATTGTTGTTCGTCTGTTTGATATATGTTGGCTTGATAGCGAATGTTTACTACCAAAACCAATCAGAAAGCAAAAGTGCGCAGGAGTTGACACGATTAGAATACTTACTGGATAGTAAGTTGCAACACGTTGCTCACCTTCTGTATTCGATAGATGCCTACCTCAACACCCATCAAGATGCAGACTTTTATGAGATAGCGCAATCACAACTTACCACGGTGAATTTAGGGTTGAGTATGGAAACATACGCAGTGGTTTCACCTGAACAATTCTCCATATTAGAGAAAGTGCAGCGAGAAAGAGGCTATTTTGACTTTAAAGTTAGAGGCAATCTAGATAAGCAGGCTAACCAATGGTTGGTGGTTACCCGTGCAGCACCTGTGTCTGAAGTTGGTCAGACCGTCGGGCAGGCGGAGGTACTTGAGAGAGATATTTTTGCAGAGCGGGATGAGAATGACTTAACGACCTATGTCTGGCCAAATAGGCAAAAACTTAGTGTATTGATTGAACAACCGCGTTTTGGAGAGTTTAAAACGCTACTGGGATTAAGTTTTGAGTTACCTTTTTTATTGGATTCACTATTTGGCCAATTATATCAGCAGCGTAAGCAACACTTATTGGTCTCTTCAAAAAATGAAATTATTTATAGCTCCGATTGGCAAAAACGCTTCGACCTTCAGAATTTAACGCCAAGTGCGGTACACACCATTAATTTTTATGGTTTGCCCATTACCATGCAGTTGTATGACGAGGCGTGTTTACATCCAAGTTGGTTAAATAACCATAGCGTACTGATTGTACTGTTTTTAGGTATTTTGGCCACCTGTATTTTATTGGTGTGGCTCCAGCTAAGGCAACTGAAAAACCGCAATGACACCGTCAATAATTTAGTTGTTGAAAGAACAAAAAGCCTAGAGGTGTCTAATCACAGATTACAAGTCGAATCTAATAAGCGGTTAGGGGCTTTGCAGCAACAGGTCGCTGCAGAGCGTAAGTATAAAAGTTTATTCGTTAATAGCCATGAAGGTTTATTTGTACTAGACCGCCTAGGCTACATCATTGACTCCAACCCCGCTTTCAATGCGTTACTTTTTGGTGGGCGTATTCCTTCGCCAAATACAGACTTTAGTGCGCTTATGCAAGACGCTGAGTGTCATGAGCAGTGGAACCAGATTGTTGCCACTAAGCAAGCTCACCAAGAAATGGAGTGGTTAGCAAAAGCAGAATCAGGAGAGCATATCTGGCTTAGGCATTCTGGGCATTGGCTGCATCAACCGGATAGTTGCTTGTATGAGGGGAGAGTGACGGACATTACTCAGGCTAAACTGTTCCAAGAACAATTGCGATATAAAGCCCAACATGACAGCTTGACCGATCTGCTAAATCGTCAGAGCTTTGTGTCTTTGGTTGATAAGCTCCGTGAGCGTAAACGCGCCAAGTTTACTTTGCTATATATTGACTTAGACCGCTTTAAGCTAATAAACGATACCTTAGGCCATCAAGCTGGCGATAAGCTGCTTATCGAATTTGCAACAAGAATGCGTATGCTGCTTAGTAGCTATGCCGATATTGCCCGGCTTGGCGGTGATGAATTCGCCGTCCTTATTTACGATGAGCATCTACATGAACCAATTGAGGGGGTGCTTGAAGATATTCTTGCGCGGATCCGAGCGCCATTTCTGTATCAGGGTAACAGCCACTGTGTAAGTGGTAGCGTTGGCGTACGTCACTTTACCGTTCCGTGTCTACATTGCGATGCAGAGAAGCTATTACATGATGCCGATATTGCAATGTATGAGACAAAGAAGCGAGGCAAGAACACTTATCATATATTCACGAATGCTATCGCTTGCGAAGCAGGTCGAAAGATCCAGATTGAGCAAGCGCTACAGGCAATAGTGATGTCTCGCGAACTAAGCCTGAATTTGCAGCCCGTTTATTGTCAAAAAGGGCAGAATTTAAAAGGGTTCGAAGCGCTACTACGCTGGAATAGCCCAATACTTGGAGAAGTAAGTCCTGCGGAATTTATTCCCATCGCAGAACAATGCGCGAAGATTTCAGAGCTGGGTTGCTGGGTATTTGATCAGGCGCTCAATTTTATCAATGTCGTAGGAGACAGCACCCTTTTTGTTGCGGTTAATGTTTCTCCGTTGCAACTCCAGTCGCAGGAATTTATCGATTGGTTAGTGTCTCGCTGTGAGGATGAAAATGTTGCGATGAAACAAATTAAGCTTGAGTTGACAGAATCCGCTATGATGGCAGAGGAAAACATGCTTATAGGGCCGCTGGAACAACTTCATCAAGCGGGATTTGGCATCTATATTGATGACTTTGGCACAGGTTATAGCAGCCTTGCCCGGCTCAATCATCTTCCCGTGGATGGCATTAAAATAGATAGGGCTTTTATGTCCGGCATTGAGCTGGGCGGTAAGGCGACGCAACTCATTGAAGCGATTTGTGCGATTGCGCACAGCTTTAACCTTGTCGTGACAGCCGAGGGTATTGAAACGGCAGCGCAGCTTGATACGTTATCAAGGCTTTATTGTCATCAAACGCAAGGCTATTTTATGTCGAAGCCACTGGTTGTGGCAGAAGCTAAACGCCTCGCTTTGCCGAACAAAAAAGTGCATCAGTTATTTGCCTAGTTAACCAGAGGTTTGGATAACAAAGTGACATCTTGTTATGTGATAGAAATAATGGCTGAAAAAGTAAAAATACCTATTGACCTTAACATGGGTTGAGGTTTTAACCTGCCTCCATCAACTTTAGGAGTCAGTCATGGAATTAGAAGCGAATATCAATCAATATCTTAGCAGCTTATCGTTACAGCACTTTGCTGGGATTGAGCTGGTCACCGAGTTACAACAAAAACACCTTTCTCGCTACGCCTTCTCAAGTATTAATGCCATGTATGGTGAGCGTCTGTTGCTTGACCCATTACCACTATTTAGCCGTTTAGTGACCAACAAACAAGGTGGCTACTGCTTTGAGCATAACAAGGTGGCATTTTTAGCGCTGCAACAGCTTGGGTTTACAGTAAGGCCGGTTCTTGCGAGAGTAATGCTAAATGGTAGCTCCTCCAATCCTCGTTCTCACCGGATGACATTGCTTAATTTGGATGGTGAGCGGTACTTGGTTGATGTAGGATTTGGAGTGAAGTCGCCTCGTGTACCGATTAACATTAATCAGGCCTTAACTATCCAAGGTCGGCAGACTTATCAGGTACAAAAGACAGCAGACACAGTCAAAGTGACTCTGTTAGAGGAAGGAGAAGCACCGCTTACTTTATATCATGTCGACCTTGCTGAAGTGTTCGAATCCGATTGTGAAGTGGCACACTTTTATTCCCATCAACATCCTGAAGCGGCGTTTGTGAATAACTTAGTGGTCTCTCGAATTACAGATTGCCACCGTTATTTACTGCGTAATCAGAGTTATTTCGAATGGCATGAATGCGATGGCAGTGTTACTGAAACTAAAGTGGAGAGCTTTGCTCAGCTAGAGCAGTTAGTAAAAGAGACATTTTTGCTTGAAACGCCAAGAGCAGTTTTAAAAAGCGTATACGATAAAGTCCTAACTCGCGCCGCAAATAAACCAGTCGAGCGTTAATTCGACTGGTTTTACGTGAATTAGTTTACGGTATTACCACCTTCTAGCTTAGTCTTCCAACCTAGAAACCACAAAATAGGGGTTAAGATACTCGGCTTTTTGATTATAGCGCAGAGGCTCGCCATTCACTTGGCTGACCTTTGCCCCAGCGATACTCGCCACCGCGTGTCCGGCCCCGGTATCCCACTCTGAAGTTGGGCCAAGACGAGGGTAAACATCGGCTTTACTTTCGGCTACTAAACATAACTTAAGTGAACTGCCTTTAGGCACCATGTCGACTTGCTCGAAGCGGGTAAGGTACTCGGCTAAATCTGGTGAAGGATGTGAGCGCGAGCCAACTACTTTGATTAAACCTTGATTGGGCTTTGTGGTGACTTTGAGCTCTATGCGAGCTTCACCCGTTTGCTTGAACGCGCCAATACTTTTTTCTGCAAGGTAGCTTTCATTAAGTGCTGGAGCATGAACAACACCAAGAATGGGTTCACCGTTATTAATAAGTGCAATATTTACCGTAAATTCGCCATTTTTCTTGATGAATTCCTTAGTGCCATCAATGGGGTCAACCAGCCAATATTCTTGCCATTGTTGGCGCTCTTGCCAATCTATTCCTGCGCTTTCTTCGCTTAATATCGGCATTTCGGGAGTGAGGGTTTTAAGGCCTGCAACAATAATTTTATGTGCAGCGAGATCTGCCTCAGTGACGGGACTTTCATCTTCTTTATATTCAACATTAAAGTCCTTGGCATAAATCTCCATAATCGCTTCACCAGCGCGAATACTCAGATTTAATACTTC
Source organism: Pseudoalteromonas piscicida (assembly GCF_000238315.3). Classification (NCBI taxonomy): domain Bacteria; kingdom Pseudomonadati; phylum Pseudomonadota; class Gammaproteobacteria; order Alteromonadales; family Pseudoalteromonadaceae; genus Pseudoalteromonas; species Pseudoalteromonas piscicida. The sequence goes on from NZ_CP011924.1 coordinate 3,650,084, forward strand.
TTCCAGCAGATCCGTATGATTCATGACTTACCCTATTAAATTTTTTGACAGTAGATAGTGTATTAGCTGCTGGACAGATTCTTCCAGCGACTGCTCGGAAGTATTTAAACATATTTCTGGACTAATTGGGGGCTCATACGCCGAATCTATGCCAGTAAAATGTTTTATTTCTCCAGCACGCGCTTTTTTATACAAACCTTTAGGGTCTCGTTGCTCGCAAATTGCAAGCGGCGTATCGAGATATACTTCAATAAACTCGCCGCTTGCGACTAAGTTACGCACCATGTCTCGTTCTGCTTGAAAAGGAGAGATAAAAGCAGTGAGTACCATTAGTCCTGCATCGACCATGAGTTTGCTGAGTTCACCCACTCGACGAATGTTTTCGACGCGGTCTTCATCGCTGAACCCTAAGTCTTTACACAGTCCATGCCTGACATTATCGCCATCAAGGAGGTAGGTATGTATGCCTTTAGCTTGCAGTGCATGCTCAAGTGCATTGGCCACTGTGCTTTTGCCTGAACCTGAAAAGCCTGTAAACCAAAGCACGCAAGGCTTATGACCTTTTAATTCGCTACGTTTTGTTTTATCTACGGCATAGTTATGCCAAACAATATTTTCGTCCATACTTTGCTCTATTAAAATGGAAAGACAAATGGAATAACAGTCAGTACCGTCGCTGAATAAATCAATGACAAGGGCAGTCCCATGGTGACGTAATCACGAATTCGATAGTTGCCTGCGCTATACACCATGAGGTTAGTTTGATAGCCAAAAGGTGAGATAAAGCTCGCGGATGCGCCAAAGGCTACCGCCATTACAAAGGGTAGTGGATTTACATCAAAGCCACTTGCCAGCGCATAAGCCACTGGGAATGAAAGTGCTGCCGCGGCATTGTTAGTGATGAGCTCGGTAAATATCACAGTCATCACAAAAATGGCGATAAATGCGCCGTAAGGACCAAAATCCCCTAACAACCACAATAAGCTCGAGGAAATCTCTGCCGCTAGTCCGGTTTCAATCATTAACTTAGCCAGCCCTATCGCACTGCCAACAATAGCGACAAGCTCAATAGGAAAGCGGCGCTTCATCTCTGGGACTTTAATTGTACCGAGCACCACAAGGGCGGCAAGTAAAACGATTAATCCTTTTACCAGCGGTACAACTCCAAAGATGCTAAGGCCAACCACTGTCGCAAAACTCGCAAGTACCGTGTTGGACTTATTGCGAGATAGATGTGTTTGTAAATCTAAGCCTGAAATATACACAAATTCGCGTTTGAGATTGGGGAGTGCATAAAAATCGCTGCTTGGGGCAAGTATTAAAGAGTCGCCCGCTTGTAATTCGACCTGACCTATCCCACCTTGCAGGCGATCATGACCACGACGTATCGCAATAATAGCGGCATGAAACTGCTCCCTAAAGCGGATCTCTTTAATGGTCTTGCCAAGAAAGCGCGAAGACTGACTGACGACCACTTCCACCAAGTGCTCAACGTCTTTCTCGTGTTTATCATGGACTATCTTTAATCCATCGAAACGCTGTAACAGCGGCACTGAGTTGATGTCGCCCACAAATAGCAGAACATCACCAGCTAGAATTTCTTGTTGTGGCGTAACGGCACAGATCCGTCGTTCACCACGAATGATTTCAGCAAGAAATAAGTCTTTGAGGTCGCGCAGGCCGTTTTCTTCAACCGTGCGACCAACTAGCTTGGAGCTTGGCTCAACTTTTCCTTCTAAATAGAACGGCACGACCTCATCATTATTTTTGCCGTTGTCGGGCAAATATTTGAGCATAATCGTGATGGTCAATAAACCAACGCTAAGGACGGCGAGACCAACTAAGGTAAAATCAAAAAAGCCCAGCGGCGCCATTCCTGCTTCTACGGCAAAGCCATTAACAATAAGATTAGTAGAAGTTCCTATCAGCGTTAACGTACCACCTAAAATAGCGGTATAAGAAAGCGGTAATAACAGCTTAGAAGGCGCATGTGTTTTGCTCTCTTTAACGGTGGTGATAAGCGAAGCAACCACCGCCGTGTTATTAGTAAAAGAAGACAAAAAGGCGGTGGATAAACCCAGTTTAATCACCGCTTTTGCGAGACTACCTTGTGCCATTGAGTGGGCGAGTTTTTTGACTAAGGTTGTTTTTTCAATCGCAATAGAAGCTAGGATAAGTAGCACAAGTGTGATTAAAGACGGATTCGCATAATTCACCAACATCGATTCAAGATCGATGAGGCCAGTCAAATAACTGGTGGCGATTGCACCTGTGAAAAGCCATGCAGCGTTAATACGTGTGGCAAAAAGACACACCACTAACGCTAGCATAATGCCTGTTAAAATGACTTGTTCCATAATGACGTCATACCTCGACTAACAGGCTAAATTGCATTATTTTAGCTTCGAAATATCAAGCGCTTGCCAATGAGGGAAGTGCTTGCGAACTAATGCATTAAACTCAATCTCAAATTCACTAAACTGACTTGAGGACGTTGCTGTTGCTGCTTCAACCGTTTCCACCATACCCGCACCTATGGTTAGGTTTGATAGGCGATCAATTAAGATAAACGAGCCAGTTTCACGATTATTTAAATAATCATCCGCAACGACATTTTCTGTCAGCTCGATGGTCACGATAGCAATTTCATTTAATGACAATGAATCGGCTTGGCCGTGCTCAAGTGTATTCACATCGATAGTGTGCTCGATATTTTTCACGATTGCCGCGGTTTTCTTGCTACCCAATTTAAGGTTATAACTTTTACCCAATTGTAGTGGTGTTTCGTGCATCCATACCAGCTTAGCAGTGATCTGATTCGTCACCTGAGCAGTCGACTCTACAGGCACTATCACGTCGCCACGACTCACATCGACTTCATCTGCTAGGGTGATAGTGAATGCTTGTCCGGTTTCCACTTGAGTTAGATTGCCATCAAAAGTCACGAGTTCTTTAATGGTTGAAGTTTTACCTGATGGCAATACTTTAACCGCTTGGCCAACGCTTAAGCTACCAGAGGTTAATGTGCCTTGGAAACCACGAAAGTCTAGATTAGGACGCACCACATATTGCACCGGGAATCGCGCTTCAAAACCATGATTAGGCTCTGCTGCTGGAGAATCTTCCAGCAGTTCCAGCAATGGTTTGTCTTGATAATAAGGCGTTTTTTCTGAGCGGTTTACAACATTGTCGCCTTTAAGTGCTGACATTGGCACAAAGCGAATATCTCGTACGTTCAGTTGCTCAGCAAACTTCAAATAGTCGGCCTTTATGCGCTCAAATACGGCCTCATCAAAGTCAACAATATCCATCTTGTTTATCGCGACAACGAACTGTTTGATACCCAGTGAATCACAGATAAAGCTATGGCGTTTTGTCTGAACTTGGACACCATAACGGGCATCGACAAGAATAATGGCCAAATCACTGGTCGAAGCACCCGTAACCATATTACGTGTGTATTGCTCGTGTCCTGGCGTATCGGCAATAATAAATTTACGCTTCGCAGTTGAGAAATAGCGGTAAGCCACATCAATGGTAATACCTTGCTCACGCTCTGCTTGTAAGCCATCAACAAGTAACGCTAAATCTAGATCTTCACCCGCATTGCCGACTTTTTCATTGTCTTTGTGTAGCGCAGCTAATTGGTCTTCATAGATTTGATGGCTATCGTGCAGCAAACGGCCGATCAGCGTTGATTTACCGTCATCTACGCTGCCGCAGGTCATCATGCGCAACAAACTCTTGTCTTGCTGACGTGCTAAGTAGGTTTCAATGCCTAATTCTTTCACTTCATTTGCTGTTGACATTAGAAATACCCCTCGCGCTTTTTCTTCTCCATTGACCCTGACGAATCGTGATCAATCACTCGTCCTTCACGTTCTGACGACGTAGATAACAACATTTCTTCGATAATTCCGGTAAGTGTATCGGCTTCTGATTCAACAGCCCCCGTTAGTGGGTAACAGCCTAGCGTTCTGAAGCGTACTGATTTCATTTCAGGCACTTCACCTTCTGCAAGTGGCATACGGTCATCATCGACCATAATTAACGTTCCGTTACGCTCGACAACCGGTCTTGGCTTCGAGAGGTAAAGTGGCACTATCTCAATACCTTCTTGGTAGATATATTGCCAAATATCGAGCTCTGTCCAGTTTGATAATGGGAAAACTCGAATGCTTTCGCCAGGGTTCACTTGACCATTATACGTATTCCATAACTCCGGACGTTGGTTTTTAGGATCCCAGCGATGGTGTTTATCTCTAAATGAGTAAACTCTTTCTTTTGCGCGAGATTTTTCTTCATCACGGCGGGCACCACCAAAAGCCGCATCAAAACCATATTGATCTAGCGCTTGCTTAAGGCCTTGTGTTTTCATGATATCGGTATGCTTAGATGAACCATGAACAAATGGACTTATGTTCATCTCTAGCCCTTCTGGGTTTTTGTGCACAAGCAGTTCAAATCCATACTCTTTTGCTAATCTATCGCGAAACTCGATCATTTCTCTAAATTTCCAATTGGTATCAACGTGGAGTAGAGGAAAAGGGATCTTCGCAGGGTAGAAAGCCTTACGAGCAAGATGAAGCAGTACCGACGAGTCTTTACCAATCGAGTACAGCATTACCGGGTTTTCAAACTCTGCGGCAACCTCTCGGATGATCTTTATGCTCTCAGCTTCGAGTTGCTGGAGATGGGTTAAAGCCATGATTAATGTCCTACTTATAAATTTAACTATCTGTGACGGTTATTACGCGACTTGCGTAATGGGTTGAGCAAAGCTACTGATTTGATTGTTCTTATTAAACCAAGCTAATTGCTCATGTAATGCTGCTACTTCACCAATAATCAATAGTGCTGGCGACTGAATATCATGCGCAGTAATAGTCTGTGCAAGTTGATCTAATTGTGTTCTTACTACACGCTGAGATTTGCGCGTGCCATTCTCAACAATTGCTACAGGTGTACTCGGCGAGCGCCCATGAGTGATTAATTGCGCCTGAATGTGCGGCGATTTAATCACTCCCATATATACAGCAAGCGTTTGATTCGCCTTAGCTAAGCCTTCCCAGTCAAGTTCTTGTCCATCTTGTTTGCAATGCCCAGTCACAAATTGAATAGCTTGAGCATGATCTCTATGGGTTAATGGGATACCAGCGTATGCGCTACATCCTGCTGCTGCAGTAATGCCAGGAACAATTTGATATTTCACGTTATTCTCGGCTAATACCTGAACTTCTTCGCCACCGCGACCGTAAATAAATGGGTCGCCGCCTTTTATTCTACAAACCTTTTTACCTTGTTTGGCTAAATCAACCAAAATCTCGTTGGTGTGTTCTTGTTTAACACTATGATTACCGGCTTTTTTGCCCACGCAGATTAAATCAGCGTCACGACGTACAAGATCCATAATTTCGTTTGAAACGAGGTAGTCATAAACCACAACATCGGCTTGTTGCATTAGTTGTAATGCTTTAAGCGTTAGTAGCTCTGGGTCGCCAGGACCTGCACCGACGACATAAACTTCGCCTTCGGGTGAAGGAGTGCTTTCTAGCATGGCTTCAAGTTGAATTTGTGCATTTTCATTGTTACCAGCTTGTACTTCACTTACCACATTTGAATCAAAGACGGATTCCCAAAACTGACGGCGGTCAGCAAAGTGTTTAAAACGCGCTTTCGCTTTGTGTCTGAATTGACCAACAAGCGTTGCCAGCGGACCAATATGCTGTGGAATAAGGGTTTCTAACTTCTCTCGTAACCGTCTTGCAAGGACGGGGGCAGTTCCAGCACTGGATATGGCAATCGTTATAGGGTTTCTATCCACGATTGACGGAAAAATAAAATTACACTTTGGTTGGTCGTCGACTACGTTAACGAAAAGGTTTCGCGCTTCAGCAAGCTCTGCCACCTCTGCATTTACGGCTTCAATATCCGTTGCCGCAACGACTAACATAGCATTGTCTAGGTCTGATGCATCAAATGGCTTATATCGAAGTGCAACGCTTGCATCGGCTGCTAGTGATAAAAGCTCAGTGCAAAACTCAGGTGAAACCAAAGTGACTGCTGCATTGGCTTTTAAAAAGGCGCGGCACTTTCTCAGCGCAACCTCACCACCACCTACAATCAATACAGGTTTATTTTCTAGTTTGGTAAAAATTGGCAAGTATTGCACGATAACCTCTGCTAAACATCACGATGGTTGATATCAATATTGATTGATATCAGTAATAGAGCGCAGCATATAGAGTTGCAAATGTGGGAAAAAATAATTTAAACCGACTCAATATAACCAAAAGTTATAAAGAAAGCGGTTAAATCTTACTTTCTTTATATTTCATGGGGTTAGCTTAAGTTTTTGCTGTGATTTGACGATTATAGTGTTTGGTTATGAGATATTCATTTAATGAACAATAGTAAAAACCGTATCCGACAGGTAATTGTATGCGGACATTTGTCCTATTGTTGGTGCTGCTGTATGCATTTAACTAGGGCCTGTTGACCTTTGCTGTTTGATTTTTGTTCTCCTGAGTGGGTTTTGGTCGCGGCGCTCGATTTGCCGCCTAGTAATCTAGGCAAAAGTGGAGCAACAATGAACAAAGCGCACTCAGGTGAACCCAAAGGGCAGCACTTGATTGGCATTTCTACTGTGTTATCGCCTGACTCACATAGAACGACTATGCTACGCAGGCTCTGCCTTGTATAAATACCAATCAAGCCGCCGCAAAAACAAACTTGAAAGATAAACAGGCCCTAGGCTTATTACATAGAATGAAAAGGAACACGGTAATGACTTTACAATCTGATGCTCGGTTGTCGCTGAGTTTAATGGATTTGACCTCTTTGAAAGAGGACGATACGCCGGCAAGTATTCTCGCGTTATTGAATAGCATTAACCCTGATATTGGACTACCAGCGGCTATTTGTGTGTATCCGCAGTTTGTGACGTTAGTAAAAGAAGAGTTGGAAAAGCGTGAGTGGTCGCAGATAAAAGTAGCAACGGTGACCAACTTCCCATCGGGAGAGCAAAAGCTCCAGCAGGTCGTTGCACAAACTCATTTAGCAATCGCAGATGGTGCCGACGAAATTGATCTCGTGCTTCCTTATCAGCAGCTGATGGCGGGTGATCCAGATACACCTTGGCAATATGTGCATTCAAGCAAGCTTGCTTGTCAAGGTAAAGCAAAGCTCAAGGTCATCATTGAAAGTGGCGTATTGGCCAAACCAAAGCTCATTGCGGAGGCCGCGCAGCTTGCCATTATGGCGGGCGCGGACTTTGTTAAAACAAGTACAGGAAAGGTTGCTGTCAATGCTACACCAGAAGCGGCTGAAGTTATCCTTAAGACAATCAAAAGCAGTGGTAAATCGGTTGGATTTAAAGCGGCCGGTGGAGTAAAGTCAGTAGTAGAAGCGCAGCGATATTTACGATTGGCCGAAGAAATTATGGGGGCCGAGTGGCTCAATGCCAAGAATTTTAGATTCGGTGCTTCAAGCCTATTGAGTGATGTAGCAGTGGTTGTGAATGGACAGAGCGAGTGAAGCAGAAAAGATAAAACTTGAGCATGACGCGGCTAAACTGTTTTTACGCAGTTATGAAAAGCAGTTTGCAGTGCATATGCGCCATATTTGGCACAATGAGCCCAATAAACCGGATGTCAGTTGTTATCAGGGAAAAACACAGCTTGATATCGAAATAGCCCATTTTTATGCCAGTGAGAAAGAAGCGATGGCTGTGCTTGGGCGTCCGCTATCTCTCTCCACGCAAAGAGAGCTGGCTGTAATGAGCCAAGCCGCTGACTCCGATCAACTGAGTATCGGTTTGCAGCGGCTGCTCAATCAAAAAGCCAAAAAACACTATGATTCACAACGTGTTTGGTTGTTAATTCGAAACGCCAGCCCCATTTATCATCTTGACGATTTTAAGCGCTTAAAAGCCACTTGGGAGATCCCTGATTGTCACCCATTTGAGCAAGTTTGGGTGCTTTGTGATTTTTATCACGGAGATTTATTGCGTCTTTTCTGAAGACGTCGCAAAACCAAGTTTAGATTAAATGTTACTTTGCATATCTTTTACACTTGTTTTCGTTTGCTTCGTCAGTATAATGGGCATCCACTTTGCAGGGGCGTAGTTCCAATTGGTAGAACAGCGGTCTCCAAAACCGATGGTTGCGGGTTCGAGTCCTGCCGCCCCTGCCAATTCAGCAACAAGTCCACATTTAAAATAACGTGACCCAAAACCACTTAAGTCGCTTATTTGTAAATTTGGATTGAATGGATTTACCCTGTTCTATGCAGGGTTGTTGTGTCTGTATTTAAGGTAAAATTGATTATGAGCACTAATGTTGAAAACTCGTCGAGCTCGATGGACACGGTAAAGTGGCTAGCTGCTATTGCACTTCTAACTGGTGCCGTAGTTGGTAATTATCTATATGCCGATTTATCTGTTTTAGTACGCGCTGTTGGCGTAGTTGCAGCTATCGCTGCGGCTTTGGGCATTTTGGTAACGACTGAAAAAGGCCGTACCTTTATCGCTTTTGCTAAAGAATCACGTATTGAAGTACGTAAAGTTATCTGGCCAACGCGTCAGGAAGCGACTCACACTACTTTCATCGTGATCATTGCAACGGTGATTATGGCATTAATCCTATGGGGATTAGATGGTATACTTTTCCGTGCAGTAGGCTTTTTAACTGGATTGGAGATCTGATCCCATGTCGGATGAGAACAAAGAAAAGAAATTACGTTGGTACGTGATCCAAGCGTTTTCAGGTTTTGAAAAACGCGTAGCACAAACCATTATCGAGCATATTAAAATCGAAGGGTTAGAAGACCTATTCGGTGAGATCCTTGTGCCGACTGAAGAAGTGGTTGAAATGCGTGCAGGTCAGAAACGTAAATCTGAGCGTAAATTCTTCCCTGGCTATGTATTAGTTCAAATGGTAATGGACGATGCGTCTTGGCACTTGGTGAATAGCACACCGCGTGTAATGGGCTTTGTTGGTGGTACGTCAGACCGTCCAGCACCAATCAGTCAAAAAGAAGCGGATCGTATTCTTAACCGTCTGCAAGAAAATGCTGAAGCACCGAAACCTGCTACTTTATTTGAGCCGGGTGAAGTGGTTCGTGTTACAGATGGTCCATTTGCTGACTTCAACGGTGTGGTTGAAGAAGTGGATTACGAAAAGAGTCGCCTGAAAGTATCGGTACTTATTTTCGGTCGTTCAACGCCTGTAGACCTAGAATTTGGTCAGGTTGAGAAAGACAAATAAATTCTAACTTGAAAAAGTTGTCAAAGGCCGCTGATTAATCTATAATCAGCGGCCTTTTTGTTGTACGCAAAAATATGCGGCAAAAAGACTGAATTTTTTAACTGGGAAGCCGTTTGAGTACGCGTCCTCGCGCGCACGAGGCAAAGACCCACAATTGAGGTATTATCATGGCTAAGAAAGTTGAAGCTCTAATCAAGCTACAAGTTGCTGCTGGTATGGCTAACCCTAGTCCTCCAGTAGGTCCTGCACTAGGTCAACACGGTGTAAACATCATGGAATTCTGTAAAGCGTTCAACGCACGTACAGAGTCTATCGAAAAAGGCGCACCTGTTCCTGTTGTTATTTCTGTTTACAGTGACCGTTCTTTCACTTTTGAAATGAAGACTCCACCTGCGGCATACCTTCTTAAAAAGGCTGCTGGTATCAAGTCTGGTTCTGGTCGTCCTAACACTGAAAAAGTTGGTACAGTTACTCGTGCTCAACTTGAAGAGATCGTTGAGACGAAACGTCCAGATCTTACTGCTGCTGATATGGACGCAGCTGTACGCACGATTGCAGGTTCTGCACGTGCAATGGGCTTGAACGTAGAGGAGTAATTGAGAATGGCTAAATTAACTAAGCGTATGCGTACTATCCGCGAGAAAGTGGATGCGACTAAAGAGTACGAAATCAACGAAGCTGTTGCTCTTCTAAAAGAACTTGCTACTGCTAAGTTCGTTGAAAGTGTTGACGTTGCTGTAAACCTAGGTATCGATGCTCGTAAATCTGACCAAAACGTACGTGGTGCAACTGTACTACCTCACGGTACTGGTCGTGATGTACGCGTAGCGGTATTCACTCAAGGTGCAAATGCTGAAGCTGCTAAAGAAGCTGGTGCTGATTTAGTAGGTATGGAAGACCTTGCAGAGCAAGTTAAAAAAGGCGAAATGAACTTTGACGTTGTTGTTGCTTCTCCAGATGCAATGCGCGTTGTTGGTCAACTAGGTCAAATCCTAGGTCCACGTGGTCTTATGCCTAACCCTAAGACAGGTACTGTAACGCCTAACGTTGCAGAAGCTGTTAAGAACGCTAAAGCTGGTCAGGTTCGTTACCGTAACGATAAGAACGGTATCATCCACACTACTATCGGTAAAGTAGACTTTGACGCTAACCAACTTCAAGAAAACCTTGAAGCGCTAATCATCGCGCTTAAGAAGGCTAAGCCTTCTACTGCAAAAGGTACTTTCGTGAAGAAAGTAAGCATCTCTACTACGATGGGTGCTGGTGTTGCTTTAGACCAAGCTACTCTAAATACTCAAGTAGTATAATTTAGAGTTTAGCGTTTACATGGCGTAAAAATTAGACTATAATTTTGCGCCATTTTGTAGAGAAGTGTACTTCTTTACAAAGCAAAGAATTCGGGTTGAAGCGCATAATTTCGAAAATTGTTTCCATCATGGTCTACAATGAATCGATAAATTGCGCTTCCGTCCAAGACCGTAGGTGGCTTCGGCCTTAATCGTCCTACGTAGACGGTGTGAATCCCAGCTAGATTTTCCTAATCTTCTGGCTCTCGCCGTAAAAAGCATCTCTGCTAAAGTTTTTAGCAGGGTAGAGTAGAACTGAAAAACATGTTTGTTTTTCTATAAACCAGGAGTAACACCCATGGCTTTAAATCTTCAAGACAAAAAAGCAATTGTTGCTGAAGTCAACGAAGCTGCCAAAGGTGCTCTTTCAGCAGTTGTTGCTGATTCTCGTGGTGTAACAGTAGGTGCAATCACTGCTCTTCGTAAAGAAGCTCGTGAAGCTGGTGTATGGATGAAAGTTGTTCGTAACACCCTAGCTAGACGTGCGGTTGAAGGCACTGATTACGAATGCCTTAATGAATCACTAGTTGGTCCAAGCCTAATCGCTTTCTCTTCAGAGCACCCTGGTGCTGCTGCGCGTATCTTTGCAGATTTCGCGAAAAAGAACGAAGCATTTGAGCTTAAAACTGCTGCATTCGAAGGCAAAATCGTTGACGTAGATATGCTTGCTAAGCTACCTACTTACGACGAAGCTGTTGCACGCTTAATGAGCGCTATGAAAGAAGCGTCTGCTGGCAAATTGTGTAAAACAATTGAAGCGGTACGTGTACAGAAAGCTGAGCAAGCTGCTTAATCTAAGCAACGCTCCTTTCTTTAATAAATTTTTTGAACCGCATGGGTTCGTAAATAATTAGGAAATTTGAAATGTCTGTAACTAAAGACCAAATCCTTGACGCTATTGCTGAAATGTCAGTAATGGAAGTTGTTGAACTAGTTGAAGCTATGGAAGAGAAGTTCGGTGTAACTGCAGCTGCTGCTGTTGTTGCTGCTGGTCCTGCTGAAGCTGCTGAAGAAAAGACTGAGTTCGACGTAATCCTAGCTGCTGCTGGCGGTAACAAAGTTGCTGCAATCAAAGCGGTACGTGGCGCAACAGGTCTAGGCCTTAAAGAAGCTAAAGCTCTAGTTGAGTCTGCTCCTGCACCTATCAAAGAAGGTGTATCTAAGGAAGAAGCTGAAGCTCTTAAGAAAGATCTTGAAGAAGCTGGTGCTCAAGTTGAGATCAAGTAATCTAGCTCCCGCTAGGTTCGCTGCCTGAGAAATCAGGCAAGGGCTGGTGATTATTTAATCACCGGCCCTTTTGCGCTATAGAGATATGCATTTCTATCGTGCATAAATCTTCGAATTTCACTGTAATTTTCAATAACTTAGAAGTTTTTGTTGAAAATCGCAATGGCATTTGAAGTAACACTGATTTGATGACATTAACGATTTGAATATAGCCTGAATTGTGCTCATTTAAGCCGTTAGTTAAGCAAGTTAGTGTGACAATTTAGATGTTGTTATCATGGCTTAGATGCCAGTGAAGTCTGTTCAATTTTGGACAGGTTGGGTCAAAGATCAGCAAGCTGAGGAACCCCATGGCTTACTCTTATTCTGAAAAGAAACGTATCCGTAAGGATTTTGGTAAACGTCCACAGGTTTTGGACATACCTTTCCTACTGCAAATGCAGTTGGAATCGTTCGATAAGTTCATTGCGCCTGATGCCGATGGCGATACTGGATTGGAAGCTGCTTTCCGTTCTGTATTCCCTATCAAGAGCTACTCGGGCAACTCTGAACTTCAATACGTCAGTTATCGTATTGGCGAGCCAGTATTTGACGTTAAAGAATGTCAAATTCGCGGTGTGACATATTCTGCTCCACTTCGCGTTAAACTACGTCTTGTGCTAATGGACAAAGATGCACCTGGCACAGTCAAAGACATAAAAGAGCAAGAAGTTTACATGGGCGAAATCCCGCTCATGACAGACACCGGTACTTTTGTAATCAATGGTACTGAGCGTGTTATCGTTTCTCAGCTACACCGTTCACCTGGTGTATTCTTTGATAACGACCGTGGTAAATCACACTCATCTGGTAAAGTGTTATATAACGCACGTGTGATCCCTTACCGTGGTTCATGGCTTGACTTTGAATTCGACGTTAAAGATAACCTTTACGTTCGTATTGACCGTCGCCGTAAACTACCAGCATCTATCATCTTACGTGCACTAGAGTTCACTTCAGAAGAAATCTTGGCACTATTCTTTGAAACGACAAGTTTCGAAGTAAAAGATGGCAAAGTGTTGATGGAACTTGTGCCTTCACGCCTACGTGGTGAAACCGCTGCATTTGATATTAAAGATGCAAACGGTGACGTATTGGTTGAAAAAGGCCGTCGTATTACTGCACGCCACATTAAGAGCATCGAAAAGCAAGGCATCGACACTCTTGAAGTACCGCATGAGTACATCATCGGTCGTGTTGTTGCTAAAAACTATATCGACGAATCAACAGGCGAAGTGATTGCAGAAGCGAACACTGAACTATCACTAGAGCTTATGGCTGAATTGGTGAAAGCGGGTCACTCAAAGATCGATACGCTTTACATCAACGAAGTAGACAGCGGTGCGTACATGTCAGAGACATTACGTGTTGATTCTACTAACAATCGCCTAGAAGCATTGGTAGAAATCTATCGCATGATGCGCCCTGGTGAGCCACCAACAAAAGAAGCTGCAGAAGCGTTATTTGATAACCTATTCTTCTCTGAAGAGCGCTACGACCTTTCAACGGTTGGTCGTATGAAGTTCAATAGCCGTGTTGGTTATGATTCAGATGAGGGTAACGGTACGCTATCTAAAGAAGATATCGTGAGCGTGATGAAGGTATTGATCGACATCCGTAACGGTAAAGGCGATGTTGATGACATCGACCACTTAGGTAACCGTCGTATCCGTTCTGTAGGTGAAATGGCTGAAAACCAATTCCGTGTAGGTCTTGTACGTGTTGAACGTGCAGTACGTGAGCGTCTAAGTCTTGGTGACCTAGATAACGTTATGCCACAGGATTTGATCAACGCTAAGCCAATCTCTGCAGCAGTAAAAGAATTCTTTGGTTCTTCACAGCTTTCACAATTTATGGACCAGAACAACCCGCTTTCAGAAGTAACGCACAAGCGTCGTATTTCTGCATTAGGTCCGGGTGGTCTAACTCGTGAGCGTGCTGGCTTCGAAGTACGTGACGTACACGTAACGCACTACGGTCGTGTTTGTCCTATCGAAACGCCTGAAGGTCCAAACATCGGTCTAATCAACTCGCTATCTACTTACGCGCATACAAACGACTATGGTTTCTTAGAGACTCCATACCGCAAAGTAGTAGACGGTATCGTTACTGACGATGTTGATTACCTATCAGCAATAGAAGAAGGTCAGTTCGTTATCACACAGGCGAATACAACGCTAACTGATGACAACCAATTTGCTGAAGAATTGATTCCATGTCGTTTTAAAGGTGAATCAACCTTTATGCCAAGCGACAGCATTCAGTATATGGACGTATCTCCACAGCAGGTAATCTCTGTGGCTGCAGCGCTTATCCCATTCCTAGAACACGATGACGCGAACCGCGCATTGATGGGATCGAACATGCAACGTCAAGCTGTACCTACACTACGTGCTGATAAGCCGCTAGTTGGTACTGGTATTGAGCGTACACTAGCGAAGGACTCTGGTGTAACAATCGTTGCTAAGCGTGGCGGTATCGTTAAGTATGCTGATGCGAGCCGTATTGTTGTTAACGTTAATGAAGATGAGCGCATCCAAGGTGAAGCGGGCATCGACATCTATAACTTAACTAAGTACACACGTTCAAACCAAAACACGTGTATCAACCAGAAACCAACTTGTATGGTTGGTGAGCCGGTGGTACGTGGTGACGTGCTTGCTGATGGTCCTTCAACAGACCTAGGTGACTTAGCACTTGGTCAGAACCTACGCGTAGCGTTCATGCCTCGGAATGGTTACAACTTCGAGGATTCAATCCTACTTTCAGAGAATGTTGTAAAAGAAGATCGTCTAACGACTATCCACATTCAAGAGCTTCAGTGTATTGCTCGTGATACTAAGCTTGGTCCAGAAGAAATCACTGCGGATATTCCAAACGTAGGTGAGTCTGCACTAGGTAAGCTTGACGAATCAGGCGTTGTATATATCGGTGCTGAAGTGAAAGGCGGCGACATCCTTGTAGGTAAAGTAACGCCTAAAGGTGAAACGCAGCTAACACCTGAAGAAAAGCTACTACGTGCTATCTTCGGTGAAAAAGCGTCTGATGTTAAAGACAGCTCACTACGTGTACCTAACTCTGTATCTGGTACGGTTATCGACGTACAAGTGTTTACGCGTGATGGTGTTGAAAAAGACAAACGTGCACTAGAAGTTGAAGATATGCAGCTTCGCGAAGCGAAGAAAGACTTCAACGAAGAGTTCAGAATCCTTGAAGGCGGTATCCTGACTCACGCTCGTAACCTACTGATTAAATCAGGTATGAGTGAAGAACAGCTTGCTGGCTTTAACACTGAGAAGCTACTAACACAAAGCCTTGCTGATGAAGAGCATCAAGCAGAGCTTGAGCAACTAGCTGCACAGTATGACGAGCTTAAAGCTGACTACGATAAGCGTTTCGAGAACAAGCGTCGTAAGATCACTCAAGGTGATGACCTAGCGCCTGGCGTACTTAAGATTGTTAAAGTATACCTAGCTGTTAAACGTCGTATCCAACCTGGTGATAAGATGGCGGGTCGTCACGGTAACAAGGGTGTAATCTCAACTATCGTTCCTGTTGAAGACATGCCTTACGATGATAAAGGTCGTACTGTAGATATCGTACTTAACCCACTGGGTGTACCATCTCGTATGAACATCGGTCAGATCCTAGAAACTCACATGGGTCTAGCTGCTCGTGGTATCGGTGAACGTCTTGAAGAAATGATGAAAGAGCAACGTGAAATTCACGAGCTACGCGAATTCATCAAGAAAGCTTACGAAATCGGTGACTGCCGTCAGAAAGTAGATATTGCTAACTTCTCTGATGATGAAATCCGTCGCTTGGCAGATAACCTTAAAGGTGGTCTTCCAATCGCAACACCAGCATTTGATGGTGCACGTGAAGCTGAAATCAAAGACATGCTAGAGCTTGGTGGTTATCCAAGAAGTGGTCAGGTAACGTTATATGATGGTCGTACTGGTGATGCATTTGAGCGTCAAGTAGCAGTAGGCTACATGTACATGCTGAAACTGAACCACCTTGTTGATGACAAGATGCACGCGCGTTCAACAGGTTCTTACAGCCTAGTTACTCAGCAGCCGCTGGGTGGTAAGGCACAGTTCGGTGGTCAGCGTTTCGGTGAGATGGAGGTATGGGCACTAGAAGCATACGGTGCTGCCTACACGCTACAAGAAATGTTGACAGTGAAGTCGGATGACGTTAACGGTCGTACTAAGATGTATAAGAACATCGTAGACGGTAACCACAAGATGGAACCGGGTATGCCTGAGTCGTTCAACGTACTGTTGAAAGAAATCCGCTCGCTAGGTATCAACATCGAGTTGGAAGAAATTTAATCCGACCGCCGCAGTGCGCTGCGGCGTTGCATAACTGCAACCGGACTGAAAAGAATGTAGGGGCAAGCATGGCTTGCCCTCAAGATTAACCTCCGACAGGAGAGCTAAGGTGAAAGACTTACTTAAGTTTCTGAAGCAACAAAATAAGACCGAAGAATTCGATGCAATTCGCATTGGTCTTGCTTCGCCAGACATGGTGCGTTCATGGTCTTACGGTGAAGTAAAGAAACCTGAGACAATCAACTACCGTACTTTCAAGCCTGAGCGTGATGGCTTATTCTGTGCCCGTATCTTCGGCCCAGTAAAAGATTACGAGTGTTTGTGTGGTAAATACAAGCGCTTGAAGCACCGTGGTGTTATCTGTGAAAAGTGTGGCGTTGAAGTAACGCTAACAAAAGTACGTCGTGACCGTATGGGTCACATCGAGCTGGCTAGCCCAGTTGCGCATATTTGGTTCTTGAAATCACTTCCGTCACGTATCGGCCTAATGCTAGACATGACGCTTCGTGATATCGAGCGCGTACTTTATTTCGAATCATTCGTGGTTACTGAGCCAGGTATGACTACGCTTGAGCGCGGTCAGCTACTAGGTGAAGAAGAATACCTAGATGCACTTGAAGAGCACGGTGATGAGTTCGAAGCGAAGATGGGTGCAGAAGCTGTACTTGATCTACTTCGTGACCTAGACCTTGGTCAGTTAATCGCTGAAATGCGTGAAGAGTTGCCAACAATCAACTCTGAAACTAAGCGTAAGAAAATCACTAAGCGCCTTAAACTAATGGAAGCGTTCCACCAATCAGGTAACAACCCTGAGTGGATGGTAATGAGCGTGCTACCGGTTCTTCCACCAGATCTACGTCCACTAGTACCACTAGACGGCGGTCGCTTTGCGACTTCAGATCTGAACGACCTTTACCGTCGTGTGATCAACCGTAACAACCGTTTGAAGCGTCTTCTAGACCTAGCTGCACCAGACATCATCGTACGTAACGAAAAGCGTATGCTTCAAGAAGCGGTTGATGCGCTACTTGATAATGGTCGTCGTGGCCGTGCAATTACGGGTTCTAACAAGCGTCCACTGAAGTCGCTTGCTGACATGATCAAAGGTAAGCAAGGTCGTTTCCGTCAAAACCTTCTAGGTAAGCGTGTTGACTACTCAGGCCGTTCTGTTATCACCGTTGGTCCTACGCTGAAACTACATCAGTGTGGTCTACCTAAGAAGATGGCACTTGAGCTATTCAAGCCATTTATCTACGGTAAACTAGAGCGCCGTGGTATGGCGACAACCATCAAAGCTGCGAAGAAGATGGTTGAGCGTGAAGTACCAGAGGTTTGGGATGTACTAGACGAAGTTATCCGTGAGCACCCGGTTTTACTTAACCGTGCGCCAACACTTCACCGTCTAGGTATCCAAGCATTCGAACCTGTACTTATCGAAGGTAAAGCGATTCACCTACACCCGCTAGTGTGTGCGGCGTATAACGCTGACTTCGATGGTGACCAAATGGCTGTTCACGTACCACTGACGCTTGAAGCGCAGTTGGAAGCGCGTGCATTGATGATGTCTACCAACAACATCCTAGCACCAGCTAACGGTGAACCAATCATCGTTCCTTCACAGGACGTTGTACTAGGTCTTTACTACATGACTCGCGATCGTATCAACGGTAAAGGTGAAGGTTTAGTATTTAAAGATGCTAAAGAAGCTGAAAAAGCATACCGTGTAGGTGCTGCTGAGCTTCACGCTCGTGTTAAAGTGCGTATCACAGAAGTGACTATCGACGAAGAAACACGTGAGCGCGGCACGTTAACTCACCTAGTAGATACGACAGTAGGTCGTGCAATCCTTTCATTGAATATCCCTGAAGGCTTGCCGTTTGAACTGATCAACAAACCACTGGGTAAGAAACAAATTTCTGGTCTTCTTAATGAGTGTTACCGTCGTCTAGGTCTTAAAGATACAGTTATCTTTGCTGACCAAGTGATGTATACCGGTTTCCACTACGCGATGAAGTCAGGTGTTTCTATCGGTATCAATGACATGGTAATCCCACCAACTAAAGGTGAGATCATCGATCGTGCGGAAGCTGAAGTTGCAGAAATCAACCAACAGTTCCAATCAGGTCTTGTAACTGCCGGTGAGAAATACAACAAAGTTATCGATATCTGGTCACGTGTAAACGAAAACCTTTCTCGCGAGATGATGGCTAACCTTTCAAAAGAAACGGTTATCAACGCTGAAGGCAACGAAGAAGAGCAACCGTCATTTAACTCAGTGTTTATGATGGCAGACTCAGGCGCTCGTGGTAGTGCTGCTCAGATCCGTCAGCTAGCGGGTATGCGTGGTCTAATGGCACGTCCAGATGGTTCAATCATCGAAACGCCAATTACAGCGAACTTCCGTGAAGGTCTAAACGTACTACAGTACTTTATCTCGACGCACGGTGCGCGTAAGGGTCTAGCGGATACGGCACTTAAGACAGCGAACTCGGGTTACCTAACTCGTCGTCTAGTAGACGTAGCACAAGATTTGGTTATCAATGAATCAGACTGTGGTACCGAAGAAGGTCTAGTAATGAAGCCGCTAATTGAAGGTGGTGACGTTGTAGAGCCGCTTCGTGAGCGCGTATTAGGTCGTGTTGTTGCTGAAGATGTATGTAAGCCAGGTACCACTGAAGTACTTGTTGCACGTAACGTAATGATTGACGAAAAACTGTGTGACCTTCTAGAAGAGCACTCAGTAGACGAAGTTAAAGTACGTTCTGTAATCACCTGTCAAAACGACTTTGGTGTGTGTGCACACTGTTATGGTCGTGACTTGGCACGTGGCCACATCATCAACCCTGGTGAAGCAGTTGGTGTAATCGCGGCACAGTCAATCGGTGAGCCGGGTACACAGCTTACGATGCGTACATTCCACATCGGTGGTGCGGCATCACGAGCTTCTGCAGAGAACAGTGTTCAAGTTAAGAACAATGGTAATCTGAAACTTCACAATGCGAAGTTTGTAATCAATGCTGATGGCAAAATCGTTATCACGTCTCGTTCAACTGAGATCACGATAATCGATGAGCACGGTCGTGAGAAAGAGCGTTATAAAGTTCCTTACGGTGCAGTATTAACTGTACAAGATGGTGCTGACGTTAAAGGTAACGACATTGTTGCTACTTGGGACCCGCATAGCCACCCAATCATCATTGAACATGAGTCAAAAGTATCGTTCAGCGATATCGATGATTCAAACACTGAAGCACAGACTGATGAATTAACTGGTCTAACACGTGTGGTTGTTAAGGATCTTGCGAAAGTAAACGCGAAAGAGCCTAAACTAATCATTGAGAACGAAGAACGTGGTCTTCAAGAGATCCGTCTACCTTCATTCACAACGATTGAAATCACAGATGGTGCAACAGTACTACCTGGTTCGGTACTGGCTCGTATTCCACAAGAAGGTTCGAAGACTCGTGACATCACGGGTGGTCTACCTCGAGTTGCTGACCTATTCGAAGCGCGTAAGCCAAAAGATCCTGCAATTCTTGCAGAAATCACAGGTACCGTTAGCTTCGGTAAAGAGACTAAAGGTAAGAAACGTCTTGTGATCACACCGGAAGAGGGTGATGCATACGAAGAGATGATCCCGAAATGGCGTCAGCTTAACGTGTTCGAAGGTGAGCAAGTGGCTAAAGGTGAAGTAATCGCCGATGGTCCAGAGTCTCCGCACGACATCCTACGTCTACGTGGTGTTACTGATGTATCTAACTACATCACTAACGAAGTACAAGAAGTATACCGTCTACAGGGCGTAAAGATTAACGATAAGCACATTGAGACTATCGTTCGTCAGATGCTTCGTAAGTGTATCATCCTTGATGGTGGTGACAGTGAATTCCTAGTAGGCGAGCAAGCTGAAGTTGCACGTGTAAACATCGCTAACCGTGAACTAGAAATGCAAGGTAAGATCCCAGCTAAGTTTGAAATCCAACTAATGGGTATTACTAAAGCGTCACTTGCGACTGAATCGTTTATTTCTGCGGCATCGTTCCAGGAAACAACACGTGTTCTAACCGAAGCTGCGGTTAACGGTAAGAGCGATGAGTTACGTGGTCTGAAAGAAAACGTAATCGTGGGTCGTTTGATCCCAGCGGGTACAGGTTTCGCATACCATGAAGAGCGCATCAACCGTCGTAAGCAAGGTGAAGCAGCTGTTGAAGAGTAAACAGTAAGTGCTGAAGAGGCAACTCAAGCGCTAACGGACGCACTAAACGCTGATCTACTAGGTGGCAACGAGTAATCCTCGCCATTTAGCGAATTAATTGAAAAGCCGCTGTGTGAATACAGCGGTTTTTTTATGCCTTTTTAACTCGCCGGTCGAATTGCCATCAAAGCGTCACATCAATATGTATACTGCAACAAAGGTTTTTCAATGCAATCGCTAACTTTTGTTAACTTTCAATAGCTTCGCAGACAAAACCATCCGAATTGCATGCATTTACTTAGCGCTGATGACGACTTTTGGTTGACAGGTTAAACTTTGGTCATTAAAATTCGGCCACCCATTTTAGTCGTTCAAGAAAATTGGATTTGACCTAAATGGTAAGATTTTATTTTTCAGTAGTAATTTATTAATTCAGGAGCTATTTAATGGCAACTATTAACCAGCTAGTGCGTAAGCCACGTCGTAGCAAGGTTACAAAGAGCAACTCTGCTGCTCTTAAAGCTTGTCCACAAAAGCGTGGTGTATGTACTCGTGTATATACAACAACACCTAAGAAACCAAACTCTGCATTACGTAAAGTAGCGCATGTACGTTTAACTAACGGTTTCGAAGTAACTTCATACATTGGTGGTGAAGGTCACAACCTACAAGAGCACAGTGTAATCCTAATCCGTGGTGGTCGTGTTAAAGACTTACCAGGTGTGCGTTTCCACACTGTTCGTGGTGCACTTGACTGTGCAGGCGTAAACGACCGTAGACAGGCTCGTTCTAAGTACGGTGCAAAACGTCCTAAGGGCTAATGGTTCTCCGTTAGTAAGGCCAAGCACTTAAGTTTTAAATTTTTATATATTGTTTTGGGAATCCGTGTTTAGCACGGACCTGAAGATACCGGAGAAAGAAAATGCCTAGAAGACGCGTAATAGGTCAACGTAAAATTCTTCCAGATCCGAAGTTCGGATCAGAGCTTCTTGCTAAATTCGTTAACGTAGTAATGCTTGACGGCAAGAAATCTACTGCTGAAAAAATCGTATATGGTGCGCTAGACGTGGCTGCTGAAAAATCAGGCAAGTCGCACCTAGAAATCTTTGAATCTGCACTTGATAACGTTCGCCCACAGGTAGAGGTTAAATCTCGCCGTGTTGGTGGTTCAACGTACCAAGTACCAGTTGAAGTACGTCCAGTGCGTCGTAACGCACTAGGTATGCGTTGGTTGGTTGAAGCTGCACGTAAGCGTGGCGAAAAATCAATGGGTCTTCGTCTTGCTCAAGAGATGATCGACGCTGCTGAAAACAAAGGCACTGCGGTTAAGAAACGTGAAGACGTTCACCGTATGGCTGAAGCGAACAAAGCATTCGCTCACTACCGTTGGTAATCTGCTAACACCCTTTAAGAGGATATTATGGCACGGACAACTCCGATTGAGCGCTACCGTAACATTGGTATATGTGCTCACGTAGATGCGGGTAAAACAACTACGACCGAGCGCGTACTTTTCTATACTGGTCTTTCTCATAAGATTGGTGAGGTACATGACGGTGCCGCAACTATGGACTGGATGGAGCAGGAGCAAGAGCGTGGTATCACGATCACTTCTGCTGCAACGACGTGTTTCTGGAAAGGGATGGATGCTCAGTTTGATGAGCATCGTGTAAACATCATCGATACTCCAGGACACGTAGATTTTACTATCGAAGTAGAGCGTTCATTGCGCGTACTTGATGGTGCTGTTGTTGTGTTATGTGCTTCATCAGGTGTGCAACCGCAAACTGAGACCGTTTGGCGTCAGGCAAATAAATACGAAGTACCACGTATGATTTTCGTCAATAAGATGGATCGTACGGGTGCTAATTTCTTGTCTGTTGTTGAACAAGTTAAAAAACGTCTCGGTGCTACACCTGTGCCTATTCAGCTACCAATTGGTGCTGAAGATGAATTTAAAGGTGTTATTGACCTTATCAAGATGAAAGCGATTAACTGGAATGAAGAAGACCAGGGGATGACTTTCAACTATGAAGAGGTCCCTGCAGATCTTCTTGAGCTTGCTGAAGAATGGCGTTCTCATCTAATTGAGAGCGCTGCAGAAGCTTCTGAAGAGCTAATGGAAAAATATCTTGAAGATGGTGAGTTGAGCGAAGAAGAGATTAAATCAGCCCTTCGCCAACGCACATTGGCCAATGAAATTGTGCCAATGACGACAGGTAGTGCATTCAAGAACAAAGGTGTTCAGGCTGTGCTTGACGCTGTGATTGAATTCATGCCTTCGCCTACTGAAGTAAAAGCTATCCAAGGTGTCTTAGAAGACGAATCCGAAGATACGCGTGAAGCTGACGATGATGCACCGTTTGCGGCGCTTGCATTTAAGATCGCAACCGATCCATTCGTTGGCACACTTACTTTCTTCCGAGTTTACTCTGGTAAAGTTAGCCAAGGTGATTCGGTACTAAATCCTGTTAAAGGTAAAAAAGAGCGTTTTGGACGTATTGTTCAAATGCACTCTAACTCGCGTGAAGAGATTAAAGAAGTTCATGCGGGTGACATCGCGGCTGCTATCGGCCTAAAAGATGTAACTACTGGTGATACACTTTGTGCTCAAGATGCCCCAATTACGTTAGAACGTATGGAGTTCCCTGAGCCTGTAATCTCAGTCGCAGTAGAACCTAAAACAGTAGCTGACCAAGAAAAAATGGGCGTTGCGCTTGGTAAACTTGCAGCAGAAGATCCTTCATTCCGTGTAGAAACGGACGAAGAATCTGGTCAGACGATTATCTCTGGTATGGGTGAACTTCACTTAGATATCATTGTCGATCGCATGAAGCGTGAGTTTAACGTTGTGTGTAACGTTGGTAAGCCTCAGGTTGCATACCGCGAAACTATCCGAGCTTCTGTTGAAGCTGAAGGTAAGTTTGTGCGTCAATCTGGTGGTCGTGGTCAATATGGTCACGTTTGGTTGAAGCTAGAACCAATGGATGTCTCTGATGATGATGCGCCAATATACGAATTCGTTAACGAAATCGTAGGTGGTACAGTACCAAAAGAGTATATCCCAGCGGTTGATAAAGGTATTCAAGAGCAGATGAAGCAAGGTGTTCTTGCCGGTTATCCGCTATTGGGTGTTAAAGCTACCCTGTTTGATGGCTCGTTCCACGATGTTGACTCAAACGAGATGGCGTTTAAGATCGCAGGTTCGATGGGCTTTAGAAAGGGCGCGCTAGAAGCAAGTCCGGTTCTACTTGAGCCTGTCATGAAAGTAGAAGTAATCACCCCTGAAGAAAACATGGGTGATGTAGTAGGCGACTTAAATCGTCGTCGTGGCATAATTGAAGGCATGGAAGAAGCATTTGGTGGCTCGAAGCAAATTAATGCTCAGGTCCCGCTTTCTGAAATGTTTGGTTATGCAACAGACTTACGCTCCGCTACACAAGGGCGCGCATCGTACTCTATGGAATTCCTAAAGTATGCTGAAGCGGCTAAAAACGTAGCTGATGCAATAATTGCAGCTCGCGCTGTTAAGTAATTTTAGTTCGGTCCGGTCTTAGGGCTGGACTTTAATTTCTTTATAGGAAATTTGAAAATGGCAAAAGAAAAGTTTGAACGCGTAAAACCGCACGTAAACGTTGGTACTATCGGCCACGTTGACCACGGTAAAACTACACTAACTGCAGTAATCACTAACGTACTTGCAAAAGTATACGGTGGTACAGCAAAAGACTTCGCATCAATCGATAACGCTCCAGAAGAGCGTGAGCGTGGTATCACAATCTCAACTTCACACGTTGAGTATGACACACCAACTCGTCACTATGCACACGTAGACTGTCCAGGACACGCTGACTATGTTAAAAACATGATCACTGGTGCTGCACAGATGGACGGCGCGATCCTAGTAGTTGCTGCTACTGACGGTCCTATGCCTCAAACACGTGAGCACATCCTACTTTCTCGTCAGGTTGGTGTACCTTACATCATCGTATTCATGAACAAATGTGACATGGTTGACGACGAAGAGCTACTAGAGCTAGTAGAGATGGAAGTTCGTGAACTACTTTCTGAGTACGACTTCCCAGGTGATGACCTACCACTAATCCAAGGTTCAGCGCTAAAAGCACTAGAAGGCGAAGAGCAGTGGGAAGCGAAGATCATTGAGCTTGCAGAAGCACTAGATTCTTACATCCCAGAGCCAGAGCGTGACATCGATAAGCCATTCATCATGCCTATCGAAGACGTATTCTCAATCCAGGGTCGTGGTACAGTAGTAACAGGCCGTGTAGAAGCTGGTATCATCAACGTGAACGACGAAGTAGAAATCGTAGGTATTAAAGAAACTACGAAGACAACTTGTACAGGTGTTGAAATGTTCCGTAAGCTTCTAGACGAAGGTCGTGCGGGTGAGAACATCGGTGCACTACTACGTGGTACTAAGCGTGATGAAGTAGAGCGTGGTCAAGTACTATGTAAGCCTGGTTCTATCAAGCCACACACAAAATTC